>CADBWP010000023.1:0-24915 GCA_902798365.1 uncultured Ruminococcus sp.
GTTTCCAAAGGCGGAACCGGGTGCAGCGCGTCGCTGCTTTGTGTTTCCCTTGACTGTGACTAAAGTATAGCAAACCGACCTTTGCAACTTCTTTGCAAAGATCGGAGATTTTTTAAAAAGTTTGTAATTTTTTGGAAAAGAAAATGTTTCGGACTGTAGAAAACCCGAATCTAAAGCAAAAGTTCAGATTTCGCAGAGCTTTTTCTACAGCAAGAACGCTCCCGGGTGGGAGCGTTTTGGTTTGGTTATCGGGTGATTGATCAGTATACCTTAAATACTCTTACATAGTATGCGGAAGCGTTGGTGATCTTTATGTCCTCGTCAACATCTAAGATGAATGAGAGACGGTCGTCGTCGTAGGAAACGTATTCAAAGAGATTGAGGTTAGTTACCTTAACGGCTTTGTCGCCAAGCTGGATCGCCTTGATGGTGCCCTTGCGGTTGAAGGCTGAGTAATCATAATCGCCGTTGAAGCATTTGTCGAGGCCTTCGTTTCTGGTCTTGCTGACGCTGATCTTGTCGCTGACGACCATATAGCCATTCTTTCCAGTTCGACTGAAACAGAGTATTATACCTATCAAGTTATTTGATTAACATTTTCCATCTACCAATTCCCCGATAACTATCCCCCTGCCATATTCCTGTTGACACAAAGCGGTGCGGCGTGATATAATCCTTTATGCATTGCTCGGCAAGGGGGAGAGTTTATGAAATATCCTAACGCCGCCGACGGCGTTAAAAAAATCTTTGTGTCTGAGGTTATCGGGCTGGCAGCCTCGGTGCTCGCGGTCATAAGTTCCGTCACGGGGCTGCTGTTCTATGACGATCTGCGGTTTGCCGGACTTGCAGCGGCAGCAGTCATTGCGCTGCTTGTCGCCGGCGGAGTATATGCTGCGGCGTATATTTTGGAGATAGTCGGTATCCTGCGCGCAGGAAGGGACGAGTCCGCCTTTAAGGTGTCGCTGTTCTCAATCATCGCCCTGCTTGTGCTGACCCTTGCCGGAGAGTTCTTTTACGGAAATCACGTTGTTTCCTTTATTATTGAGATCGCGGAGGATGTGGCGCAGTTTTTCCTTGTGCACTACATAATTCACGGTATAATGCATATCTCGGAGCGCCTCGGAAAGCCCGAAATGACCAAAAAGGGCAATAACATTTTCAGGGTGATATACATTGCCATCGGCTTTGAGATAATAGTGCGCGTGTTTGAGCTGATTTTCGGCAAGGAGCTTGGAGAAAGCCTTTCAATGCCGTTCGGCGTGATTGCGAATATCTTAAAAACCGTTGAAAGCATAATGTTCCTCATCTATATAGGAAAGGGCAACAGACTGCTGAAGGAAAGCAAATAAACATGCTTTATTTGAAGAATTGATACCAACGGGGTGGTTTTTATCGGTCTTTTCAAAAAACACTCAAAAATCAACACAGGCTTTGATTCGCCCGCGTTCAGTCCCGAAACGCATTACGCTGTCGTGCGCAGCTCTATTTGCACGGGCGAAAGGGTGGCAGGCTTTAAGGACAGACACGACGGGCGGTTTTATGAGGTAATGCTTATCCGTTCGCCGCGCGACCTTGAGGAGTTTAAGGCGAAGTATGGCGTTGATTCCGTCAAAACAGAATATTGATACATAACAAAAAGGGAGCGTCGTGCTCCCTTTTTGTTGTAGGTATTTATCTGATCTCATTGTTTTTTCGTGAGCGGCGTGACCGCATGCCGGCGCGTATGTCCTTTATGAAAATAACAAGGAAAATCAGCGCCGATATCATTATCAGCCCTATCACTATCACGGTGCCGATAAGCTCGCTTTGAGAGCCGTACTCAAGGTAATCCCTGATCACTTCCTGTACCTTGCCAATTATGCTGCCGTCCTTAAGGCGCCATTTTGCCTTAAGCGTGATGTTTTCGGTCACAGCCGTGCCTTGGGTCACCATTGTTTCGGGATCGTCCTCGCTGTACCAGCCCTCAAAAATGTAGTTTTCATCCTCGGGAACGGGCAGCTCGGGTATTCCTTCGCCGCGCAGCACGGAATAATAGTATTGCAGGGGATATTTTTCGTTTGCGTGAGCCGAAACAAGATGGATGAACACATAGTCCTTGCCGTCTCTAAGATAGCTGTTGAAGAACTCCCTGCGTCCTGTCAGGTATTCCTTTATCGCCGCCGCGTCCTCGTCTATCGTGCTGTGCTGAACCACCCAGAAGGGCTTGTCGGCGGTGCTCCAGCGTATCTTGTCCATATCGTAGGAGCTGCGGATGACGTCGGCGTAGCTGTCTATCTTTTCGTCTGTGATTTCTTTCAGAAGCGGCAAAAACTCGTCGGTGTAAAGGCTCACAAGTTGTGAATGAAACTCCGGGTTTTGATAAACGTCGCCTAAAATGCCGTAGTAGGTAAAGTAGGCAAAGTCGGGCGGTATCTGCGCCTTCCAGGCAAGCCCCATGGTAAGGTCGCAGTCCCACAGCGGCCCGGCATATACCTTTGGGTCGATGCTGTCGGCGTCCTTGTAAAAGTACAGGCTGCTTCCCTCGGTGTCGCCTATAAACTCCTTTATCAAAAACAGCTTCGCCCACGATTCAAGGTCGATTATCTCGCTCAGATCCCCGTCTGCGGCGCTTATTTTTGCAAAGATGTCCGATATATAATCCAGCTCCGCGCGTGAGATGTGCCGAGGCGACTTGATGTGGAACAGCCTGTCGGAGTCAAGCTGAAAGTAGCCGTCGGTGTTTGTAAAGCGGTCGGAGAGGTCGGTTTCCACAAGATAGCCGCCCGTAACGTCGTCGGGCTCCTCGGCAAATGAATAGCCCTGCTTCAGCGTGTCGCCGCTGCGTTCGGTAAACACGTCGTATCTTGACAGGTCAAAGGCAGCCTTCTGCCTGTTTTTTTCTTCAAGGTCGGTAATGCCCACAAGCCTGCCATCGCCTGCGTCAACCGCCGGGGTTATCATATACAGTCCCAGATATTCGCTGTCAACGTACAGATCGACATAGTTGCAGTCAACCGAGTATTCCATGTCAAGCTCCTTCGCCGCGTCATAGGCGATCTTGTTGCGCAGGGAAGAGGTGTCGTAGGCGTTTGCCAGCAGGCAGTACTTTTCGGCGCTTTTCATCTGCAACAGGCTTGTGCTGTTTTTAAAGCGCAGGTTGTACGGGCGCTTGTAGGCGAGCCATGTGCTGTTGCCCCTGCCCGATATGTTTTTGAATTCGCCTATATAGTCCGCCGTGCCGTCTGCGGTGATAAGCGAGCACACGCCCGTTTCGCGCACGGTTTTTGTTTTGCTTGCGTTAATGTCCTCAAGCGAGCCCTCCACAAGCCTTATCGAAAGCGCGGGAATGTTCTTTGACTGCTTGAACATTATCGTGCCTGAATACACGTCGGCTCCCACCGAGTTGGTTATGCGCAGCGGCAGCCCGGCGTCAAGGGCAATGTCCTTAAAAAAGCCCTCGCCCGTGTATTTTTTGCCGCCGATATACACCTCGCAGCCCGCAGGACACGAAAGGCTCATGCGCGCGGTGTCGGCATAAGACGGCAAAAACACATAGTCCGTTCCGTCCGCACCGAACACCGAAATGCTTTCCGTCGTTTTCTCTGACGGCACGGTAAAGCGCAGGTCGCTCACGGCGTCGCCCCTGTCTGCGGTCAGGCAGAAGATAAGCGCTGCCGCCATAACGACAAAGCCCAGAACTATGACAACAGTTCGTTTGTTTATTGTTTTTTTCATGGCTTTACATCAGGATACGGTGGTTTCGCCGTCGTGAGACATAAGCGAGGCGGCGGTCACGCCCTCAACCTGCAAAACATCGCGCACCAAAGCGCTGTCCTCGTCAACCTTAAGCTCAATAATAAGGTCAAGCGAGGTCGGGGTCAGGTTTTTGGAGCGCAGCTTGTACGCCTTGGCGCCGCTCTTCACCTTTTCCATTATCTCTTTTTCGTTCTCGGGCTTTGCGCTGTTAACAATAAGCAGCATGCTAAGCCTTTTGTTGGGGTATTTCGTAAGCAGCAGTACTATTACCGTCATAACCAGGCACAGCACTATGCATATCATAGACAGACCCGCGCCGCAGATAATGCCGACGCTTATCGCCCAGTACAAAAACACCAGATCCATCGGGTCTTTTATTGCGGTGCGGAAGCGCACGATAGACAGCGCGCCCACCATGCCCAGGGATATTACGATGTTCGACTGGATGGTAAGGATTATTGCGGCTGTAATCACCGCCATGGCAACAAGCGATATGTTGAAGTTTTTGCTGTAAAAGGTTTTGCGCGTGACTGCCCTATACACAAAGAAAATATAAACTCCCAGCGCGCACGCCACGCACAGACCGAAGATGACCGTGACGGTATCCACTCCCGTTGAAAAACCGTTTAAAAACGACTGCTTAAAAATATCTTTAAATGACATAGCTTCCTCCCGTGTTGAATTTTCTGCATAAATAATACTTTGAAAAGGCGGTTCGAGCAAGCGAGCCTATCTCCAGACTCTCTTTTATGTAGTCGGGAATATACTCGTCAAACTTCACCTCGATAAGCCTTTGCCCCGCAGGCATTATGGGTCGCGTAAAAATATCCTTCTCCAAAAACCGCTCCACCTGCGACGACGACCGAATGTTGCGGTCAAAGGTGACGCGAACGTTGCCGTTTTTGCAAATGTATGGCGCGCGCTCATACTCCACGATAACCCTCGGGCGGAACAGCTCGCACATCATAAGCACGCTCAGCCTGCGCAGCACCTGCTGATTTTCGGCAATATCGCGCGGAGGTCGCCCCGCCATAAGGCTGCGGCATTGCTCCTCGGTTATAAGGCAAGAGGTTTTCAGCGTCTTAGACCGCTCCTTGCGCTTGCACTCAAGCGATATTCTCTTTGCCGAGGCGTTGTATATGCGTATGCGAAATTTTTCGCGCGGGTCGGTGCCGTTTTCGTTTTCGTAGTAGCAGCGGTCGCAGTAGCTGTCAAAGTACAGACTGCGTATGGAATACATGCCGCTTTCGCCCGCGTGCGGATCGCGCTTTATAAGCGACGATACACGTTTTTCAAGGATCGCATCCTCGGCTGAGGAGATGATATATTTAAACTCATGCCTGAATTTTTTGTTTTTCGTTGACACTACCTCCTTTTAGTAGATTTTTCACATAATAATTTTACCTAAAAACTCATATTTTGTCAATGATTTTCCGACTTTTTCACAAAATAACAAACCGCCGTGCCGTTTGAGCAGGGCGGTTTATTCCTCGCTTTTTTTAAAGCGTATCACCTTTTTTACTTCGTCAATTATACCCTTCGGGTGGGTCACAGCTCCCTTAACGGGGCGGTAAAGGAACAGCAGGGGGTACAGCGCCTTGTGCCTGTAAAAAAACGGGTATTGTTTTTGAAGGCTTTCGCCCGATATAAACACCCTCTTAAGCAGATACCTCCGCTTGTTGCTGCTGTCGCCGCCCATTTTTCTCAGAAGGGAGTTGTGCTCCATTATGCCCCAGGCGCCGTCCGAGCCCGAGGCAAGCAGATAGCCTAACATGCCGCGCTGGCTCTCGCTTAATTCTTTTCTCGAAAAAACATCATGCGCCAGACCGCGAATATTCTCCTCAAATTCCGTCAGCTTCAGTTTTTCAAGCTCTTTCGAGAGATAATCCCTGTCAAGCGCAGCATATCGCTCCCGGGTGAACACATAAACGTCGAGCAGCGAGCGCAGACCCGTGCCCGCGTTTGAGTAGTGCTTGAACATGTGGCACAAAAGATAAATGTAAAAATCGGCGTCGCACATGTGACAGCCAAAGCGTTTTCCATCGTCGGGAAGAAGCCTGTCCTTAATTCCGGAGTAATAGCGCGACAGCAGGGGAGAGGTGTCCTCTCTGAAAAGCGCGCGGTGCATCTCAAATTCGAGCGTGGGCGGCTTGGAATACACGTCGTGGTGAAACATGCCGTATAGGTCGCAGGTGTAGCCCAGCTCCTCCATAATGCCGCGCACGGTCTCAGCTTTGCTTTCGTCGCACAGAATGTCATTGTCGTTCATTTCGCGCATGGCTGTCTTTGGGTAGAGGTCTTTCAGTATTATCCCCTTGAGCGGCATATACCACACGCCGTTTTGTTCAAGCGCGTCAAGTATTTTTGCACGCTCAATGTCAAACAGCGCCAGCTTGCGTATCGCCTTCTTTTTTGCCTGATCAAACGCGCGCGGAAGCTCCGCCGTGCGTTCAAGCGCGTGGGCGGCTGCCGACGCCACGCCGTGGTACTCCGCCAGCCCGTACAAATCCTCAGGCTCCATGGCGGCGCAGCGTTCGCTGTCGGGTTTTGTGTTGTTCACGGCGCAGGACAGCAGATAAATCAGATCCTGCGCGGCTTTCATAAGGTGTTCGTCAGTCATGTCAAATTACCCTCCGCGCCGGTTTTGCCGTTGACAGGTACGGGTCAAAGCTCCTCTTTGCGCGTAAGAAAGGTGTGCAGAAAGTCGGTGAAGATCGGCTCCCACGCGGATTCGTGGTGAATGTTTTCGGGCAGTATTACCTCGCAAAAGCCTCCGGGCGGATAGCACTCGGTCAAAAATCCGCACACCTCTTCGGTAAATCTGCAAATAATCTCTTCCTGTTTGTCGCCTGCGCCGCTGTATATGTACAAAAACGGCATTCCGGGGCGAAGCATTTCCGCCGTCCAACGCTGAATGTCGCCGGGCTTGTAAACCAAAAACGCGGGTGACAGCACTCCTGCCGCGCAGAAAATATCGGGATGGGCGACAGCCGTATAGTACGCCTGCAGGCCTCCCGAGGAGCTTCCGCACACAGCAGTTGCGCTGCGTCCCTTTTGCACCGGGAACCGCGCCTCAACGGCAGGCATAACGGTGTTCACCAAAAAGTCGTCGAATATCTCGCCCTTTGGCTGCAGGTTTATTATCAGCTCGTCGGGCAGCTCGGGCGGACAACAAATCGTGCCGATGCATTTCGGCGTAAGCTCGTCCGTACGGCCGAAGGGGTCGGGGTCGGCGTGGATACCCACAATTATCGCCGCGCCCGCGCCGCTTTCGAGCGAAGCTCTCACCGCCTCACGGGTGTGCCAGCAGCCGAAGGTGCTCGTTTCCTCGTCAAACAGGTTTTGACCGTCGGTCATGTATATCACGGGCAGGGTTTCGCCCTCACGGTGTTCGGGCACAAAAACGCGCACAAGCCGTTCGCCCTTGCCGGGATAGGGAAGGTGCAGCTCGTATATTTTTTCTTCCGTCACGTTCAGTCATCCTTTCAAAATTCCTGCTTTTATTATAAATTACAACGCAATGTATTGTCAATGCCGTTTTTGAAAAATGCGCATGAAGCCTGAGTAAATAAACAGTTATTAGCAATGCAGAAAACCCGATCCGCCATATAGCGAACCGGGCTTTTTGCATTATTTGCTAAACATATAATCACGAAGAAACGCCGCAAATAATGGTGACTATTCTCACAATGAACAGCACGAACGATACCCACATAACGGGGTGAATGTCCCTGATCTTGCCTGTAATAACCTTGAGGATGACCCACGCGCAGATGCCGTACATAATGCCGTTTGCAATTGAGTATGTAAAGGGCATCATAATGATAGCGAAGAAGCCGCCAACGGTGTCGGCAATGTCCGAGTCAAAGTCCATCTTGGTCACGTTTTTGAGCATGAGCAGACCTACGAATACCAGCGCGGGAGTGGTGGCAAACGAAGGAATTGCAAGGAAGATGGGGTAGAGCGGAATAGCAAGAATAAACAGAATGGCAGAGGTGAACGCGGTAAGACCTGTTTTACCGCCCTCGGCAACGCCTGTAGTGGATTCAACATAAGAGGTAACGGTAGAGGTACCCAGGCATGCGCCGCCGACGGTGCCTATAGCGTCAGCCATAAGCGCGCGGCCAACCTTGGGAAGCTTGCCGTTTTTGTCAAGAAGTCCGCCCTCCTGAGCAACGCCGATAAGCGTGCCAACGGTGTCGAACAGATCTACAAACAGGAACGCGAATACGATTACCGCGAAGTTTACAAAGTTTGCGCCCACATAGGCAAAATCAAACTTGAACAGGGTGTTTGACGCCATGCTCGAGATGGGGCCGAATACCGAGTAGTTTGAAAAATCGGGAATGAGCGAAGGACCCTGATACCAGCCGGTGAGCTGAGCGATAATGCCGAGCACCCAGGTGGCAAGGATTCCGATAAGGATAGAGCCCCTTACCTTGAAGTGCCACAGCGCCGCAACGATGATGATGCCGGCAAGTGCAAGAACAACGCCCGCGTTGCCCAGGTGACCCATGGTTACAAGGGTAGAGGACTGGACAGTCTCGCCGTCAAAGTACGCGTCAGTTGTAACAATGCCCGCGCCCTTAAGTCCTACAATAACAATAAAAAGACCGATACCTGCCGAAATGCCGAGCTTAAGGTTTTTGGGAACCCTGTTTACCAAAGTCTCTCTGAACTTGAAGATAGAGAGAATGATAAAGATAACGCCCTCGCACAGAATCGCGGTCAGCGCAACCCTCCACGGGTCGGTGATTCCCTGCTCCGCAAGCTGGGGCACAACGGTAAACGCAAAGTAGGCGTTAAGACCCATGCCCGAGGCAAGCACTACTGGATAGTTGGCAAAGAAAGCCATGATAAGCGTGGCAAATGCCGCCGAGATGGCAGTAGCCGCAAAAATGGCGTCGGCAGGCATTCCGGAAGCCGACAAAATGCTTGGGTTTACTGCGAGAATGTACGCCATAGCCAGAAATGTGGTTATACCTGCGATAACTTCAACTCTGACATTGGTGCCGTTCTCTTTGAGCTTGAACAGTTTTTCCAAATTTTTTCCCTCCTGAAATAATTGTGGAATCAAATTCCTACAATATTATACACAATTTTTTCGGGGTTTTCAAGTTTTTTTGAGATTTTTATTACTAAAAGGCGGGGATCACGCGAAAACCGCGACCGGTTGATGATTTATGAAAAACGTAAAAACAATACTTGATAAAGATTTCAAATCATTATTCCGAAATGGGAAGAACTTATCTCAAATAAACGTAAAATACTCCGAAACGGGAAAATCGTCTGTTTTGTTATTCGCTGTAATACAAAATACACATAAGGCTTACGCCCAAAAAGCCGCCCGCAAACAAGCCGATTATAATACCTGCCAGCATAATTTTTCCTCCTGTACATAATGTGACATTGTTTATCCGCAGTATATGCGATAATAAGCAAGGGTGATACTGTGAAAACGGTTTATGTAGATGTGCTTGTTGCAGTAAACATCTTTATCGACTTTATGCTGCTGCTGTGCGTGCGGCGGTGTCTGCACCTGCGCGCGGGCTTGGGCAGGCTTATCCTCGGCGCATCGGTCGGCGGAGCGGCAAGCCTTGCCGCGCTGCTTCCGTCAATGCCGGCGCCGCTCAATTTGACGGCGGATATGGTTTTTGCCGCGGCTGTGATATTTGCAGCCTTCGGCAGAGCCTCTCCTGCGGCATTTATAAAGCGGACGGCGGTATATTTCGCGTTCTCGTTTTCGTTTTGCGGAGTTATGATGTTTTTGCTCACGCTTTTGCGTCCGCGCGGAATAGAGATATACAACGACGTTGTTTATTTCAACATAAACCCCGTGCTGCTCGTTTTGCTTACTTTGGTGTGCTACGGCGCGGCACGGCTGTTCCGCAGACTTCGCGGCTCGGGGGCGGCAAGGCGCGTGTGCCGCGTGCTGATAGTATGCGACAGCGGCATTGCCGAGCTTGACGCGCTTGTCGATACGGGCTGCGAGGTAAAGGAGCCGTTTTCGGGCGATCCCGTAATTGTGGCAGAGGCGGAGTGCTTTGCATTTGACCCCTTCGGTGACCGCGGCTTTCGCGTTATCCCGTTCAACAGCCTGGGCGGCGGCGGTTTTTTAAAGGGCTTTCGCCCCAACGCCGTAAGCATAGACGGTGCTCCCGTGGGCAACGGGCTGTATGTGGGAGTGTGCAGCGGCGCACTTTTGGGCGAGGTAAAGGCTGTGGTGCCTGCCGCGCTTATCAACAATGAATAGAGGTATGTTATGTTGGGAATACTTTTAAGACTTAAAGCAATAATAATGAGCGGCGAATACATGCTGTACATAGGCGGCAGCGACGCTCTTCCGCCGCCGCTGGGCAAGGCGGAGGAGGCGGACATAATGCGCAGGATAAGCGCAGGCGACGAATCCGCGCGCGAGCCGCTTATCGTGCACAACCTGCGGCTTGTGGTGTATATCGCCAAAAAATTCGAGTCGCCGGGCGCGGGCGCCGAGGATCTTATCTCTATCGGGACCATCGGGCTTATCAAGGCGGTCAACACCTTTTCGCCCGAGAAGAACATAAAGCTTGCCACCTACGCCTCGCGCTGCATAGAGAACGAGATTCTGATGTTCCTGCGCAAGTCGTCTCAGCTGAAAAACGAGATCTCGATCGACGAGCCGCTCAAAACCGACCGCGACGGCAACGAGCTGCTGCTGTGCGACATTTTGGGCAGCGACGCCGACGAGATAAACACAGGGCTTGAGGCGGAGCTTGAACGCCGCATGGTGCTGGGCGAGGTGGCGCGGCTGGGCGGCAGAGAATCGCGCATTATGGAGCTGCGCTTCGGGCTCAACGGCAACACCGAGCATACCCAAAAGCAGGTTGCCGATATGCTGGGCATCTCGCAGTCGTATATCTCTCGCCTTGAAAAAAAGATAATCAAGCAGCTGCGTTCGGAGCTGAACGTTAAGCTAAGGCTCTAATTATCTATAACTCCGTCGCTGTCCGACACCGTGCCGTTGCTCTGCATTCGGTCAAGGTTATCCTCGGCGTCCGACACGGCTTCCGACACGTCGCTGCCCATGCCGCTTATTATCTCGCCTGCGCCCGACACAACATCTGTGACAAGCTCCTTGCCTGTGGATACGGTTTTTTCGGCGGTCTCGCCGCAGCCCGACAACGCCGAGGTGATCATCAGCGCGGCAAACAGCGCGCAAAATAGCTTTTTCATAAAAATCAATCCTTAATTATAGTATAGTAAAACGGCGCCGCTTTTACACGACGCCGTTATTATGCCCTGATATTCACTTATTATTCAAAAGCTGAACATGCGGATATGGAATGGTGATCCCGTTTTCGTCAAACGCCAGCTTTACATTTTCTTCCATATAAAACAAAATGGGGAAGTAGTCGTCATGCATGCCCCAGACGAAAACCGTGACCTCAACGCCGCTGTCAAGGTGGTTCGAGATATACACCTTCGGCTCGGGGTCGGTCAGGATCATTTCGTTTTTGGCAATGACGTCATAGATAACGCTCTTAACCTTGGCAAGGCTGTCCTCATAGCTCACGGTGAACTTAAGTCCCACGCGGCGCGTTTCGTTCAGCGAGCAGTTGACCACGCAGGCTGAGGTGAGCTTTGAGTTGGGTATCTGCACCGCCTTGTTGTCAAAGGTGTGGATCCGCGTGTAAAAAATGCGTATGCTGTCAACAAAGCCCTCGGTGCCCTCAATTTCTATAAGATCGCCTGCGGTAAAGGGCTTGTTAATCAGGATGATAAAGCCGCTCACCAGGTTTTTCAGCGTGTCCTGCATGGCAAGACCGGCGGTTATCGCGGCGGCTCCCAGCGCGGTTATCAGCGAGCTTATGTCAATGCCCGCGCTGCCCAGCGCCGTTGCCGTTACAACAGAGTAAAGCGCCACCCTGATAAGCGAGAACAAAAAGGTTTTTGCGGTGTGGTCAAGCTTTGACTTGAGCAGCATCTTTTTTATCAGCCCAAGCAGTATTTTGGCGACAAGGGCGCCTGCCACAAGCACCACGGCGAACAGAATGAACCTGTTGCCGAAAATAAAAAGCGATTCTTTCAGTTTTTCCATATTTTATCCTTTTTGGGTTCGGTCGGGAACAAAGCTTTTTCCAAAGCGAAGCTGTCTTCCCGAAATAAATCAATCGGAGATTATTTTTTCCGAAACCTGTTCTCCGTCCTTCCACATTTTTACGACTACGTTGCCGTCCTCGTCAAACGAAACGCTTTTGCCGTTGCGAACGCCGCCCACATAGGTGCACACGTCAAGGAAGTTGCCCTCGCGGTCAAACCTTGCGCCAAAGCCCTCGGGCGTGTTTTTGCTCCATTTGCCTGCGTGCATGGTGCCGTCGCTCAGGCGGTAGCCAACGCCTCTGCCTTCGCGGTTGCCGTCGCTCCAGTCGCCTGCATAGTTGGGGCTGCCCTGACGGTAATAGCACACGCCGAAGCCGTCGCGCTTGTCGTCAAGATATTCGCCGTCGTAAGAGGTAAGCCCGTCGGGCGTTGCGGTGCGGCCTCTGCCTTGCCGCCTGCCCTCGTCGTCAACCTCGCCGTAATAGGCATAAACTCCGTTTTTGGTGGGGATGACCGTATCCGGCTCGCCCTCCTCGCAGACTTCCGTTTCAACCGGCTCGTGCTCACGCTCGGGCTCCTGCGCGGCTTCGGGTTCTGTTTCCGTTTTCGTTTCGGGCTCGGCTTCTGTCACGGCTTCGGGTTCTGTTTCCGTTTCCGTTTCGGGTTCGGCTTCTGTCACGGTCTCGGGCTCTGTTTCCGCTTCCGTATCTGTCACGGCGTCGGGCTGCGGAGTTGTTTCTGTTTCGTTTTTTTGTTCGTGTATTTCTTCATCTGCGGCGTGGCTTGCCAGCTCGCCGAAGATGTTCTTGTTCGTCTTGTGCGCCTCAAACAAAATGCTCTCTATCTTGTCATACGCGGAATACTCCGTTTCTGAGGGCTCCTCAGTCGTCTGAGGCGTCGAGTCGGGAGCGGGAATATCCTCTGCCGTCAGGTAGGGCGCGTTTTTAAGGTCGAGCAGGTCGGCGTTTGCCGCTGTCGAAAAGCTCTCGGGCGCAAAGCGGAAGCCGCCGTTTTCGTCCTGCGCTTCGTCTGTCGGGGCGTCTGCCGGGCGAAAGCTCTCGTCATACCAAATCATTCCGCAGTTTGAGTATATAAGTCCCGAGCAGCGCTTTTTGGTTGAGGTGGGGGAGGGGAAAAGCTCGGTTCTCACCTTGCCGTTTTCGGTAAATTTTTCGCAGATGAGCACGTCGGGCTTTTCGGGCTTTTTGGGCGAAAGCACAGCCGTTATCTTGTTTTCAAGCCGGTTGTCATAGTATTCCGTCCTGCGCCACAGGTGGTCGATGCCGAAAAACTGCCGCTTTGTCACTATGCCGTTGTCGCCGTAGGTTATAACGCAATAGCTGCCGTCAAACGACCGCTTCACCGTCTGATACGGAGCTCCGCCGCGCGTGATTTTCCAGCTGAGCGGCTCGCCGCGCTTCATGGTGCAGTACAGCGCGCAGTCTCTGCCGTCCAGCACAAGCTCGGTGCGCTCTGTCTGGGGTGAGCCCTTGGCGTTGAAAAAGTTTGCGCGAACGCCCGCCAGCGCGTCGTTTTTAAAGTCGGGCTTTTCACAGTCCGACAGCAGGGCGGAGTATATTATAAGATCCTGAAACATTTTTTTCAGCTTTGATGGCATAATCAAAATTCCTTTCGGGAAATATGCGTAAAAAGGGCGGACAACCATCCGCCCTTATACTGCCGCAAATTAAATGGAAATAGTCATTGCAACCTTGTAAAGCTCCATATCGAACACGCGCTCCATTTCAAGAGCCTCGTTGATGTCAAGGTCGGTGATCTTGCCGTCGCGCATAACAACAACGCGGTTGCCCATGCCTTCCTTAAGCAGCTTAACGGCTCTGTAGCCCATCTGGCTGGCAACTACTCTGTCGCGCAAGGTGGGCGAGCCGCCGCGCTGAACATGACCGAGTATGGTGGCTCTTGCCTCTATGCCCAACCTTTGCTCAATATATTTGGCAAGGTCTCTCACTCTGCCCACGCCCTCGGCAACCACTATGATAAAGTGCTTTTTGCCGGTTTTTTGGGTGTTTACTATTCTTGCAATAACGTCGCGCTCAATGTTGTATTCGACCTCGGGCACCAAAATAGCGGTGGCGCCCGTCGCAATGCCGGTTTGCAGGGCAATGTCGCCGCAGCGGCGTCCCATTACCTCAACAAGCGAGCAGCGGTCGTGAGACTGCGCCGTGTCACGAATTCGGTCAACCATCTGCAAAGCGGTGTTCATGGCTGTGTCAAAGCCCACGGTGTATTCCGAGCAGGCTATGTCGTTGTCTATGGTGCCGGGCACGCCTATGCAGTTTATGCCGGCGTTGGTAAGCGCTCTTGCGCCCTTGAACGAGCCGTCGCCGCCTATAACAACAACGCCCTCAATGCCCTTGCTGCGACAAAACTCCGCCGCGCGCTGCTGAGCCTCGGGCTTTTTGAACTCCTCGCTTCTGGCGGTGTAAAGCATGGTGCCGCCGTTGCCGATTATCTCAGACACGCTTCTCAAATTCATTTCCTTGATGTCGCCGTTCAAAAGGCCGTTATATCCGCGATAAACGCCGTAAACGTTAAGACCCATATTTATGCCGGAGCGAACCACCGCGCGAACCGCAGCGTTCATGCCGGGGGCGTCGCCGCCGCTTGTTAATACCGCAATTGATTTTTGTGACATACAGCTACCTCCGAATTTTTTATTTAGGCAACAGCGCATTGTCCGGGTGTTAGGACTGCGCTGACGTAATAATATGCAACCATACGGTGCACCGCAAACCGAGCGGTGCCGCCTTATTTATTATAATACAAACTACCGGGCTTTACAAGGGATTTTTGTAAAAAAACCAAAAAATATTACAAAATTCAACGCTTTTATTTCTTAATTGTTATTTATGTTTCCTTGACATTTTTCTTTATTCGTATTATTATTTAGGTGTGTATAATTCTGTGCAAAAGAGGAATGGCAATGACAAAACTGTATCTGGCGATCCCCTGCTACAACGAGGAAGAGGTGCTGTGGGACTCCGCCGAAAAGCTTCTCAATAAATACTACGACATGATGGCGGCAGGCACGATCAGCTCCGACAGCAAAATAGTGTTCATAGACGACGGCTCGCGCGATACCACCTGGAAGATAATATCCGACCTTCACAGCCAAAACGACGTGTTTCAGGGCATAAGGCTCTCGCGCAACCGCGGCCACCAAAACGCCCTGCTGTGCGGTCTTATGACCCTGCGCACCAAGGCGGACGCCGTCATATCCATAGACGCCGACCTTCAGGACGACATAGGCGTGTTTGACGAAATGGTAAAGCACTATGAGGACGGCTGCGACGTTGTGTATGGCGTGCGCTCAAAGCGCGAGACCGACACCTTTTTCAAGCGCTTCACCGCCGAGGGCTTTTACAAGATCCTCAACAAAATGGGAGCCAAGGTCATATTCAACCACGCCGACTTCCGCCTTATGAGCCGCCGCGCCCTTGACGCCTTCGCGCAGTTCCGCGAAACCAATATCTTTCTGCGCGGCATGGTGCCCATGATCGGCTACAAGTCCGCCATAGTCAAGTATGAGCGTGCCGAGCGCCTTGCCGGCGAGAGCAAATATCCGCTCAAAAAAATGCTCGCCCTTGCCTGGGAGGGCGTAACCTCGCTTAGCATACAGCCCATAAGAATGATAACCTGGCTGGGTCTTATCGTGTTTGTGGTAAGCCTTATCATGCTCATCTATTCGCTCATCAGCTTCTTTGTGGGCGCCACCGTAAGCGGCTGGACAAGCACCCTTTGCTCCATCTGGGCGCTGGGTGGTCTGCAGCTGCTTGCCATAGGCATAATCGGCGAATACATAGGCAAGATATACCTCGAAGCCAAGCGCCGCCCGAGGTTTATAATAGACGAGATTCTGGACGACGAGAGCTTTTGAGAGAGAACAGAGATCAGAGAACAGAGATTAGGTCATGATCGTTGATGATTTCGGAGGAATGTAATTGAACATTGTACTTAACATAGTCTTGCTGCTTGCGGGCTTTGTCGCGCTCATAAAGGGCGCCGACTGGTTCGTTGACGGCAGCTCGGCGCTGGCGCGCACCCTAAAGGTGCCGTCGGTCATAATCGGTCTTACGATAGTGGCGCTGGGCACAAGCGCGCCCGAGCTTGCGGTAAGCACCTCGGCGGCGATAGCGGGCTCCAACGAAATAGCTCTCAGCAACGTCACGGGCTCCAACATCTTCAATCTGCTCATGGTGCTGGGCGTGTGCGCCATCATACGTCCGATAACCATAGACAAGGGTATTTTAAAGCGCGACTTTCCGCTCTCCATAGCCGTGTCGCTGGCGGTGTTAATCGCAGTCGGCATGGGATTTTTCACGGGCGCGGTGTCGTTTGATACCCCAATGCTGCAAAACGTGGGGCTGCTCAGCCGCCCGTTCTGCATAGGTCTGCTGGTAGTGTTTGCGGCGTATGTTGGCTTTTTGATTTTTACCGCCATGCGAAACAAGACCGACGAAACCGACGAAAAGCCTCAGCCCGTGTGGAAGAGCCTGCTGCTTATCGTTGTGGGCATAGCCTGCATAGTTCTGGGCGGACAGCTTGTTGTGGAAAACGCCAAAAGCATAGCGGCGGCTTTCGGAATGTCCGAGACCCTTATCGGACTTACCGTTGTGGCTCTGGGAACCTCGCTGCCCGAGCTTGTCACCTCTATAGTCGCCTCGCGAAAGGGTGAAAACGGGCTCGCCGTGGGCAACGTTGTCGGCTCCAACCTGTTCAACATACTGCTCATTTTGGGCGTGTCGGGCACAATAAACCCCATAGCCGTCAACTTCGCGTCCGTAATAGACCTCGGCGTGCTGCTCGTTGTTTCCGTTGTCACCATGATATTCTGCATAACAAGGCACATCAGCCGCGCAGAGGGCGCCGTTATGGTGCTGATGTACGCCGCTACAATGGCATTTGCAATAATACGATAAATATTCAAAAACCGCTTCACATACGAGGCGGTTTTATTTTATCTTATAAGGAACTGCTTGATCTCGCCGTTTTGCCGGGTTATCGTTATTAACGCAGTTATGATAGGAGAGAGTGTGCGCCCACCGGCGCTTTTTATCCGAAAAATAAATACAAAAACTTTTGATAAAGGTATGGACTTTTTATATAAATTAATGTTATAATGTATCTGTAATATTATAACCGAAAGGGGTTTCTTTATGAAAAAATCAAGCTTATTGTTAAAAATCGCCGCAGGCGCCGCCGCTCTTGTAGTTGCTGTGTCGGCTGCGGGTTGTCAGGGCGCTGCTTCCGCCTCAAAGGGACTTGACGCTGCGCTTGAATACGCGGGCGCAAAGGTGTCGGACTATTCGTCCGCCAAGATTCGCCTGTCGGGCATATTCTCGGACGAAACCTATTGCAGGGCAAACGCCGCCGCAATGCTGGTAAAGGCTGATTCCACAGCCGAGGATTTTGAGAACATAGCGCGCTATCTTCGTCTTGACAGCATAACGGTCGCCGACGAAAACGGCGTTATCACCGCAAGCTATCCCGAGGGCGACGCAGGCAAAAAGCTTAAGGAAACCGAGGACAGAAAGACCTTTAACCGCATTTGCAAGGGTCAGACCGTAAAGACCATGACCGACCCCGTAAAGGGCGACGAGGGCTACGCTATTTTGGCAGGTGTGCCCCGCGTTGACGGCGCCGGAGCTGTTATAATCGGCTTTACATCGGACGAATACGCCGACGTTACCGGCGAAAACCTCGCCGAAAAGTGCGGCGTCAACACAATCGTGCTCAGCGAGGGCGCGGTGCTCAGCTCAACGCTTGACAAGGCAGAGGCAGGCGCGGCTCTCGATTCCCTCGGCGTAAAGGCTGAGGATCTTGAAAAGGGCAGCTTCTCAATGACCGTTGACGGCAAGTCCTACGACTGCAAGAGCAAGACTGCCGACGAGCTGACGGTTATCTGTGCGGAACCGAAGTAACGGATAGCAGCTAATAGAGAACAGAGATCAGATTCGGTCGGGAAGAAGGCTTTGCTTGGGCGAGGACTTTGATTCCCGACCTTTTTTAAAAAGCTGTCATCCCGAGCGGTGCCCAACAGGGCAAAACGCGAAGCGTTTAGTCGAGGGATCCCCTTGTCAGAGGCAGTTCTGTTGTTACAGAAGGGGATCTCTCGGCTATTTGCTATCGCAAATTTTGCTTCTCAAACCGCTCGAGATGACAGTTTAATCTAAATGTGCCAACCTAACATCTTCCCGACTTACTCTTATCTCTGTGCTCTAATTTCTGATCTCTATTCTCTCCCAACCGCTTCCACCACCTCTATCGTCCCGTCAGCCGCTTTGAATCTCACGTCATAGCCCGAATAGGCAAAGCCATACACGCGGTTTTCATCGTTTTGGTATCCCGGGCGCGGGTCGTGGGCGAGCACCTCCTTAAGCGTTTCAAGCTGACCGGGCGTAAAAAGCCTTGCAATGTGTGACGGTATCACCACCCGGGAGGTGGGCTCGGCGTGGTATTCTCCGGCGGCTGCGCCGGGCGCGCTGTCGGCAAAGGGCAAATAGGGCTTTATGTCCAAAATCCGTGTGCCGCTCATCAGGTCGGCTCCTGCAACGGTCAGCACGGGACCCTCGGCGGTGTCGGGCTCAAACGAAACAAGCCTTACGCGTGTAAGCCCAATCGGGTTGGGGCGGTTGGGCGACCTTGTTGCAAATACGCCCATGCGCCTGTTGCCGCCCAGCTTGGGCGGGCGCACCGTGGGCGACCATTCGCGGCTGCCCACCGGCTCAAACACCCACAGCAGCCAAAGGTATTCAAACCCCGTAACGCCCCTGAAGGCGTCGGCGTTGCGGTAGGGCTTTTCCATCACTATGCGCGACAGCAAATGCTCCGACATGCCGCTTTGCCGCGGCAGTCCGAACTTGGTGGGAAAGTCGTTGTATATATGTGCTATAGTGTTGAATTCCATAAGCGGCTCCTTAAAAAATACTACTGACATTTTATCACCTTTGCCGCCCGAATTCAACACTATTCTATTTACAAACTCCGCCGTCTCTGCTACAATAAAATCATAAAAAACACCGACGGGAGGCTCAACATGGACAGAATCAAAATATCGGACGACAAACTAAAATATCTCGGTCTGCTTGCCGAGAAATACCCCTCTCAGCGCGCCCTAACGCGCGAGATAATCAACATAAACGCCATACTGAATCTGCCCAAGGGCACCGAGCATTTTATGAGCGACCTTCACGGCGAGTACGAGGCGTTTTATCACATCCTCAACAACTGCTCGGGAGTGGTGCGCGAGAAGCTGGAGCTTGTGCTGGGCGACACTCTCAGCCGCGACGAGATAAAGGAGCTGTGCACGCTTATCTATTATCCCGTTGAAAAGCTTAAGCTCATAAAAAAGGAGCAGGGCACGGACGACGCCTGGTACCGCGCTACGCTTGAGCACATGCTTGAGCTCGCGCGTGCGCTGTCGTCAAAATACACGCGCTCAAAGGTGCGCAAGGCAATGCCCGAGGACTATGCCTACATAATAGACGAGCTGCTTCACGCCCAAAAGGACGAGGACAACAATCAGGTGCGCTACCACAACGTTATCCTCGACACGGTAATAAGCATAGACGCCGACGGCTTTGTAATTTCGCTTGCAGGGCTTATCAAGCGGCTGGCGGTTGACAGGCTGCACATAGTGGGCGACATTTTTGACAGGGGCGAGGGCGCCGACAAGATACTTGACCTGCTCATGTCCCACCACTCGGTCGATATAGAATGGGGCAACCACGACATTCTGTGGATGGGTGCCGCCTGCGGCAGCGAGGTGTGTGTTGCCGCCGCGGTGCGCAACTGCCTTCACTACGGTGCGCTGCGCATGCTTGAGGGCGGCTACGGAGTGAGCCTGCGCCCGCTTGTGCTGTATGCCGAAAGACTGTTTTCCGACCGCACCCCCACACAGGCGGCTTTGGCGGTCATAACGGGCATTATGCTAAAGCTCGAGGGTCAGCTCATCAGGCGCAACCCGGGCTTTGACATGGACGACAGGCTGCTGCTTGACAAGGCAGACCCTAAGACCCAAACGGTAAAAACACGCGACGGCGTGTTCGGGCTCGGCGATGATTTGTTTGCCCTGCTTGATACCGACGATCCCTGCCGTCTGTCGGCAAAGGAGCAGGAGATAATCGAAGAGCTTGTGTCCGCCTTTACGGGCAGCGCAAGGCTGCAGCGGCACGTCAGGTTTTTGTACGAGAACGGCGGCATGTACCGCGTGTATAACGGCAATTTGCTGTATCACGGCTGCGTTCCGCTCGGCAAAGACGGCAGCCTGCTCGATGTAGATGTTCTGGGCGAAAAATACAGCGGAAAAGAGCTGTTCGACGCCTGCGACGCTGTTGCACGCAGCGCGTTTCTGCGCACGCCCAAGCGGCAGAGCGAGCTTGACTTTATGTGGTTTCTGCATTGTGCGCAGAGCTCTCCGCTATGCGGCAGAACTACCAAGGCGTTTGAGCGCGCCTATATACATGACAAAAGCGCGTGGCACGAGGACAAAAACCCGTATTACGACCTCTATCACAAAAAAGAGATATGCGAGATGATACTAAGCACCTTCGGGCTTGATCCCTCAGCCTCTCACATAATAAACGGACACACGCCCGTTCGAACGGTTAAGGGCGAGCTGCCCATACGTGCTGGCGGCAGGCTGTTGGTCATAGACGGCGGCTTTTGCAAAAACTACCACGAAACCACGGGCATAGCGGGCTACACGCTCATTTACAATTCACACGGTCTGCGGCTAAAGGCTCACCGCCCGTTTGAAAGCACGGAGGCGGCGCTTTGCGAGAACCGCGACATCCACTCAAGCTCCGAAATAATCGAGACCGAGCAGCGGCGTGTCATGGTGTATGCCACCGACCCGGGCGAGGAGCTTCAAAGCAAGATAGGCGACCTGTGCCTGTTGCTCGACATGTACCGCAGCGGCGTTATCCGTCCAAGGGAGTAAGGCGGTGGAGATATGGCATTTTTCGGAAAATTTTATCTTGACAAGGAAAAAGACATAATAATTGAGCTGACCATGCAGGGCGGCGGGCTCAGCTATGTTTTGCGCACGCCCAACCACGCCAAGGGCAACCTTATAACCAACCTTGCGCGCCTGTGCGGTCTTGAGCTTTCCGTGGGCGGCGACGGCTTAAAGATAATACGCGGCGGTGTGCCGTGCTATATAGACGAGCGCAACCGCGAGGTGTATGTTCTGCGCCTTGCCGACACCAAGGTGGCAAATATCTATCCCGACGGCACGATAGAGCGCAAGGCGTACATTCCGGCAATATCCAAAACGCTGATGAGCCAGACCAAGGACTACCGTCTGGGCGTTAAAAACACGCTTGTAAAGACCTATATCCGCCGCGAATACAAGTTCCGCACCGACCTGCACACCCATATGAACGCAAATTTAGACGCGGATATCCTTATAGCGCTGGGCATTTATCACCAAATAAAATATCCGCTTTACTACATAAAAAAGCTTAAGCTGCGCCTCACAGCAGCGCAGACACGCGCGCTTGAGGAACAGCGCAGGCAATCTGCGGAAAAATACAGGGACAGCGCCCTCAGGGGCAAGTACCTCACCCGAAAGATCGACGACAACACCTTCATCAACTTTGCCGACCTTATTCTTAACAACCTTGAAAACGCGGCGTACAACATACCGCTCATTCGCGCCTCGCTTACCATTCTTAAGGACGGTCAGGCGGTGTTCACCAACCTTGAAAAGGTCTATCTTTACCGCTATGTGTTTGCCAAGGGCACGCCCTGCCAAGTCAAAATACCCCTTGACGGCAGGCAGAGTATTCCCGACGCCGACATAACCGCCGCGCTGGAGCAGATGATACGCGACGGCAAAAGCCCCGACTATGCCGGAATGACGCTGTTTGAGAGCAAGCTGCTGTGGATAGCGCGCGGCAGCCGCAGGCGCGGCGTAAAATACCTTGAAATATCCGACACCACGCTTGTTAAGGAGCGCGGCGCGGCTGCGATGCTTAAGCAGGTGCACCGCATAATGCCGCTGATAACGCGCGAAACAGGCGTTACCATACGCTTTTTGGCGGCGATCCGCCGCATACCTCTCACCATCGTGCGCGAAAACGCAGGCGCAGCAGAGGACACCGGCAGGCAGCTTGGCGTGCTCAGGGCGATAGCCGCCGACCCCTATGTGGCAGGCAGCGACATCATAGGCGAGGAGATAAACGACATCAGAGACCTTCGCCCGGTTTTGCGCGAGCTTGTAAGTATTGCCGCCGAAAACGACGGCTTTGTAATAAGGATTCATGCGGGCGAAAACGACGGTCTGCGCGACAACGTGGCAAACAGCCTTGCCTGTGTGCGCGAGGCTCTCGCGCCGGGCCAGACCATGCCCGACCTTCGCATAGGTCACGGGCTCTACACGGCAAATCTAAGGTCGGAAAAGGGCAGGCAGCTTATAAGGGAGCTGGTAAAGAGCCGCGCCGTGCTTGAATTTCAGCTGACCTCAAACGTGAGGCTCAACAACCTTACAAACCTCGAGAACCATCCGCTCAGGCAGTATTTGCGCGGCGGAGTGTTCTGCGTTCAGGGCACCGACGGAGGCGCTATATACGGCACCGATTCAATAGACGAGCAGCTCGCGCTCGAGCGCCTGCTCGACCTGAGCTGTGACGAAATGCTTGCCATGCGCCGCGCCGAGGACGAGATACTCCTGCGCAGTATGCGGATTTTCAAGCAGAAAAGCGAAAAATACGGCGAAATGCCCGGCAGCGCAGACGTTGAAGCCTTTTTCAACAGCCGCATAGACCGCTATACAGGCAGCGCCGCTCAGATCGAAATAGCGCCGCAAAGGCTTGACAGCGCCGACTGCCTGTGCGACAGAATACGCGAGATACCGCCCGAAAAGGTGCCGGTCATACTGCTGGGCGGCAGCTTCAACAGCAGCCGTCACTCAACGCGCATGAAGCCGCAGCTGTGCAGCCTGCTTGAAGAGCTCACCCGGCGGCTCGACCCCGACAGGGTTTGCTTTGTGATAGGCAGCCGCCTTACGTCCTATGAGCGCGAGCTTGTGCGGCTTGCAGGCGAAAGGTTTGAGATTTTCGCCATAGTTCCCACGCGCATAACCGCCGCCGAGGCGCGGCGCATAAAGGACAGCGGCGCGGGCGTTCGCGTGTCCATAGAGCCCACGCGCATGGGGCTGTACAAGAGCTTTGCATACGAGATTTTCAAGCGCCGCCCCTCGGTGGTCATAGCCCTCGACGGCAACTCGGCAGGCGCAAACACCATTCAGGAGGCAAAAAACGGCAAGAAAAAAGCGCGGATATTCGTATATCGCCGCGCGTCTGTCCTTTATGCCAAGGCAAAGGCTATCCGCGGCTACGTCAGCGTCTTTGACGGAGAAGAGGCGGCGGATAAAATTGTAAAAGCCGTAGAAGCGGTAGATGCAGAGCAAAGAGCAGAGAAAAAAGAATAATGTTTTTCGGGTCGGGAAGATGTGTTTTACTTATGAGATACGTTTCTTCCCGACCTAAATTGTGCATTGTGAATTGTGAATTGTGCATTGATGCATTGTGCATTGATCAAAGGTTAAAAGCTCTCCAGCAGACGGATCAGCTCCTCTGCCGAGAATCTTTTGTCCCTGTCAAATTCGGTGTTCAGCATTTCGGTGTTGTCGTAGGAGTGCTCCACCTCTTTTGAGTATCTCTGCAATATCCTCATGCGCGGATAGGGGTAGCCCTGCCGTGCAAACAGCGCGTCTATTGCGCCCGTCACTATGTATGCGCATACTATGCGCTTTATCGAGTACATCACGTCGCCCGAATTTATCGCCTCAAGATAATAGCGATACACATAATACAGCGCGAATTTTTCAAAGTCATCCGTAAAGTCCACGCGGGGAACAAGTCCGCTCTGCGCAGCGTCGCTCACAGCTTTGCGCCATTCGCCGCTCATTATTTCAAATTTGAGGTGCATGTCAAATATAAACCCTGCGCCGTCGATTTGTGCGTCGTCAAGTTCAAGAGGCGCGGGCTCCTCGCCGTTCAAAACGCTCTGCACCTGCGCGTTGAACTCCAGACAGTCGGCAAGGCGGTAGGCAAAGGGCAGGCTGCGGTCAAGCAAAAGCCCGGCGGTGCGCTCCCTCGCCTTAAGCAAAAAGCTCATGCTGTCGCTGCTGTCTTGACATGCAAAAAGCTCATCTTCGCCGCCGAAGCTGCTGTATGCGCCTTCTTTTTCACCCAGCATAAGCCGCGCCGCCTCGGGGCAGGCAAACGACAGCAGGTGCTCGGTAAAATCGCCGTAATCTATCCTTACACGCGGAAAGCCGCCGCAGGTTTGGCTCAGGCGTTCCTCGCCCAGCTCTATAAAAATGTCGCACAGCATGTCGCTGTTCCAAAACGGGCATTTGCCTTCAACACAGCGGAACACCCTTTCGCCGTATTCGTCGGTGACGGCATGGCGGCGCAGTTTGTCGCCGAAAGCCCCCTCGACCGTGTTGTAAAAAGCCTCGGTGTCGCTGTCTATGTTTATGTCCCAGTCCTTGCAGCAGCTGTCCTCGCAGCGGTTGGCTATGCACTTGAAGCGCTTGTAAAAGGACGGATAAATGTCGGGCATATTCTCACTTCCGTTTGTGTTTGTTTTGCTTATTATAGCACATGGCACGAAAAAAAGCTATATATAATATTATTAAAAGCTGTCATCTCGAGCTGTTTACGCTTTTTGATAGAACCATAGGCATATATGTTTTGTTATTAATTTGACGACATTGCACTTGACACAGGCAGTTCTGCGGCGTAACCGTTGCAATTTTTTACATTATGTTGTACAATATTTTCAGAATAAAAACGGGGGTCGGCATATGGCTAAGAATTATTCTTCTGCGGAAATAAAAAACGTATCGGACAGGCACAGGGGCTTGCTTAACGCCCTTGAAAAAACCGTATCTCAAAGGAACAATACCGCAGCTCAGTTCCGCTCGCTTTTGGATAGGCTGACCCTGCACGACGGGTTCAGCCAATACATAGAGGATGAGATGAGCGACGGTACTCGGGCGGTGTATTATCCGCTCGACGTTGAAAACCTTAAGGCTCTGCTTTGCCGCCTTCGCCGCGAGGACGCCGC
>CADBWP010000023.1:24922-60371 GCA_902798365.1 uncultured Ruminococcus sp.
ATAACCGCCGACCTGAGCGCATTACAGTCGGGCGGCAGCGGACTGAGGCGCATGTTCGCCTCTGCCGACAAAAAGGCGCGCGCCGACGAGGCATACGCCCGTCTTGAAGAACTTTTGCGCGGCGACTATGCTGCACAGGCGCAGCAGGCGTGCGAGGTGCAGGTTCCCGACCAGAGCGCGGTCAGGGAGGAATTTGATTCCAATAAAGAATTTTACCGCAGCCTGACCGCCGAGGCTGTTCCGGGTGTGTTTGAAAAGGGCGGGCAAACCTCCGTGTTCAAAAAAATAACCGATAAAATCGACAGCATAAACGCGCCGCTTGAGGCGGCAAAAACCGCCGTGGAGCAATGCACGGCTCAAATCAAGTCCTGCGCCGCACAAATGAAGGCAAAGGAGGCTATGCGCGTTTTGCGTGAGGTTCCCGTTGACGAGGTGAACCGCGACAAGGAGGGCATACGCGTAAAGACCCTGCGCGACGCGGGCTTCAACACAATGTCGGACGTTCACTACGCCTCGGTGCAAAAGCTGACAGACATCAACGGCATAGGCGAGGAGGGCGCTGAAAAAATAAAGCGCATAGCGCTTGAGTTTGCCAAGCAATCGGTAAAAACCGCGCGAATACGCCTCAGCGAGGACGACAAGAGCTATGAAGCGACCAATCTTGTCTGCGCTATTTATTCTATCAGAGAATATTCCGCAGGCGTCAAAGCGATGGAGCAGCTTCACGAGGACTACGGCATAAACATAACCGCGGCAAAGAACATCCTTGCCGCCGCTGGCAACGGGCTCAGCTGGGTTTTCTATACCGACCATGACAAAAACAAGTCCTGCAATGCTTACCGCTTTTTGCAAAATCTTGTCGCGGGTGACTATCCCGCGCGGGTCAAAGAGGTTGCCTCGCAGCTTTCGGGCGGAGCAGGTTCAAACGCACAGGCGGCGTGGAGCGACTTTTCGCAAAACACCGTAGATTACATCAACATTCTTGAGGAATACATGCCCGACGCCCTCGGCAGCGAAAACGGCGTATATGGACTTCCCGAGGATCTTGCAGAGCAGATAGCCGACCGCGAGGTGCTCACCGACGGCCTCAGCTGCACGCTCAGACCTTACCAGACCTGGGGCGTAAAATACATTTTGCAGCAGCAGCGCGTCCTGCTGGGCGACGAAATGGGCTTGGGCAAGACCGTTCAGGCAATCGCTTCAATGGTGTCTATGCGCAACTCGGGCAAAACGCATTTTATGGTGGTGTGTCCGGCAAGCGTCATCTCAAACTGGTGCCGCGAGGTTGAAAAATTCAGCGACCTCTCTGTTGTAAAAATCCACGGCAGCGGACGCGACAAGGCACTTTCCGACTGGAAAAGCAGCGGCGGCGCAGCCGTTACCACCTATGAAACCACGGGCAGGATAACCCTTGACCCCGATTTTAAAATAGGCGCTGTCGTTGTTGACGAGGCGCATTACATAAAGAACCCCGAGGCAGCGCGGACAAAAAACGTGCGCGCTCTGTGCGACCATGCCGAAAGCGTGGTGTTTATGACCGGCACAGCCCTTGAAAATCGCGTTGACGAGATGATAGAGCTTGTCAGGGTGCTTCGTCCCGAGGTGGCGCAGCAGATAAAAAGCATGGCGTTCATGACCACCGCGCCGCAGTTCCGCGAGACAATAGCGCCCGTGTATTACCGCCGCAAGCGCGCCGACGTGCTCAAGGAGCTGCCCGAAATGACTCAAAGCGAGGAATGGTGCACCCAGTCTGCCGACGAAGAAAAGGCGTACGAGCAGGCGGTGCTCAGCAAAAACTACGCCCTTGTGCGCCGCGTGTCGTGGCTTATGGACGACGTCAACGCCTCCTGCAAGGCGCAAAGGCTCAAAGAGATTGCCGCCGAGGCGGAGTCGGAGCAGCGCAAGCTGATAGTGTTCTCCTTCTTCCTCGACACCGTGACCAAGGTCGCGCAGATGTTCGGCGACAAATGCATGGGTCCCATCAACGGCTCCATACCGCCCGCAAGGCGGCAGGAGATAATCGACGAATTTGACAAGGCTGCTCCCGGCTCGGTGCTTGCGGCGCAGATACAGTCGGGCGGCACAGGGCTCAACATACAGTCCGCCAGCGTGGTGGTGCTGTGCGAGCCGCAGTTCAAGCCGTCCATAGAAAATCAGGCGGTCTCGCGCGCCTACCGCATGGGTCAGTCGCGCAACGTGCTTGTGTATAGGCTGCTGTGCGAAAATACGGTTGATGAAAAAATAATGAAGCTGCTCGAGCAAAAGCAGGCGGTGTTCAACGCCTTTGCCGACGACAGCAAGGCGGCGGACGATACCTTCGAGCTTGACCAAAAGGGCTTCGGCGACATAGTTCAAGAGGAGATCGAACGCATAGTGGCAAAGTACGGCGGCTATCCTCAGGACGGGGAAGAGAGTACAGAGATTAGAGAATAGAGATTAGAGATTAGAGAACAGAGATTAGAAGTGATGATATGAAAAAAATAACCCTCGGCATACTGGCGCATGTGGATTCGGGCAAAACCACTCTGTCCGAGGCGCTGCTCTACCTTTCGGGCAGCCTGCAAAGGCAGGGCAGGGTGGATCACCGCGATTCCTTTCTCGACAACTTTGCGCTCGAGCGCGACCGCGGCATAACCATATTTTCAAAGCAGGCGCGGTTCACATACGGCGAGACCGGATTCACACTTATAGACACCCCGGGGCATGTAGATTTTTCCGCCGAGACTGAGCGCGCGCTTCAGGTGCTCGACTACGCGGTGCTGGTCATAAGCGCCTCGGACGGCGTTCAAAGCCACACCCACACCCTTTGGAAGCTGCTGCAAAAGTACGGCGTGCCCTGCTTTGTGTTCATCAATAAGACCGACCTGCCGGGTGTTGACCGCAGCGCGGTTTTGGCGGAGCTTAAGGAAAAGCTGAGCGACAACTGCATAGATTTCGGCAACGCGGGCGAGCTGTGTGAAAACCTCGCCCTGTGCGACGACGCGCTTTTTGCCGCCTATGAGCAGCGCGAAAGCCTGACCGACGCCGAGACAGCCGACGCTGTGCGCCGCCGCAGGGTGTTTCCGTGCCTGTTCGGCTCGGCGCTCAGGCTCGACGGCGTTGAAGCTCTTCTGGGGCTGATGGATCGCCTCACGGTAATGCCCACGTACCCGCAGGAGTTCTCGGCTCGCGTGTTCAAAATCTCGGACGACGGCGGCACGCGGCTCACCCACATGAAGATAACCGGAGGCTCGCTGCGCGTGCGCGCGGTTTTGCCCGGCGAGGCTAACACTCAGGGCGAAAAGGTAACTCAGATAAGGCTCTATTCGGGAGCGGGCTTTAAGACCGCCGATTCGGTAAGCGCGGGCGAGGTCTGCACGGTAACGGGCATAAGCTTTGCAAAAACGGGCGACGCCCTCGGCGCGGAAAAAAGCTCGTTCATCCCCGTGCTGGAGCCCGTAATGACCTACACGCTGCGTTTGCCTCAGGGCGTTGACGCGCACACCGCCCTTGCAAAAATGAGGATTCTCGAGGCTGAGGATCCGCTGCTGCGCGTGGTGTGGAACGAACGCTTCGGCGAAATACAATTGCAGCTGATGGGCGACGTTCAGCTTGAGGTGCTGCAAAGCGTGATACGCGACCGCTTCGGCTTTGAGGCAGGCTTTGGCAGGGGCAGCATTATTTATAAGGAAACAATATCAGAGCCGGTCGAGGGCGTGGGGCACTTTGAGCCCCTGCGCCACTACGCCGAGGTTCATCTTGTGTTAAAGCCCTTGCCGCGCGACAGCGGGCTCGTGTTCAAAACCGACTGCCGCGAGGACATGCTCGACAAAAACTGGCAGCGGCTCGTGCTCACTCACCTTTACGAAAAAACACATCTCGGCGTTCTTACGGGCTCGCCCGTTACCGATATCGAGATAACCCTTGTTTCGGGCAGGGCTCACGCCAAGCATACCGAGGGCGGCGACTTTCGTCAGGCGACCTACCGCGCGGTGCGGCAGGGTTTGCGCTGTGCAAAATCCGTGCTGCTCGAGCCCGTGTATGAATACACCCTTGAGGTTCCCCACGAAAACGTAGGCAGGGCTATGTCCGACATTCAAAAAATGCACGGCTTCTTTGAGCCGCCCGTTATCCGGGGCGACCTTTCGGTGCTAACGGGCACGGCTCCCGTGTCAAAAATGGGCGATTACTCGGCAGAGGTTGTGCAATACACCCGCGGCAGAGGCAGGCTTATGTGTTCGCTTAAGGGCTACGACGTGTGTCACAACGCCGACGAGGTCATCGAAAAAATAAATTATTACCCCGACAACGACGTTGAAAACCCCTGCGACTCGGTGTTTTGCTCTCACGGCGCGGGTCATGTCGTAAGGTGGAACGAGGTAAAAAACCACATGCACCTTCCAAGCGTGCTGGCAAAGCCGCGACACGACGGCGCGCGCGAGAGCCTCAGGGCGAAAATCAGCCGCACCGACGACATTTTTGCGCTGGACAAAGAGCTCATGCACATATTTGAGCAGACCTACGGACCCGTAAAAAAGCGCGCGGTTCCCGAAAAGCGCCGCGTAAAGGCTCCCGCCGCTCAGAGCTCTTACAAAAGAAAATCCGCGCCCGGATATGACGGCACGGAGTATGTTCTGGTTGACGGCTACAACGTCATTTTTTCGTGGGAGCACCTGAAGGACGTAGCTCAGGTCAGTATGGACGGCGCTCGCGCAGCGCTTATCAATACGCTGTGCAACTATCAGGGCTTTACGCAATGCGAGGTGATAGTTGTGTTTGACGCCTACCGCGTGCCGGGAGCAGACCGCGAGACAGACCGCGTTAACGGCGTGAGCATAGTTTATACCAAAGAGGCGGAGACCGCCGACATGTACATAGAAAAAACCTCGCACAAGCTTGCCAAAACCAACCGCGTAAGGGTGGTCACCTCGGACGCGCTTGAACAGCTTATCATATTGGGCAACGGCGCCCTGCGCGTTCCCTCTCAGGCATTTTTGCAGGAGATAAGGGAAGCGGAGGAGGAGATAAGGAGAATCGTCGGGTTGACAGAATAGAAAACACATAATAGATTCGATCGGAGAAGTCTTTGCTTATGCAGGGACTTCTTTTCGGTGTTCTTCAAAACAGCCGACATGCCGTGCGGTATTTTTGAAAGTGTAGCAGTACTGTCCGAAGTGTAGCAGTAAGTGTAGCAGTACTTTTGCAAACTGTAGCAGTAAAAACCGCATAGGTAAGCCGTTTTTAAGGTATTTGTAGCAGAAGTAGCAGTATTTTCAACTCCATATACACTCACGCTTTTATACTGCTGTTCAGTTCATAATCAATCATTCAAAGTCGCCCGGAAGTTCAAAGTGCTGCTACTTCTGCTACAAAAGTGTGAAAAACTGCATGGATAAGCCATTTTAATTGTAGCAGTATGCAATTTTACTGCTACACTTACTGCTACAAATCCGTGAGTACTGCTACAGTTTGGCTGTGACCCATCGTTCATTGTTCACTAAAAAACGGTCGGAAAGAAAAGCCCTCGCCCAAGCGAACCTTTCTGCCCGACCCAAATCTCTGATCTCTAATCTCTAATCTCTGTTCTCTCAACAAAAGTCTATGCCTTTTTGTTCGGATTCTTTATCATCTTTCCGCCCACAAACACATAGTCGTCCTCGGTGTTCATGGCTTCCGCTGCCGACTGTTCCTCGTCCGACAGTATCGGGCGTTCAACCGGCTCGGGTCCCGTAAACGAGCCCACGTTTTCCTGCAAGCCCTTGGCTATTATCGAGATGACCCCGTAGCTTATAAGCAGGGGACAGAGCAGGCAGATCGCGCCGAACGCGACATACCGCCACACGCCCTCGGTGTATATTATCAGCAGCACGGCTCCCGCGCCGATAACAAGCGTATAGATAAGTGCGGCAAGGTTTTTGAGCACCGTGCCGAAAACCAGCAGCAGCGAGTTTTTGTAAAGGTCGCGCAGCCTCAGCTCATACGTCACCGACATAACCGGCAGATAAAACAGCATTACAAGCAGCACCAGGCTGAACAGCAGATAGATCGTGAAAACCGCGCTATACACCGCGCTGCTCATAGCCGCCGTGCCGTAATATATTATTGCGAACGCCGAGCAGGACGCTATGGCGTACATAACCACACCGTGAACTATGAACTGCTTGTAATTGTCGCGCACCGCCTCAAAAAACGTTTTTACCACGGGCACAAACTTTTTCTCTACCGCGTATTTGCGCACCACCATAACAAGCCCGGGCAGAAACACCGCCGACGGAATAATGCCCAGTCCGCTCACTATTATGTTCCTCATGCCGGTAAGTCTGCCTGCCAGTATTGATATCGAGCAGAAGCCCGCCAAAATCACGCCGAAAATCAGCGCCGCAAGCATAAGCCTTGGAAGCTGTGTGAAAAATACCGTAAATGCATTTGCTTTTTTCTTCATAACGCTCTCCCGATTATTTCATTACCAAAATAATAACATATGTCACGGGCAAAATTCAATAGCAAATAGAATTCCGCCGCCGATTTTTGCAAAAAATGACAAAACTGTAACAATATTTTCCGAAACAAATCAATTTTGTTTTATCCGACACAATAATCAAAATTTTACTTGATTTTTAGTTTTTTTAATGTTATGATAATGTCGAGGGAGAGTATTATCTCCTATGGCGGCGTCCGGCGCCGAACCCGGGCAAATATTTTTAGAAAAGGTGATTAACGTGAAAAAGACACATCTCACAAGAGCCGCTGCAATAGCTATGGCTGCTCTTATGGCAGGCTCCGTTCTCGCGGGCTGCGGCGGCAGCAACGGCGAAAGCAAAGCCGAAGGCGGCAGCGGCGACGCTTCCAAGGGCAAGGTTTATTATTTGAACTTTAAGCCCGAGCAGGATCAGGCTTGGCAGGATCTGGCAAAGAAATACACCGAAGAAACCGGCACAGAGGTAAAGGTATTTACCGCTGCCGAGGGCACCTATGAGCAGACCCTCTCGACCGAGATGGACAAGAGCGACGCTCCCACCCTGTTCCAGGTAAACGGCCCCGTCGGTCTTGCAAAGTGGAAGGATTTCTGCGACGACATGAGCGACACCGAGGCTTACAAGAACCTCACCTCTCAGGACTTTGCGCTTAAGGACGGCGACGCCGTTAAGGGCATTGCCTATGTAATTGAGACCTATGGTATCATTTACAACAAGACCCTGCTTCAGAAGTACTGCGATTCCGACTTTGCTACCGTAAAGTCCATCGACGAGATCAACAGCTTTGACAAGCTTAAGACAGTTGCCGACGAGATTCAGGCAAACGCAGAGGCTCTCGGCGTTAAGGGCGCCTTCTCCTCAGCCGGTATGGACAGCTCCTCCGACTGGAGATTCAAGACCCACCTTGCCAACCTTCCCATCTACTTCGAGTACAAGGATGAGAACATCGGCGACACCGACGCCATCAAGGGCACATATCTTGACAACTACAAGAACATCTTCGACCTCTACATCACAGATTCCACCTGCAAGCCCACCGAGCTGGCTTCCAAGACCGGCGACGAGTCCAGAGAAGAATTTGTTAAGGGTGAGGCCGTATTCTTCCAGAACGGCACATGGGAATATCAGAACCTGCTCGACGGCGGACTTAAGGACGACGACCTCGGCATGATGCCCATTTATGTAGGCGCAGGCGACGAGGCTAACCAGGGTCTGTGCACAGGTACAGAGAACTACTGGTGCATCAACAAGAACGCAAGCGACGACGACAAGGCTGCTACCAAGGCGTTCATCGACTGGTGCGTAACAAGCGAGACCGGCACAAAGGCAATGGCAGAGGACATGAGCTTTGTTATTCCCTTCAAGGCTGCCAAGGAATCCACCAACCTCTTCGTTAAGATCGACAAGGCTAACACCGACGCAGGCAAGGTTCCCGTATCGTGGAACTTCCCCACCATGCCCAGCGAGACCTGGAAGGACGGCGTAGGCGCTGCTCTTACCCAGTATGCAGCAGGCACAGGCGATTGGGAAGCTGTTAAGACCGCATTTGTTGACGGTTGGAAGACCGAAAAGGAGAAAGCCGCTAAATAATAATTAAGCTGCTTCCTTGTATAGTATCAAAAGGGGGGCGCACTTTGTGCCCCTCTTTGTGTTTTACGAAAGGCAAAGAATATGTTTAAAAAGCCAAGAAGAAAAATATATGCGCTTATCTTTGTTCTTCCCACCTTTGCCGCGTTTATCATAGGCTTCATCTATCCGTTCGTAAAGGGCATAGAGCTGTCCTTCTGCAAGTTCCAGCTCATTTCCCAAACAGAATTTGTGGGCATAAACAACTACATAGAGGCCTTTCAGGACGAAAGCTTCAAAAGCTCGTTCTTCTTTACCCTGTGGTTCGTTATAGTGTCTGTCATTCTCATCAACCTCATTGCCTTCTTCGTTGCCTATGCGCTCACGCTTGGCATAAGAGGCTCCAATGTGTTCCGAACGGTATTCTTCCTGCCCAACCTGGTGGGCGGCATTATTCTGGGCTACATCTGGCACCAGATCTTTGACGCCATCCTCAGAAACATGGACATGCCCTCGCTGGTTACAAACACCTCTATGGGCTTCTGGGGTCTTATAATCCTTATGTGCTGGCAGCAGGCGGGTTACATGATGATAATTTACATAGCGGGCTTCCAGAGCGTTCCCGCCGATTTGTACGAAGCGGCAAAAATCGACGGCGCAAACAAGCGTCAGATGCTGACCAACGTCACTCTGCCCATGATGATGCCGTCAATAACCATCTGCACATTCCTTACGCTTACAAACTCCTTTAAGCTGTTTGACCAGAACCTTGCGCTTACCGCAGGTAAGCCCTATGTTGACGGCATTTGGCAGACTCGCATGATGGCTCTCAACATTTACGAGGTGTTCTACGGCGAGTCCTCCACCGCCAAGGGCGTTGGACAGGCAGAGGGCGTTATCTTCTTCCTTATCGTCGTCGTTATCGCGCTGGCACAGCTTTATCTTACCAGAAGAAGAGAGGTGCAGGCATAATGGCAAAGGTAGCAGCAAAAGCAAAAGAACCCAAGGTGCGCAAAAAGCAAACCTTAGGCATGAAGCTGCTCACGGTCATTTTTACCGTGGTGTCGGTGTTTTACGTCATGCCTGTATTCATCGTTCTGATGAATTCCTTCAAAACAAACGCGGGAATAGCGACAAACCTTTACGCTTTTCCCAACGCCGAAACCTTCAATCAGTTTTCAAACTACATCAAGGGTATGACCTTCGCCAACTATCCGTTTTATATGTCCGCGCTGTGGAGCGTGTTCATAACCGTGGGCGGCGTAACGCTCATACTCATATGCACATCAATGTGCGCATGGTACATCCAGCGCTCCAACACCATTGTGTGTAAAATAATCTACTATCTGTGCATTTTCTCAATGGTAGTTCCCTTCCAGATGGTAATGTATCCGCTGTCCAAAACAGCCGACACCCTTCATCTTGACACCCCTTGGGGAATTTTGGTCATGTATCTGGGCTTTGGCGCGGGCTTGGCGGTGTTCATGTTCGCGGGCTTTGTGCGCTCTATCCCCATCGAGATAGAGGAGGCTGCCGACGTTGACGGCGCAGGTCCCCTGCGAACCTTCTTCCAGGTGGTGCTTCCCATAATGAAGCCCACGTTTATATCCATAGCGATCCTCGAGACGATGTGGATCTGGAACGACTATCTGCTTCCGTACCTTGTGCTCAAAAAGGGCGTTTATAAAACCATACCCATCCACATGCAGTACCTCAACGGCAGCTACGGCCAGACCGACAACGGCGCTATAATGGCGCTTGTCGTGCTCAGCATAGTGCCCATAGTGGCGTTCTATTTCGCCTGCCAGAAGTACATCATAGAGGGCGTGGTATCCGGCGCCGTAAAGGGCTGATACGAGAGAACAGAAAACAGAGATCAGAGAATAGTGAATAAAAAACACCCGGGAATCCGCAAGTTCGGTTTCCCGGGTTAATTCTTGTTTTATTCTAAAAAAGAATTATTTATATTGTTCGGAGTAGCCGTGAGCCTTGTCAAGCAGCATGTCCTTTACCTTCATCAGCCTTGTGCGGCTTGAACGGTCGTTTTCCTCAAGCTTCATCGAGATATACTTGATTGTCTCCTGATAGCGCGGAATCATAACGTGCTCAAGCGAATTAACGCGGCGGCGCGTTTTTTCTATTTCTGCGCTCATCAGCTCGCAGCTTTTTTCATATTGCGCAAGCTTTATAAGGTCGGGCAGCACGCGGTCAAGCGAGATAACGGCGTCGTCAAGCTCAAACGAGGTGAACGCAAAGCCGTAGGGGAAGATGTCGCCCTTGTCGGCGGTGCGCGTGTTTGTCTCAAACTGCGGAATATCGACGCTCATAACGTTCTTGGAGCCCACCTCAACGCTTATCTGCTGCTTGGGCGAAAGCAAAGAGCCGTCGAGCGCCTGCTTGCTCATAACCGCCGAGGCGTTTACAAAGTGGTCGTTGCACAGCAGCAGCTCGCGCTCCACCTGCTCGCGCAGGTCGCGCGTCTCACGCACAAGCTCCAAAAACTGCCGCATAAGCTCGTCGCGCTTGTCCTTGAGCATTTTGTGACCCCTTACGGCGGTGACAAGCTGTTTTTTCAGCTTGCTCAGCTGCATTCGCGTGGGGTTTACATTCATTACAGCCATAAGTCACCTCATCGGGACTCGGGATAAAACTCGTCGAGCATATCGTCCTTGATTCTCTTAAGCTCCGAACGCGGCAGAATAGCCAGCAGCCTCCAGCCGATGTCAAGGGTCTCCTCAATAGAGCGGTTGGCGTCGTAGCCCTGGGACACATATTCCTTTTCAAACGCTTCGGCAAACTCGGCGTACTTTTTGTCCATGTCGGTCAGCGCAGCCTCGCCCAGAATAACCATCAGCTCGCGCGCGTCCTTGCCTCTTGCATACGCGGCAAACAGCTGGTTCATGGTTGCTGCGTGATCCTTACGGGTGCGGCCGGGGCCTATGCCCTTGTCCTTAAGACGCGACAGCGAGGGCAGCACGTCGATGGGCGGCGTAACGCCCTTGCGGTACAGCTCGCGGCTCAGAATTATCTGACCCTCGGTGATGTAGCCCGTAAGGTCGGGAATGGGGTGGGTCTTGTCGTCCTCGGGCATGGTCAGAATGGGTATAAGCGTTATCGAGCCGTCCTTGCCGCGCAGCCTGCCGGCTCTCTCATACAGGGTTGCAAGGTCGGTGTACATATAGCCCGGATAGCCGCGGCGACCGGGAACCTCCTTGCGGGCAGCCGAAACCTCGCGCAGCGCGTCGGCATAGTTTGTTATGTCGGTCATAATGACAAGCACGTGCATGCCAAGGTCGAACGCCAGATACTCGGCGGCGGTAAGCGCCATTTTCGGCGTGGCTATACGCTCGATTGCGGGGTCGTTTGCAAGGTTTACAAACATTACGGTGCGGTCTATCGCGCCCGTTTCCTTAAAGGACTGAACAAAGTATTCGGATTCCTCAAAGGTAATACCCATTGCGGCAAACACAACGGCAAACTGCTCGTTCTTGCCGCGAACCGTAGCCTGACGCGCGATCTGCGCCGCAAGGCGTGAGTGGGGAAGACCCGAGGCAGAGAATATGGGCAGCTTCTGTCCTCTTACAAGCGTGTTAAGACCGTCGATGGCGGAAACGCCCGTCTGAATAAACTCCTGCGGATAATTTCTTGCGGCGGGGTTCATGGGCGTTCCGTTAACGTCCAGGCGCTTTTCGGGAATAAGCGCGGGGCCGCCGTCTATGGGGTTGCCCAGTCCGTCAAAAACCCTTGACAGCATGTCGGGCGACACGGGAAGCTCCATTGACCTTCCCAAAAATCTTACCTTGCTGTCCGCCAGGTTGATTCCCGCGGCGGATTCAAACAGCTGCACAAGGGCGTTGCTTCCGTTTACCTCAAGCACCTTGCAGCGGCGGGTCTCGCCGTTGGGCAGCTCAATTTCGCCCAGCTCGTCGTACTTTACGTCCTCGACGTCGCTGATCATCATAAGAGGGCCTGCTACCTCTCTAATAGTGCGGTATTCCTTGGGCATCAGTCATCACTCCTTTTCAGCACGTCTGCGATCTCCGAGTCAAGCTGGCTTTCGATCGACTCAAATTCAGCCTGAACCTTGTCCTCGGGTTCATATTTAAAGCGTCCTATGCGCTCGCGCACGGGAATATTTACAAGCAGTTCAATGTTTGCGCCGTTGTCAAGCGCCTCGCGCGCCTTGTCGTAATAGCTGAGGATAGCGCGCATCATAAGCACCTGCTTGGGCAGCGAGGTGTAGGTGTCGGTGGGGTCGAACGCGTTCTGGTGCAGATAGTCCTCGCGGATAGAGCGGGCGGACTCAAGCTTGAGCCTGTCGGGAGCCGACAGCGCGTCCATACCAACAAGGTTTACGATCTCCTGCAGCTCGGCCTCGTCCTGAAGCAGAGCCATAAGCCTGCCGCGCAGCTGCATAAAGTCGGGAGCGGCGTTTTCGGCAAACCATTTTTCAAGCTGGTCGGTGTAGAGCGAGTAGCTCGTAAGCCAGTTGATGGCAGGGAAGTGGCGCTTGTACGCAAGGTTTGCGTCCAGTCCCCAGAACACCTTGACTATGCGCAGGGTAGCCTGCGATACGGGCTCCGAGATGTCGCCGCCGGGGGGCGATACCGCGCCTATTACCGACAGAGCGCCCTCGGTGTCGCCGGTGCCGTTTACTATAACGCGTCCGGCTCTCTCGTAAAACTGTGCCAGACGGCTGCCCAGATACGCCGGATAGCCCTCCTCACCGGGCATTTCCTCAAGACGGCCGGACATCTCTCTGAGCGCCTCTGCCCAGCGCGAGGTGGAGTCAGCCATAAGCGCCACGGTGTAGCCCATGTCGCGGAAGTACTCCGCTATGGTTATGCCCGTGTAAATCGACGCCTCACGCGCCGCAACGGGCATGTCGGAGGTGTTTGCGATAAGCACCGTTCTCTCCATAAGCGAGTTGCCCGTGCGCGGATCCTTAAGCTCGGGGAACTCGTTGAGCACGTCGGTCATCTCGTTGCCGCGCTCGCCGCAGCCTATGTAAACGATGATGTCCGCAGCCGCCCACTTTGCCAGCTGGTGCTGAACAACGGTCTTGCCCGAGCCGAACGGACCGGGAACCGCCGCAACGCCTCCCTTGGCAAGCGGAAACAGGGTGTCAACGGGTCTTTGTCCCGTGGTCAGAAGAATGTCGGGCGAGAGCTTTCTTTTGTAGGGACGGCCTACGCGCACCGGCCAGGTGGTGAACATCTTCACGTCCTTTGTGCCGTCGCCGGTTTTTATAACGGCAACCGCGTCGTCAAGCGTAAACTCGCCCGCCTTTATGCTCTCTACGGTACCCTCTGTCTTGTTGGGAACCATTATTTTGTGCAGAACGGCAGCCGTCTCGCGGACGGTGCCCAGTACGTCGCCTGCAACCACCTTGTCGCCTGCCTTTACGCAGGGCTCAAACTTCCATTTCTTGGTGTGGTTGAGCGGCGGAACGTCTATGCCGCGCTTAAGGTTTGTGCCCGCGACCTTCATGATCTCGTCAAGAGGGCGCTGGATTCCGTCGTAAATAGCGCCGATAAGGCCGGGACCCAGCTCCACCGAAAGCGGAGCGCCCGTGGATTCCACGGTTTCGCCGGGGCCGAGACCCGAGGTTTCCTCATAAACCTGGATCGAAGCCCTGTCGCCGTGCATCTCTATTATTTCGCCGATAAGACGCTGACTGCTTTCACGCATGCCCTCGGCTATGACCAGAGGGCCTGCAACCTTTGTTATAATACCTGATTTCAAATTATACACCTCAGTTATTGAAGATAATGTCGGAGCCGACCGCCTTTTCAACAAAGCCCGACAAACGCCGTCTGCCGGTTTGGCTGTTGCCCGTAACACCCGGAATGGGGATTATCGCGGGGGTCATCCTGTCCTCATAGCGTCCGCGTTCCTTTTCCGCCGAGTTATAAACAAGCTCGGTAAGATAGATCACCGCGTAGTTGTCGCTGTCTGCTATCCTGCGCAGCAGCTTTGCCGCCTCCGCCGGGTCGTCGCAGGGAAAAATGTCAAGACCCACCGCGGAAAAGCCCTTTATGCTTTCGCCGTCGCCTATGACGGCAATGTTTTTAGCCATAGATCTCACGCAGCCTTTCCCTTATAATGTCCGGCTCGGTGTTGGTTCTAATGCCGCCGGCAATGATGTGGATCACCTTTTTCTCCGCCTCAACGCCCAGGTAGTAGCCCAGCAGCGGCTCGGCGCCCTCGCTTGTGCGCTTGCAGCATTCCCTTGCAAGCGTTATAAGCATGTCGTCGGTAAAGCGTTCAAACGCCGAGGGTGATTCCTTAAACCGTTCAACAGCGGTTTTGCAGTCGTATTCGCTGCACTTTGAGAGCAGACCGAGCAGCGCGTCAAAGCCCTTGACGGCGGCTGCGGCGATCTCTTTTCTGCGAAAGCCCTCAACGTCGCACAGCGCGTTGTGCATATAGTCCCTGTCGGTGCCCGTGTGCGCGGCGCGAAGGGCTGTTTTTATGTTGCTGTAAAAAACAAGTGTTTCAAAGTATTTTTTCAGAAAAGCGGAGTTGTATCCGCGGCTCAGCCGCAGCATTTCGCGCATGACCGCCTTGTCAAGCACCGCGTCCGCCATTCGCGCGTCGCCCGTGTGGGCAAGCAGCTCATAGGCGCGGTCGCAGGGCTTTTGCATCCATTCGGGCAGCCTGTACATCTGACGGCGCTCCACCGCGTCAATAAGCTCTTCGTGCGCGGTAACGCAGGGCTCGATCATAAGGCTGCGGTATTCTCTGTCCGCCATGGTGCCTTTAAGCACCACCTTAAAGTTGTGCGCGTCGTTTTGAAGGATAAACGGGTCGAATATGCTCATGTCGGGCGCAACGCCGCGCAGATAAGCCCACATCTCGTCCGTGTGCTTTTCAAGCATTTCGTCCGTGCCTGCCGCGTCGGTATAGCCCTTGTCGGCAAGAGTCGCGCACAGCTCGCCCTCGTCTTTGCACACCAAAAGCTGTTCTATGTCGGCGGGCTTAAACAGCGCCGTCTCCTTTGCGCGCACGGAGCCTATGGAAAATTCGTAAGATACTGCCATAAGTGCCCCCTTACTGCGCAAACAGCTCTTTGTTGATAAAGTCCTCAAGCCTGTCGCGCTCCGAGGCGATCATGGCGGAAAATTCCATGTTTTCCTCAACGTCGCCGCTCTTCAGAACAAACCCTCCGCTTATGCCTGCGGGCTCGTCCGAAACCGTCGCGTCAAGTCCCGCAGCCTTAAGCCTTTGGGCAAAGTCGCCCGGCAGGCGGTTCAAATCGCGGCGGTTCAGCATTATAACTCCGCTTTTGCCGCCAAGCTTTGCGGCAAGGCGGTATATCGCCTCAAAGTATTCTTTATCGTCAAGACCGAGCAGATAGCTGTTCAGTCCGTCAATGGTTTTGTCTATTTCAGTCCTGCGCTGCTTAAGCAGAGCGTTGCGGGTCTCAAGCTGCGCGCGGCTTTTTGCGTTAGCCTTTATCTGCGCGCATTGCTTTTGCGCGTCCTCGGCTATCTGCGCCGCGTTCAGGTGGGCGTTTTGCTGAGCCTCGGCGATAACAGCGTCCTGCTCGCGCTTGGCTCTTGCCTCTATAGCCCTTACGCTTTCGTCGCAGTCTGACTTAATACGGCTTAAAATCCTGTCGCTGCCGTTCATTCAGACTCACCGTCCTTTCAGTAAAATGTACAAACGTCATTATTTAAGGTTGGGGATCTGAATAACAACGAGAAGCGAAACGATGAACGCCAGCAGAGCGTAGATCTCAACGAGGGTAACCGAAACCATGCCCTTTGAGAAGTTCTTTTCGTCCTTTGCGCTCATGGCGATACCTGCAACAGCCGCCTTGCCCTGTGCAAGACCCGAGAAAAGTCCGCCGAAGCCGATGGCGAGCGAAGCGCCCGCATATGCAAGACCCTGTGCAAGCGTTACGTTTGCGGCGCCCGAAAGCACACCGCTGCTTACAAGGATAAGGAAGCCCACGATGAAGCCGTAAAGACCCTGTGTGCCGGGAAGAAGTGTGAGTACGAGCATTTTACCGAACATTGAAGAGTCCTCGGAGAGCACGCCCATAGCTGTCTGAGCAGCCGAGCCTACGCCCTTTGCCGAGCCGATACCTGCGAGTACGGTTGCGATAGCCGCGCCTAAAATTGCAAAAAAGATTCCGTTCATATTATTTGTCCTCCTGAATTTTAATATATTTGCTGTTTAACGAAAACGGCTCAAATTCTTTTCCGCCGCCCTCGTAAAATTTACTGAACATTTCAACGTACTGCAAACGCATCGTGTGAACATATGCGCCCAGCGCGTTAAGACCTATGTTGATGGCGTGTCCCATAAGGAATATCACAACAAGGAACACTATGCCGAGCACGTTTGTGCCCATCATTGTGGAAAGCATGTTGAACACCTGCGCCATAACGCCCGTGGTAAGTCCCAGAGCCAGCAGACGCGAGTAGCTGAGCAGGTCGCTCACATAGCTTGTTATGTCATAAAGCGACGCCAGACCGCCTATGACCTTGCCAAAGCCCTTTTTGCCGCGCCCCTGGGTAAGCACAAGTCCCACGGCGCTCGCTATTGCGATCACCGCGCCCACGGTGATAAGCACGGGCGAGGCTATCATGCCTGCCGCCAGCACCGCAAAGCCCATAAGCATGAGCATCCACAGTCCCGTGTCAAAGAACGCTCCGGCGTAATCCTTCTTTTTGAAGCAGACCACAAATTTGCAGCCCATGCCCACAAGGATATGCACCAGACCGAACGCTATCGAAATTATCATAAGCGTCAGCGCGTCCTTCTGCGGGTCGATGATCGGCCACGGCAGTAGAGCCGGGGTGGGGTCGCCCATGTTTGAGATTGAGTGCGCCATAACCACGTTGGAGCCCGTAAAGGCGTTGTACAGCGCCGCCGGAGCGTCGCCGAATATGCTGCCGAACACCAGACCCCACAGCGTTGTTGAAACGCCGCAGTACTGAAACAGCTTAAGGTTGTTTCTCATTCTTTCGTCGGGCTTGAACACCTTGAGCACTATGCCTATCGCAATGACCATAAGCAGTCCGTAGCCCGCGTCCGAAAACATCATTCCGAAGAAGAAGTAGAAGAAGAACGCCAGCACGGGGGTGGGGTCGAGGTCGTCGGGACCGGGCGAGGCGTACATCGTCAGGATGTTTTGCGCCGGCTTTGCGAATTTGCTGTTTTTCAGTTTTACGGGGGCGTCCTCGCCTGCGTCGCCGAAGCTGACGTGGCAGGTCGATACCCTGTTGCAAAGCGTCTCAAGCTTTTCGCAGTCCTCCTCGGGCACATAGCCCTCGATTACAAACACATGCCTTGAATGGTCAAGGTGGTTGATAACGTTGTATTTGTCGGTTCTTATCCTGAAATAATCCTGAGTCGATTTTATGCTTTCGCGGTGCTCCGTATAAGAGGCTATCTCCTCGGAAGCCCTTGCGCTTTCCTCGGCAAGACGGCGGCTTTTTTCCTTAAGCTTTTCCGTCTTAACCTTGGGCACCTTGCTTGTGGGGCTCATCGGCCTTGCAAAGCTGAGCGCCCTCAGCGCGTCCTCTGCCATCGTTTTTTGACTTGCCGGCACAAATATGACCGCGCAGGTCATGCCGGGCTCGCTGTGCTCGATCTCAAGCTCAAATTCAAGCTTGGGGTTTTCGGCGGCAAGCGCCTCGCCCAGCCTTTGCTCTGTATATTGAGCCGGGAACGAGCCTATAAACACGGCTGTAGATTTGGTTGCCGTCGTGTTCAGCGGAATGTCCAGCTTTTGCCACGTTTCAAGCTGCGCAAGCCGGGTTTTGATCCTTATCTGCTCGGCGGCGTTGTCGGCTCGCTTTTTGTCAAGCTCGGTTATCCGCGTGCAGATCTCAATGACTTTTTTCGCCTTTGACGCGATCTCGCCTATTTCGTCGGGGTCGATCTCCCGCCGCCCCTTAAAGGACGACAGCAGCCCCGTTTTTTCGGGAGCGGCAGCGTCCAGAATCTTGAGCGCCTGCTCGGTAAGAGTAACGTTTCGCTCAAAAACCTGCATCTGCGACGAGACGTCAACGCGGTCAAAGCCCTGTTTGGATTTATCGCTTTTTACCACCTGGATCAGTCCGCTGTCCTGCAGGTGCTCCAGCAGGCGCTTTCTGTCCTGCCGCAAAGCGATTATCCTTACGGTTTTCATTTTTACTTTTGCCAATCGGCTTCACCACACTTTGTTTGTAATGTGCTCAGCCCAGCAGTGCGTTTGCCGCTTTTTTAATTACTGCGGGGCGGTTTTTTTCGGCAGAATCACAAATCTGCCTGCATTGCTTTTCGGCGTCCGCCTTTGCCTGCTCAAGCGTTTTTGCGCCTTCCGCTTTTGCGGCGTCAACAGCCGCCTGTGCGTCTGCACGTGCCTTTTGCTCGCGCCCGGCAACCAGCGCCTCGGCGTCCTGCTTTGCTTTGGCAAGAGCCTGCTGTGCCTCTGCCTTTGCGGCGTCCTCGCGCCGTATGCTGTCTTCCTCGGCGGCGCGGATCGCTTCCAACATATCCTTCGCCATATACGCTCCTTTCCTATTTGTAAGCTCCCCAAAAGGGAAGCCCGGTATTTGATTTGCCAATCAGCATTAATTCTACCACAAAACCGCCCGAATTACAATAATAAAAGCTAAACATTTCGCGCCTTTTGTACGGTTTTTACACGTTTTTTTGGTTTTGAGCGGTTTATGATTCTTTTATGTAAAAATAAAGTGCTTTTGCACGGGCAGGCGGCTTTTTGAATCGGGTTAAAATTACCCGATTGACACCGGCGGCGCCGTGTTATACAATTACAATACAGCAAAACAAGGCGGTGATATTATGTCCGAGGCAAAAACAAACGTTATGCGTATCCTCGACAGGCAAAAAATCAGCTATAAAACCCACGAATACCCCCACGGCAAAGAGGCGGTTGACGGCGTTACCGTCGCCTCTCTTTTGGGGCAGAACCCCGAAACGGTGTTCAAAACGCTTGTAACAAAGGGCGCGGGCAGGGATTATTATGTTTTTGTGATACCCGTTGCCTGCGAGCTCGACCTTAAAAAATGTGCCGCAAGTGTGGGAGAAAAAAGGGTGGAGATGATCCCCGTAAAGGATATAACCCGGGTGACGGGCTATGTGCGCGGCGGCTGCTCGCCCATAGGCATGAAAAAGCTTTACCGCACCACCTTTCACAACACGGCGCTTTCGCTTCCCAACATAATAGTCAGCGCGGGCAAAATCGGCTGTCAGATAGACCTTGCGCCCGCCGACCTTATCGCGCTTACCGGGGCTCGGACCGCCGACCTTGTAAAAGCATGACCGGAATTGACGTGATTATAAATCGCCGCTGTATTGACACAAAAGCGGCATAATGATACAATTACGGTATTCTTACACAACAAAAATGCGGACGTCCGCCCCTTTGGAGCGCGTGCCGCAGTAAGGAGAGCCTATGCTATCTCGATTCAGCGTAAAAAAACCCATAACCATATTTGTTGCGGTGGTTTTGGTAATAGTGCTGGGAATAGTCAGCTTTACGCGCATGACTCCCGACCTGCTGCCAAATATGGACTTTCCCTACGCCATGATAATGACGTCCTATTACGGTCAGACCCCGGAGACCGTTGAGGCAAAGGTGACAAAGCCGCTTGAACAGACGCTTTCCACCATTGACGGCGTAAAAAAGATAGACTCAACCTCCGGCGACAGCTATTCAATGCTCATTATTCAGTTTGAGGACGGCACCGACATGAACACCGCCACGGTGGATATGCGCTCGGGGCTTGACACAATAACCGATTCATGGGACGACGCCATCGGCACGCCCTATCTTATAAAGGCGAACCCCAACCTTCTGCCCGTTGCCATGACGGCTGTTGAATACGAGGGAAAGCAGCGCGTTGAGCTGTCGGAATTTGTAAAAAGCGAGCTGATGAACCGCCTTGAGGGCATTGACGGCGTTGCGTCCGTTTCGGGTATGGGCGTTGTAAAGGAGCAGGAAAACGTCGTTATTTCTCAGAAGAAGCTCGACGACCTCAACAAAAAGATAAACGCCGCGCTCGACAGTCAGTTTGCCGACGCCGAGGATAAGCTGAACGACGCCAAAAAGCAGCTTGAGGACAATGCGTCGCAGGCGGAGCAGGGCGCGCAGACCGTAAACGACTCCATAGACCAAATCAACGCTCAGCAGGAGGAGCTTGCAAAGCAGCTTGCCGACGCCCAGGCGCAGGCAAACGGAGGCAAGTCGAAGATTTTGTCGGCGCAGATGGAGCTGCTCGACCAAAAATCCTCGCTTACGCAATCCAAAACCGCGCTTGAATTGTCATATCAGGCGCTGCTTACGATAAAAACCACCTACGACGAGCTTATGACCGACAGGAAAGGGCTTGCCGAAAGGCTTGAAATACTCAACAGACTGAACGACGAGTACAAGACAATACTCGAAAAGCTGCCCGCTCCCGAGATAATCGAGGAGGAGAGAGAGCAGCTGAACGCCCGTCTTGCCCAAATCGACGCGGCGCTTGAGCCCTACAACTTAAAAAAGGAAGAGCTTGCCGCAGCCGTAACGACTGTTGACGCCGCGCTTAAGCACGTTGATGCCTCGGTTGACGAGCTCAAAGAAAAGCTTAAGGAATTCGACACCGACGTTGACCTGCTTGACGAAACCCTGAAATCAATGTCCGACCAAATAGCCACCCTTAACAGCGGTCTGGAGCAGATAAACGCCGCGCTGGCAGGGCTTGAGGACAACAGCATTTCCGTCGATAAGGCGCTTGCCACCATAACGCAGCAGCAGTCGGACGCCGACTTCAAAATGTCGGGCGCGTTAGCGTCCCTGGCGGCAAAGCAGACCGAGATCTCTGCTGCTTCGGCTCAGCTTGCCTCGGCGCAGACAGAGCTTGACAAATCGCTTGAGGAGCTTAATCAAAAGAAAACCGAGGCAAAGGAAAAGGCGGCTCCCGAAAGCATGGTGACGCTCGAATCGGTTTCCGCAATTCTCTTGGCGCAGAACTTTTCAATGCCTGCGGGCTACATCACCGACGACCAAAACAACCGCTGCCTTGTCCGCGTGGGCGACGAGGTGGCGGATGAGCAGGAGCTTATAGGTCTTACGCTGTTTGATACAAAAATAGACGGCATCGGAGTTATCAGGCTCAGCGACGTAGCGGATATTTTTGTGGCGGATAATTCCGCCGACATTTACGCCCGCGTCAACGGCAGCGACGGAATAGTTTTCAGCTTCAGCAAGCAGAGCGGCATAGCCACCTCGACAGTATGCGACAACATAAACACAGAGCTTTCCGCGCTTGAAAACGATTATCCCGGGCTCAGGTTCACCAACCTTTTCAACCAGGGCGACTATATAGACTTAGTTATAAACGGCGTGCTGCAAAACCTTTTGCTCGGCGCAGCGCTCGCCATAATCATACTTCTTGTTTTTCTGCGCGACATCAAGCCCACCGTCATTGTTGCGGTGTCCATCCCCGTAAGCGTGATTTTTGCCATAGTGCTCATGTATTTCAGCGGAATAACGCTCAACGCCTTTTCGCTTTCGGGTCTTGCCATAGGCGTGGGTATGCTTGTGGATAATTCGGTCGTTGTCATCGAAAACACCTACCGCCTGCGCCGCATGGGCTATTCGGCGATAAAGGCGGCGGTCAACGGTGCGCGTCAGGTGGCAGGCGCCATAGTTGCCTCAACCCTCACCACGCTGTGCGTCTTTTTGCCCATAGTGTTTGTAGAGGGTCTGGTGCGCCAGCTGTTTGTAGATCTGGCGCTCACCATCACATATTCGCTGCTGGCAAGCCTTCTCGTCGCGCTCACCCTTGTGCCGGCAATGAGCCGCCATGTGCTCAAAAGGGTTCGTCAGCCCAAAAAGACCGGCGAGGGCGTTATTCTTAAAGGCTACGACAGATCCGTGCGCTTTGTGCTCAGGCACAAGGTCGTTTCCATCCTTGTTGTTTTAGGACTGCTTTTCGGCAGCGCGTGGCTCACGTATATGCGCGGCTTCAGCTTTATGCCGTCCATGAGTAACACCGAGGTGCAGATAACCGTCACACTCGCCCCCAACACCACCTTTGAAGAGACCGCGGCGGTCGCTGATACCGTTGCCGAAGTAATGGAAAAATACAGCGAGTTTGAAACCGTGGGCGTCACCGTGGGCAGCACGATGAGCCTTTCGGGGCTCGGCGCGGACAGCGGCGCAGGCAGCATTACCGCCTACGGAGTGCTCAAGCCCGAAAACACAAAAAGCGGCGAGGAACTTTCGGAAAAAATTGCCGCCGAGCTTGAAGCCATAGACGGCGAGGTAAGCATAGGCGGCAGCTCAACAAGCTCTATGTCGGTTCTGCTGGGTGACGGCGGAGTGCAGATAAGGCTGTTCGGCGACGACGCAGCCAAGCTTAAGGAGACCGCCGAGGACATGGCGGCGAAGCTCTCGGAGCTTGAGGGCATAGAATCCGCCGACAGCGGCGTTGGCGCTACCTCGCCCGAGATCTCGGTAAAGGTAGATAAGCTTAAGGCAGCCGCAAACGGGCTTACTACCGCGCAGGTGTTTCAGCAGGTCGCGGAGGCAATATCAAACGAAAAGACCTCAACAACGCTCAAAACCGAAAAAGGCAGTCTTGACGTTGTTATAGTGAGGGACGAAACCGCTCAGATAACCCCCGACACCCTGGGTGCGGCAGAGCTCACCTATACCGACGCCGAGGGCAAGGAAAAGACCGTCGCGCTGTCAGACGTTGCCGAGATAGCCCAAACCGAGACGATGGACTCTATCATCCGCCAAAACCAGAAGCGCTGCCTCGAGATCACGGGCAAGCTTAAGGACGGCTACACGCTTACCGACGTTTCAAATCGCACCAAGGCGTTTTTTGCGGACTACACCCTGCCTCAGGGCTTTTCAATTGAATACGACGGCACCGACAAGGCAACGATGGAGGCTGTGCAGCAACTGCTTCTTATGCTGCTGCTGGGCGTTATTATGATATATCTCATCATGGTGGCGCAGTTCCAAAGCCTTAAATCGCCGTTTATCATAATGTTTACCATTCCGCTTGCCTTTACGGGCGGCTTTGCGGCGCTGCTCATCGCCGGTTTCGACATCAGCGTTATGTCGCTTGTGGGATTTGTAATGCTGTGCGGAATAATAGTCAACAACGGCATCGTGCTTGTGGATTACATCAACACCCTGCGCCTTGACGGCAAACAGAGGACAGAGGCGATAGTAGAGGCGGGCAAGACCCGTATGCGCCCCATCTTCATCACCGCGATGACCACCGTGCTCGGACTTTCGGTAATGGCGCTGGGAATAGGCACGGGCGCCGAAATGATGCAGCCCATAGCTGTTGTGTGTATAGGCGGTCTGTTGTATGCCACGGTTATGACGCTTTATATAATTCCCCTGATTTATGACGCGTTCAACAAAAAAGAGATGAAAAAAATAGACGCCTCAGAGCTTGAAGAGATAAATGATTAGTGTTATCGTTCCCGTTTATAACACAAAAGAATACCTGAGCGACTGCATTGAAAGCATTTTGGCGCAGACCTGCCGCGACTTTGAGCTGATACTCATAGACGACGGCTCCACCGACGGCAGCGGCGGTGTCTGCGACGAATACGCCGCCTCCGACAGCCGCGTATCCGTTATACATCGGCAAAACATGGGTCAGGCTGTTGCACGCAACGCCGGGCTGGATCACGCGTTCAAAAACGGCAAAATCGATTGGATAACGTTTATCGACAGCGACGACAGCGTGCACGAAGAATATCTTGAAGCTCTTCTCACCGCCGCCGAAGCAAACAATACCTCCGTAAATGGCTGCGGGCTTGACGACGCTCTGTCGGACGAACCGCACGGCGGAAGCGCTTTCGACGCGGAGCTTTACACCCCCGAGGACTTTTTTTGCAGTCACGCCATGCATTGCCTCACCATAACGGCAAAGCTGTTTTCTGCCGAGTGCTTTCAAAACAGGCGTTTCCCCGACATGAGGCTCTACGAGGACACCATCGTCATGCCGTCCGTTCTGTTCGGATGCGAAAGGGTCTCCTATGTGGGCAAGCCTCTGTACATGTACAGACAAAGGCAAAACAGCGTAATGCGTTCGGAGAGGAAGCCCGACAGGCTCCAATCCCTTGAGCTTCACCTTCAAAGGGGCAGATTCTTTAAGGAAAACGGCTTTAAAAGGGCGTACCGCCGCAACAAGCTGTGTTATCTTTACGACCTGTATTACCAGATAGGGGAGTGCAAAAAGTCGCAGGAATACAGGCGGCAGTCAGGCAGGCTGTATTTGCTGCTGATCAGGTTTATTTTGAAAAATCCCGATGTGATAATAACCGTTTTAAAAAGAAACAAGCAATAAATTTGTATCTTTGCAACATTTTTTGCGTACGGTTTTTGGGCAATATGTATATTCCAAATCCCTCGGGTTTTGAGTATAATGTTATGGGTATCACAAAATGAAAGGGAAAAGGCAAAATGATTTACAACAATGTACTCGAAGCGGTGGGTCAAACGCCGCTTATCCGTCTTAACCGCATGGTCGATAAGGACAGCGCCGACATTCTGGTAAAGTTCGAGGCGCTCAACGTGGGCGGCTCCATAAAAACGCGCACCGCGCTCAACATGATAGAGCAGGCGGAGCGTCAGGGACTGATAGGCAAGGACAGCATAATAGTTGAGCCCACCAGCGGAAACCAGGGTATAGGGCTCGCGCTTGTGGGCGCGGTAAAGGGCTACCGCACCATAATAGTCATGCCCGACAGCGTAAGCGAGGAGAGGCGCAAGCTTGTCCGCCACTACGGCGCCGAGGTAAAGCTTATTCACGACGCAGGCGACATCGGCGCATGCATCGACGAGTGCCTCAAAACCGCCCTGCGCATGAAGGAAAAGGACAGCAGGGTGTTTGTTCCGCAGCAGTTTGCAAACATCAATAATGTAATGGCTCACAAAAAATACACCGCCCTTGAAATAATGCAGCAATGCGCAGGCCCCATCGACGGCTTTTGCTCGGGCATAGGCACGGGCGGCACAATTACGGGCATAGGCGAGGTGCTTAAGGCGCAGTATCCCCACATTGAGATCTGGGCGGTAGAGCCCGAAAACGCCGCCATTCTGGCAGGAGGCACCATAGGCACCCATCTGCAAATGGGAATAGGCGACGGCATTATCCCCGACATTCTCAACACCGGCATTTACGACGAGATTTACGTCGTCACAGACGAAGAGGCTCTGAGCACCGCAAAGCGGCTCGCGCGCGAGGAGGGTCTTATGTGCGGCATTTCGGCAGGAACCAACGTTGCCGCGGCTCTTAAGCTCGCCAAAAAGCTGGGCAGGGGCAAGACCGTGGTCACCGTCCTTCCCGACACCGCCGAGCGCTATTATTCGACACCGCTTTTTGAGGAATAACGGCAGGCTTGGAGAGTTTAGAGTTCGGTCGGGCAGCCGGCTTTGCAGGGGCGAGAACTTCTGCTCCCGACTGTATTTTAGTGAATAATGAACGGTGAACGGTGAACGGTTTCACTCGGGAAGACAGCGTAATACAGAATCGTATTGCACAAAACCTTTCTCAAAATAACCTGCCTTTCCGACCGATACCGAACAAGATGGTGAAGCAATGAAAAAAATTATAATAACGGCTGTAATAATCGTACTTATACTTATTGCCGCCGCAAGCGGAATATATATATTCTTTGAGCAAATCAACAACCAACAGGCGGCAGAGGACTATTCAAGCCTCAGCTCAAAATATGATAACGCATCTGCCGCAGCGGAGACCACCGCCGCGCAGGCTACCGACAGCAGCGGAGTGCCTGCCGAACCAAATCCGATCGACTTTGCCTCTCTGCAGCAGAACGAGAACTCCGATATTTACGCGTGGATAAAGGTTCCCGGCACAAGGGTGGATTACCCCGTGCTCCGCAGCGAAACAAACGACAACTTTTACATTGACCACGGCGTTAACAAAGAATACAGCTTTGCCGGGGCGATCTATTCGCAGTTTTGCAACCGCAGGGACTTTAAGGACAGGGTCACCGTGCTCTACGGCCACAACATGGCGGACAACAGCATGTTTGCCTCGCTGCACAGCTTTGAGGACGCCGACTTTTTTGCGCAGAACAGGGACATGACCATTTACACGCCCGACAAGGAGCTCAGCTATGAGATAGTTTCCGCATATGTGGGCGACGATTCCCATATAATGAACTCCTACGACTTTTACAACGACGAGGTTTTCATCGGCTTTCTCGACAACATAATGAACCCCCATTCGGTGCAGAGCAACGTGCGCGACGGCGTCAGCCTCGGCATAAACGACAGAATAGTTATACTAAGCACCTGCCTCAACTACGGCGAGGGCAGGTATCTGGTGGCGGCAAGGCTCGTTTCGGAAAAGCCTCTTGTGCCCGCGCAATAAGTTTTCACAGCATATTCCACAATATATAGTGCAAAATTTTGTGTAATAATTTTGTTTACTTTTTTGTTTAAATGTGTTAAAATGAATACGCGAATAAGTATTCAGTCAGTATTTCCATTATTTATATAAGGAGGATTTCCCCATGAAAAAATTATTAGCCATTACAATAGCTCTTATGCTTGCGGCAATATCGGTGCTTCCCGTGTTTGCCGAGAATATCCAGAGCCCCAGCGTGGCTCCCATGCCGCCCGTCATCAAGGTCATCGACGATCCCGAAAAGGGTCATGTTGTTATTGACCGCGACAAAGAGGTGGATCCCGACGGCAAGCAGAAGGTTACCATCACGGGTGTTCCCGAGGACGGCTATGAATTTGAAGGCTGGGATATCGAGGGTGACTACGAGCCCATCGGCAAGCTCACAGACAGAGTGCTTGAGCTCATCGCAAAGGGCGATCTTACTGTAAAGCCCCGCTTTGTAAAGAAGGGCGAATCCGGTACCGAGCCCGCAGGATCCTCCGAAAAGGTGATCGACGACAGCTCCAAGTCTCCACAGACAGGCTCCTCCGCCACACCTTATGTTGTACTCTTTACATCCGTTGCGGCTCTGTTTGCAGTCGTTGCGATCGCAAAACGCCGTTCCGCAAAATAAGTTAATCGTTCAAGAGGGATGGCGGCGCTGTCCCTCTTTTTTCTATGAAAAAATGTATTTTTGTGAGACAAAGAAAGGCGTAAAGCAGTCGCCGTTCGCAGAGCTTTAGATTCATAGGATTTTATATTCGCAGAGCTTTGGATTCGCAGAACTTTAGACCCGCCGTTCCGGAAAAGCTTTGTCAGCACAAACTGTTAAAAAGGCGGAGAAAGCGCTCACCGGCACCCTACCGATTGCTATTTTACAGAACAATTTGATGTTTCGACCCGCCGTTGCAGAAACCCTTAGTCTATCTACAAGTTTTCAAAAGGCGGAGATAGTGCCCACCGGCACCCTACCGATTGCTATTTTACAGAACAATTTGATGTTTCGACCCGCCGTTGCAGAAACACTTGGTTTATCTACAAGTTTTCAAAAGGCGGAGATAGTGCCCACCGGCACCCGGCACTGGGAGGTATATGATTGTCAGAAGAAATTAAAAACACGGAAGAAGCCGTGCCCGAACAGGCTAAAGCCGAAAGCACGGGCAGCGGCGAAACAAAAAGCGAAGCCGTCGGCAGCAAGCGCAGAACGCGCGCCCCAAAGCAGACCCCCGAGGAAGCGCTAAGGGAGGTTCTTGAGGCAAGAGCCGAGCTTGAGGCGGAGCAGGAGGATGACGAGGAAGGCTCGGAGGGCAAGAAAAAACGCCGCCGCCACCATCATCACCATCACCACCACCACAGCAAAAGACGTCACAGACGCAGAAAAATCAAAAAGCGTATAAAGCGTATCCTTTTGACGATAGGCTTGTTCGTGCTTATCGCCGCCGTTGCGATAGGCGCGTCGATTTACGCCATGTACAAGCAGGGCAAGGTGGAGCTTACCGCAAAAACCTACAATATAACCGCGCCCGATGACGTTGACGTGGGCAACAACGGCAAATATGTGATATACAACGGCGAGCGATACACCTTCAACAACAACAATATCAACATACTGTTTTTGGGCATAGACAAAAAGAACAGCATGACCGACAGCTCGGGTGCGACAAAGAGAAACCTGTCCGACGTTATCGCGGTGTGCTCCATCAACCCCAAAAGCGGCGAGATCTCAATAATCAACGTTCCGCGTGATATTATGACCGACGTTTCGGTCTATTCCTCTGAAGGAGGCTACGTGGGTCGTGAAAAAATGCAGATAGCTGCCGCTTATTCCTACGGCGACGGCGCTCACTCAAGCTGCGTAAACTCCAAGGAGGCTGTTTCGCGCCTGTTTTACAACGTGCCCATCACCATCTATATTTCGCTCAACCTCGACGGTGTTCAGGACATCAACGACAGCGTGGGCGGCGTGGATGTGGTTTCTCCCGAGACCATCGGCAGTTTTGTAAAGGGAGAGTCCTATCACCTTGAAGGCATCAACGCCAAATACTTTGTTGAGCTGCGCGCCATGGATCGCGCCGACGCAAACCTGCTGAGAAACGAACGCCAAAAGGTGTATATGAACGCGTTTTTGAAGAAGTTCATCACGGCTACCAAAAAGGATATTTCGGTTCCGGTTGACCTGTTCAACGCCTCGGCGCCGTATTCCTGCACAAACCTCAACGCCGACAAGGTAACATACCTTGCCACCGAGTTTATCGTTAACCGCACCATGAGCTTTAACTATCACTCGGTTCCGGTTGACGTCACTCAGTCGGGCAACCACGCCGAAAACTACGTAAAGGAAAAGGAATTTTACGAGATGTTCCTCAGCGTGTTTTACACCAAGGAGGGCGAATCCTCCAAGACCAAAACGACCGCTGCCCCCGAGGCAACAGAGATCAGAGAATAGAGAAAAGAGCCGGCGTTATCAAGAGTAACGTCGGCTCTTTTTGCGTTTGCTTATTGCTTTACAAGGTGATAGGACGACAACGTTTCCTCAAGGTCGAGGGTGGTGTCGGTCAGGGTATAGGTATAAACCTTTTCGTCTGTCCAGCTTTCCATGTTGACGGTCACGGTTTTGGCAGCCTCGTCAAGCTTATAGGTGCCGTTGCTCTTAAAGCCCGTGGTCTCGCCGTCAAGCGTGCATTTGCCGCTGCCGTCAAAGGTCCATGTCCAGTTGCCGTTTACCTCGTCGATCTGCTTCCAGCTGCCGGCTATGGCGTCCTTTGAGCCGCCGTCTGCGGAGCCGCCTCCGCATGCGGTCAGCACAGCCGCAAGCATTACCGCGATAAGCGCGATTGATAGGATTCCTGCTATTTTTTTCATTGGTAACACCTCCGTTTTCGGTTGCTTTGAGTATATCATATTGCTTTTTTTATGTCAAGAAACACGGCAAAACCTGACATAAATCAGCAATAAAGCGCCGTTTTTAGGTGTTAGCACACCAATACACATGCATAAAAGGAAATTATTTGTAGAAAAAGCAAAAAATAATTTACAATTTTATAATATCTATTGATTTTTAATTTCCTTTATGGTATTTTATTAGTGCAAAACTATTTGGAAGGAAGTAATGGAATTGAGAGCAAAGGTTATCAGTATTCTTCTTGCGGTTTGCGTATTGGTTACAATGGGAGCGCTCAGCTTTTCCGTAGCGAATGCGGAGACAAGCTATCAGAACAATCCCGTTGAGTACGGTACTTTGGCAACTCCTCAGATACCCGATCTGACCACCGCCACTTATGCGGCAGGCACCGGCGAGACTGTCAATGCGACTCTTGCAAACACCAACATTACTGCTACAGGCAGCGCAACAAGCGATTCCGCTACCTCGGATTCCACAAAGGACAACACAGCCAACGGCTCCATCCCCACCAACGAGGGCAATGCAACAGTTTGGATCTTTGCAGGCATCATCGTTCTTGCGGCAGCTGCAGGCGTAGCGTTCTTCACCGTTTCCAAGAAGAAGAGCAGTAAGTAATAATCAATTTCTAAAGACTATAGAGGCGGCATGACCGCCTCTATTTTCATTTTTGGGGGATCAACAATGCTTCGTACAAAAGCACATGATGTTCCGCCGGCTCATTTCATTTATCTCTTGCAAAACGTCGTGAATAGTGCTAAAATAGATGTTGATAACAATAATTCCGAAAGGACTGTTTTTTATGAATAGTGATGCAGTAAGAACCCCGATAAAATGTGCGCCCCAGCGCTCGCTTTTCCGCGCGCTCGGCATGACCGACGAAGAGCTTCAAAAGCCCCTGATAGGCATAGTAAGCTCTTATAACGAGATCGTGCCCGGTCACATGAACATAGATAAAATCGTAAACGCCGTAAAAACAGGCGTTTCGCTTGCGGGCGGCAATCCCATCGTTTTTCCCGCAATTGCGGTTTGTGACGGCATAGCAATGGGTCACAAGGGCATGAAGTACTCGCTTGTTACGCGCGACCTCATTGCCGATTCCACCGAGTCAATGGCTATAGCCCACGCGTTTGACGCCTTGGTAATGGTTCCCAACTGCGACAAAAACGTGCCCGGTCTGCTTATGGCGGCTGCGCGTCTTAACATACCCACCATTTTTGTAAGCGGCGGTCCCATGCTCGCAGGCAGGTTCTCGGGCAACAAAACCAGCCTTTCAAGCATGTTTGAGGCGGTAGGCTCTTTCAACTCGGGCAAAATAACCGAGGACGAGCTGCTTGAATACGAGCACAAGACCTGCCCCAGCTGCGGCTCCTGCTCGGGCATGTACACCGCAAATTCCATGAACTGCCTCACCGAGGTTCTGGGCATGGGTCTGCGCGGCAACGGCACCATCCCCGCGGTTTATTCCGAAAGACTTCAGCTTGCCAAGCACGCCGGCATGAAGATAATGGAGCTGCTTGAAAAAGACATTAAGCCGCGCGACATAATGACCGAGGACGCGTTCCGCAACGCTCTTACAATGGACATGGCTTTGGGCTGCTCCACCAACTCAATGCTCCACCTGCCGGCAATCGCCCACGAGTGCGGCATAGACCTCAACCCCGACATCGCAAACGGAATAAGCGCACACACCCCCAACCTTTGCCACCTTGCGCCCGCGGGCAGAACCTATATGGAGGATCTTAACGAGGCAGGCGGCGTTTATGCCGTTATGAACGAGATAAACAAGCTCGGTCTGCTCAAAACCGACATCATCACCTGCACGGGCAAAACCGTTGCAGAAAACATCGAGGGCGTTGTCAACAAGAACCCCGACGTTATCCGCCCCGTAGAAAAGCCCTACAGCGCCACAGGCGGCATAGCGGTGCTCAGAGGAAATTTAGCTCCCGACAGCTGCGTTGTAAAGCGTTCGGCAGTCGCTCCCGAAATGCTCAAGCATTCGGGTCCCGCAAAGGTTTATGACTGCGAGGAGGACGCAATGTCGGCTATCATGCGCGGCGAGATAGAGGAGGGCGACGTTGTTGTTATCCGCTATGAGGGTCCCAAGGGCGGCCCCGGCATGAGAGAAATGCTCAATCCCACCTCTGCCATCATGGGCATGGGCTTGGGCAGCACCGTGGCGCTTATCACCGACGGACGCTTTTCGGGCGCAACCAGAGGCGCGTCAATCGGCCACGTATCACCCGAGGCGGCTGTGGGCGGTCCCATCGCGCTTGTTCGCAACGGCGACATCATCGAGATAGACATTCCCGCCAACACCATCAACCTTATGGTGTCCGATGAAGAGCTTGCACGCCGCAAGGCGGAGTGGCAGCCGCGCGAGCCCAAGATCACCACGGGCTACCTTGCGCGTTACGCAAAGCAGGTATCCTCGGGCGCTCAGGGCGCGGTGCTTTCGTAATGACGGTTGGCACGACCCATATTTTATAAAGAAAAAAGCTCAAAGGGCGGACTGTGTTCGCCCTTTTATTTCTAATTTAGAACAATGATACATGTTTAAGCTGAGAAGATTTTTAAAGGACTATAAAAAAGAATGTATAATAGGTCCCCTGTGCAAGCTGTTTGAGGCTATACTGGAGCTGTTTGTGCCGCTTGTAATGGCAAACATAATCAACGTGGGCATAGTTGAGCTTCACGACGGCGGATACGTACTGCGCATGAGCGGACTGCTTGTGCTGCTTGCGGCTCTGGGCTGGACGAGCGCGATGTTTACTCAGTACTTTGCCTCGCGTGCCTCTCAGGGAGCAGGCACCAAGATACGCGCCGAGCTGTACAGGCACATCAACAGCCTGTCGCACGCAGAGCTTGACCGCCTGGGAACGCCGTCGCTGATAACCCGCGTGACCAACGACACAAATCAGGTGCAGCAAAGCATAGCCATGATGATCCGCCTGCTCACGCGCGCGCCGTTCATCATTGCAGGCTCGCTTGTTATGGCAATGACCATCAATCTGAAAATGTCGCTTATCTTTTTTGCCGCGTCGCTGCTTATCGCGCTCACGCTTTATTTGGTGATGAGCCGCAGCCTGCCGATTTTTACCCTTGTTCAGAAAAAGCTTGACAGAATAGGGCTTTTGGCGCGTGAAAACCTGTCGGGCAGCCGCGTTATACGCGCGTTTTCAAAGCAAAAGACCGAGTGTGAGCGAGTTGACCGTGCGACAGAGGATCTGGCAAAAACCTCCGTGCGCGTAAGCATGCTTTCCGCCTTGCTAAGCCCTGTGACCTACGCAGTTACCTGTCTTGCAATTATAGCGATCCTGTGGTTCGGTGCGTTAAATGTCAATGCCGGAGAGATGCAGACGGGCGACATCGTTGCGCTTGTAAGCTATATGACGCAGATTTTGCTTGCAATGGTGGTCGTGGCAAACCTTGTTATCCTTATGACCCGTTCAAGCGCCTGCGCAAAGCGCATTAACGAGGTGTTTGAAACCGAGCCGGGCGTTAAACAAAATTCCGATAAAGAAATAAAAGTCGATACATCGCTCGACACGCCCCACATCCGCTTTGACAACGTCAGCTTCAACTACTCGGGCGGCGACGACGAGCTTACAGGCGTGAGCTTCAGCGTCATGCGCGGACAGACGGTGGGAATAATAGGCGGAACAGGCAGCGGAAAAACCACGCTGATAAGCCTTATCCCAAGGTTTTACGACGTAAAAAGCGGCGCGGTTTATATCGACGGCGCCGATGTGCGCGACTATCCCTTTGCTCAGCTGAGGCGGCAGATAGGCTTTGTGCCGCAGCAGAGCGTGCTGTTCGGCGGCACCATTCGCGACAACATGAGGTGGAGAGCGCCTGCTGCGTCAGATGAAGAGATAATAAACGCCCTTAAAATCGCGCAGGCATACGACTTTGTGCAAAAGCTCCCAAAGGGGCTCGACAGCCGGGTGGAGCAGGGCGGCAAAAACTTCAGCGGCGGTCAGCGCCAACGTCTTTGCATAGCCCGCGCCCTTGTGGGCAGCCCTCGGCTGCTCATTCTTGACGACAGCTTTTCCGCGCTCGACCTTGCCACCGACGCCGCTCTGCGCAAGGCTCTGCGCGAATCCACTCACGGAATGACCGTGATGATAGTCACCCAGCGCAGCGCCACCGTAAAAAACTGCGACCTTATTCTGGTTGTTGAGGACGGAAAAATCGCAGGCAGCGGCACTCACGCCGAGCTGTTTGAGAGCTGCGGCATTTACCGCGACATCTGCCTCTCGCAGCAGACAGAGGAGGTGGGCGCGTGAAGAAGAAATCTCCGGTCAAAAAAACTCTCGGCAGAATCCGCCCCTATACGGGTCTGCTGCTTCTTGCAATGCTCACGTCGCTTGTCGGCATATCGCTCACGCTCTATATCCCCGTGCTTACGGGCAACGCGGTCGATCACATCATCGGCAAGGGAAGCGTCGGCTTTGACGACGTTGCGCGTATTTTGATCTATATCGCCGTCGCGCTGGTCGGCGTTACCGTGTGCCAATGGCTGATGAATTACCTTGTTAATCTTGTCAGCTTCCGCACCGTGCGCGACCTTCGCCGCGAGGTGTTCCGCAAGCTCAACACCGTGCCGCTGTCATACACCGACACCCACGCTCACGGCGACCTGATAAGCCGCGTCATAAACGACATAGACGCGGTGGGCGACGGACTGACGCAAATGTTTTTGCAGCTGTTCTCGGGCGTTGTCACCATCGTCGGCACGCTGGTTTTCATGCTTATGACAGACTGGCGCATTGCCCTTGCCGTTTTCTTTTTAACGCCGCTGTCGCTGTTTGTCGCCGCCTTTATCGGCAAGCTCAGCGCAAAAAGGTTCCGCGAGCAGCAGATCTTGCAGGGAGAGATCTCTTCATACGTGGAAGAGCACGTTGGCAACCAGCGCATAGTCAAGGCTTTCGCCTATGAGGACAGGGCGCAGGAGGAGTTTGAAAAATTAAACGACAAGCTGTACGACGTAGGCTTTAAGGCTCAGTATGCAGGCGCGCTGGCAAACCCCAGCACAAGGCTTGTAAACGCGATAGTATATGCCGCCGTTGCGCTGATAGGCGCGCTTACCGTGCTTTCGGGCACGCTCACAATAGGCGGACTGTCGTGCTTTTTGACATATGCCAATCAATACACCAAGCCGTTCAACGAGGTAACGGGCGTGCTCACCCAGCTTCAAACCGCAATAGCGGCGGCAGGCAGAGTTTTCGAGGTTCTCGAGGCAGAGGACGAAACTCCCGACGCCCTGGGCGGCGCCGGGGATGCGTGCAGGGGAGAGGTCTGCTTTAAAAACGTAGGCTTTTTTTATACCCCCGACAAGCCCCTGATAAAGGACTTTTCGCTTAAGGTTCCCGGCGGCTGTCATGTGGCGATAGTGGGACCCACGGGCTGCGGCAAAACCACGCTCATCAATCTGCTCATGCGGTTTTACGACGTCAACACGGGCAGCATAACCGTTGACGGCGAGGACATCCGCAGCCTTCCGCGCGACCTGCACAGGCGGCGCTTCGGCATGGTGCTTCAGGACAGCTGGCTGTTTAAGGGCACTATCATGGAAAACCTGCGCTACGGCAACGAAAAAGCCACCGACGAGCAGGTTATCTCGGCGGCAAAGGCGGCGTATGCCCACAGCTTTATCCGCCGAATGCCCGACGGCTACAACGCCGAAATAAGCGAGGGCGGCGGAAATCTCAGCCAGGGGCAAAAGCAGCTTTTGTGCATAGCCAGAGCCATGCTTTCAAATCCGTCCGTGCTTATTCTTGACGAGGCCACCAGCTCCATAGATACCCTCACCGAGATTCGCGTGCAAAAGGCTTTTGCAAAAATGATGAAGGGCAAAACCGCCTTTGTTGTGGCACACCGCCTGTCAACCATACGCGACAGCGACATCATTCTTGTAATGCGCGACGGCGACATCACAGAGCAGGGCACGCACGACGAGCTCCTTAAAAAACACGGCTTCTATTACAAGCTGTATCATTCACAGTTTGATTCCGTTTCTAAATAAAACAAGCATGGGGCTGTCGCATTAAGCTCCAACAAAGTAAAAGACCGGGTAGCCCGAAAAGGGTTGCCCGGTCAGTGCTTTCGTTGTATAATTTAATTACCGAAAA
>CADBWP010000024.1 GCA_902798365.1 uncultured Ruminococcus sp.
TACATATTGTATCAAATATTTTTGCATTTGTACATAGTTTTTTTATCTTTTTTACAGATTTTTTTAATTCTTTTGTGTCAAAAGTTGTCTGAGCGACCACTTTCAGGGTTTTATTATTCCTTTTTAGAATAATAGGTAATATTTCGTCTAATTCCTGCTCTTTGTTAAAGGTAAAATACTCGCAGTTGCAGTTGCCTATTATGCCCCTCACCTCGGGGTGATCCGCATTGCCGGCGATAAGCACAACGTCGGTTTCGGGGTTTGTGTCGGCGACTATGCGGTGGATCTTTTTAACAAAGGGACAGGTGGCGTCGCGGTAAGCTATGCCTCTTTTGTCAAGCTCGGCGACGACGCTTTTGGGCACTCCGTGCGAACGGATGACAAGTATCTCGTCCCCGCCCACCTCGTCAACGCTGTCAACGGGGCGGCAGCCCTTTTCGCGCAGCTCGGCGACCATCTCCATGTTGTGGATAATGGGACCGAGGGTGCACACCCTTTTGTTTTCGGCAAGCAAATTGTTAACCATGCTGACCGCGCGGCTCACGCCGAAGCAAAAGCCCGCCGAATCAGCCTTTTTCAAGCTCTTTTGCATCCTGCTCCCTCATTTTCTTTATTTCGCCCATAATTACAGCCGAGGCGTTTTTCAGCTCGCGCCGTCCTCCGTCGGGGGTGAGTCCGAGATCCTCGGGCGTGAGCGGATCGCCGAAATGGATTATGGTTTTTGAGAATGTGCGGTTAAAGCTGCGCTTTGTTATGCAGCAGGGCACCACCGGAACCTGCATCTGCTGTGCCACAAGGGCGCATCCGCTGCGCGGACGCATAAGCTCGCCGGTTTTGCTTCTTCCGCCCTCGAGGAATATCGTCATAACGTTGCCCTCGCGGATAAGATCCTCGCCCGTTTTGATGGCTGCGCCGTCGCCTGCGCCGCGAACGACCGGAAATGCTCCCAGCGCGCGGATGAGAGCGCCGAAAAATTTGTTCTCAAACAGCTCTGCCTTCGCCATAAAATAGAGCCGTCTTTTGCAGCCTATGCCCAGAAGCGGCGGATCTGCAAACGACATATGGTTGCTTGCAAGGATGACTCCGCCCTCGGGTGGGATCGCGCCGCTGTTTTTTATTTTGTAGCGGTACAGCGCCTTGAATATGGGCATGAGGATAGCCCTGCCCACGGAATATAACACCTTGTTTTGTGCCATCAGATGTTCTCCTTTATCACCGTTATTATTTTATCTACACTCTGCTCAAAGTCAAGCTCGGTCGTATCGACCAAAATGCTGTCGGCGGCAGGCTTGAGCGGAGCTATGGCGCGGTTGGCGTCGTTGCTGTCGCGCTCGATAACGTCCTTTAGAATGTCCTCGTATTTGACGTCCATTCCCTTCTCGATAAGCTCCTTGTACCTTCTGCCGGCGCGCGCCTCGGGAGCTGCGGTGAGGAAGATCTTCACCTGTGCGTCGGGCAGCACCACGGTGCCGATGTCTCTGCCGTCCATAATTACGTTGTGGGTTCTTGCCATGCTGCGCTGAAGCTCGAGCAAAAACTCCCTTACGGCAGGTACAGCGGAGATTTTGGACGCCGTCATCGACGCCTCCGGCGTGCGGATAAGCCCCGAAACATCCTCGCCATTGAGAAGAACTATCTGTTCACCCTTTTCGTTGAAGGTGAGGTCAACGGTAATTTCCTTAAGCAGCTGTTCCACCTCGGGAGAAGGAACAGGCTCTACCCCCTTGCGAGACGCGGCAAGACCGATAGTGCGGTACAGCGCGCCGGTATCGACATAGATAAAGTCAAGCGCCTTGGCGGCGCGTTTTGCGATGGTTGATTTGCCTGCACCCGCAGGCCCGTCCAATGCAACGGCGATCGGCATATTTTTCAATCCTTTCATTGTTATCTGTCTGTTATCTGATCTCTGTCCTCTGCCGCCTTTTCCCCTGCAAGCCTGCCCGTACTCCACGCAATTTGCAGGTTGAAGCCGCCCGTATAGGCGTCGCAGTCAATGACCTCGCCCGCAAAGTACAAGCCGCGCACAAGACGGCTTTCCATTGTTTTGGGGTCGAGCTCGGAGGTCTTTACGCCGCCCGAGGTGATTATTGCCTCCTCGATGGGGCGAAAACCGCTTATGCTTACGGCAAAGCCTTTTAAGATCTCACACAGCCGCCTGCGCTCGGCACGCGTGACGGAGTGACATTTTTTGTCGAAGGGCAGTCCCCAGCGCTTCAGCACCGGGATTATTATTTTTCGCGGCAGCAGCTTTGACAGGGAATTTGACACGTCGCGGTTGATGTTTTCGGAAAAATCCTTTTGCAGTCTGCGGTCGAGCTGCTCGCTGTCGAGCGCCGGCTTAAGGTCGATTACGGCGGTGTATTTTCCGCGCACTATGTCGCGCAGGTGAGAGCTTGCCGAAAGGATCATGGGGCCGCTGACGCCAAAGTGCGTGAAAAGCATTTCGCCGAAGTCGCTGTAGGCGGTTTTGCCGCTGCCTTTGTCGATTATTTTAAGCCCCACGTTGCGCAGCGAAAGCCCCTGCATGCTTTTACACTCGGGGTCGTCGCTTTCAAGCGGAACCAGCGAGGGCTTGAGCGGCACAACGGTGTGACCTGCCTGCTCCGCAAGCGTGTAGCCGTCGCCCGTTGAGCCCGTGAGCGGATAGCTTTTGCCGCCGCAGCACACTATTACGCAGTCGGCAAAAAAGCTTTTGCCCCTGCACGATACTCCTACAGCTTTGCTGTCCTCGATAATCAGCGAATCCGCCTGAGCCTGTATCCGCCTGACGCCGAGGCCTTCCGTCCAATGCACAAGGGCGTCAACCACATCCACAGCCTTTTCGGAAACGGGAAAGACGCGGTTTCCGCGTTCGGTTTTGAGCGGAAGCCCTATCTGCTCAAAAAAGGCGTAAGCGTCAAGGGGTGAAAACGCGCTGACGGCAGAATACAGGAACCTGCCGTTGACGGGCACGTTTTGCACAAACTCCTGCACGTCGCAGTTGTTTGTGATGTTGCACCTGCCCTTGCCGGTTATCATTATTTTTCGCCCGGCGCGGGAGTTTTTTTCTATCAGAGTGACCGACGCTCCGCGCGCTGCGGCTGTGCCCGCCGCCATAAGTCCCGCGGCTCCTGCGCCGACCACTATTATCTTTTTCTTAACCATTGTCGTCGGTCTTGTTTTTTTCGTTGTCGTGGCTGGCATACACTCCCTCGCGGTTCCACACCTGCTCAAGCCGGCGGAAGGTCTCGCTGACCTCGTCCTTCTTTTTGAGCACGGTGGCGACGATAAGCGCGTTGATAAGGCTGAGCGGAGCAACAAGCGAATCGACTATGGAAGCCATGTCGCTTCTTGCGATGAGCACCGAGTCGGCAGACTGGATGAGCGGCGAAGCCATGCTGTCGGTGATTGCCACCGCGTGAGCGCCGCGTGAACGGGCAAAGTCCATTGCCTCTACCGCCATAACGCTGTAGCGCGGAAACGATATGCCTATGATAACATCGTCGCTGGTCATTCGGAATATGTGCTCGTAAAGCGAGGTGGTGCTGGTGGTGTTGATGACCACGACGTTGTCGAAGATAAGCTGAAAATAATACGCCAAAAATCCGGCGATGGCGGCGGTGGAGCGCACGCCGAAGATATAGATGCGCTTTGCCGCGCAAATCTCGTCAACCGCGCGGCTGAAATCCTCGTGCGAGGTTTCTTCTATGGTGCGGCGTATCTTCTCTATGTCCTGCATGAGCACGCTGTCGAGCACGTTGCCGTCTCCTATGCGGTTAGAGGTCACCTCTATGCGCTGAACCGAGGTGAGCTTGTTGCGGATCATCTCCTGCATCGCCTTTTGCAGCTTGGGATAACCGTCGTAGCCGAGCTCGGTGGCAAAGCGCACTACCGTGCTCTCGGACACTCCGACTGTCTCGCCGAGCTTTGAGGCGGTCATGAACGCCGCCTTGTCGTAATGCTCTTCAATGTAAAGGGCAATGCGCTTTTGCCCCTTTGAAAAGCTGTTCATCATCAAATCTATTCGGGTGAGAAGATGTGTAATCATGTGAAAACACTCCTTGTTCTCTAAGTCTATCTTTCATTTTATCACATCAACTTGCAAAATTCAATCATTTTTGGACGAAATATGTCGATACGACTTCATTTTGTAAAATCCGGGGCGGATTCTATTGCAAAAAATCTGCCATTATGGTATAATCTGCACATGCAAGGGAGATGATGATATGATCGCTGTTATCGACTACGGCGCAGGCAATATTCAGAGCGTGAGCAAGGCGCTGCGGCACATAGGAGCCGACTGCGTTGTTACGCGCGACCGGGAAACCGTTTTGAATGCGGACGGAGCGGTGCTGCCGGGCGTTGGCTCGTTCGGCGATACGGTCAACAGCCTTAACGCCTTTGGAATAAGGGACGCGGCGGTTGAGTTTATTAACAGCGGAAAGCCGTTTTTGGGCATTTGCCTCGGCTTGCAGCTGCTGTTTCCGGGAAGCGACGAAAGCCCCGGGGCGCGCGGTCTGGGCATTTTCGACGGCAGCATTTCAAGGATTCCCATGGGAAAGGGCTTGAAAATTCCGCACATGGGCTGGAACAGCCTCAGCATTTTAAAGCCCGGCAGGCTGTTTGACGGCATAGAAAACGGCGCATATGTTTATTTTGTTCACTCCTATTATCTGAACGCCGCCGACAAGGGCATTGTGGCGGCGCAGACCGAGTACGGCGTTACCATTGACGCGGCGATTGAGCACGGCAATGTGTTTGCCACGCAGTTCCACCCCGAAAAAAGCGGCGACACGGGTCTTAAGATTTTGAAAAACTTTACTGATATTGTCGGAGGCAGATAAGATGTATGCAAAAAGAATAATCCCCTGCCTCGATGTAAAAAACGGCAGGGTAGTTAAGGGCATGAGCTTTGTAAACATTGTTGACGCGGGCGACCCCGTTGAGTGCGCCGCGCAGTACGACCGTCAGGGCGCCGACGAGCTGGTGTTTCTGGACATAACCGCCTCCAGCGATTCGCGCAACATAACCATAGACATGGTGGAAAGAGTTGCCGACACCATTTTTATTCCCTTTACGGTTGGCGGCGGCATACGAAGCGTTGACGACTTTAACGCGCTGCTCCGGGCGGGAGCCGACAAGGTGAGCGTCAATTCGGCGGCGGTGCACCGTCCGGCGCTGATAAGCGAGGCGGCGTACAAGTTCGGCAGCCAATGCGTGGTGGCGGCTATTGACGCAAAACGCAGCGGAAACAGCTGGGAGGTATATATAAACGGCGGCAGAAAGCCGATGGGCATAGACGCCGTTGAGTGGGCGGTAAAATGCCGCGAGCTGGGAGCAGGCGAAATACTGCTGACCAGCATGGACGAGGACGGTCAGAAAAACGGCTACGACCTTGAGCTTACAAGGGCGGTGTCGGAGCGTGTCGATATTCCCGTAATAGCCAGCGGCGGAGCGGGAGCCCTTGAGCACTTTTACGACGCGTTCACAAAGGGCAAGGCCGACGCGGTGCTGGCGGCGTCGCTGTTCCACTTCGGCGAGATCCCCATTCCCGAGCTGAAAAAGTATCTGAATGAGAATAATATACCGGTAAGAATATAATAAACAATAGAACTATAGCCACCGGCGGAGAAATAACTCCGTCGGCGGTTTGTCTTATCTGAAAAAATATGCGCGCAAAAATATTGCTATCTAATTGCAATTCGCAAGCATATATGCTATAATAAACCCATAAACTAAAACAGAGGTGTTATATATGGCAAAGACCGCTAATGTTTTTACTCGCGTTGATCCTCAGATCAAGGAGCAGGCAGAGAATATCCTGAATCAGCTTGGTATTCCCATGTCAAACGCAGTCGGGATGTTTCTTCGTCAAATCGTCCTTCAAAACGGTATTCCTTTTGAAATGAAGCTGCCGCCCTCAAAACCGCTCGGATATCACCGGTTGTCCGAAGAAGAATTTGACGCGGCATTACAGGAGGGTTATGACGATATTATAAACGGTCGTGTTGTTTCGTCACAGGAAGTCAAAGCGGAAAGATGAATGTAAAGAACTATCTTGTATTCTATAAGGCAGATCGGAGCAATAAGTCGGTGGAGATCGTTCGCATCATGTACGGCGGCAGGGATTTTGACCGTTATTTATAAAACTGTTCATTCAATTAAGGTTTCCCCGAAAAGGATATTTATTGTATATTATAAATCAACCCCGCTATATGAGGCGATATACGCTCATATTGCGGGGTTTGTAATACTAAAAAGCTCCGTCACAAAGAATATCCAAAAACCATGATAAGGGAACTTTTGAATATACTCAATTATTGTATTGACAACGTAATCGCTCGCCGCTTTATGTGCAAAATACATAAATATTTTGGTGAATATTTAGTGAGTTTTTTTCTGATATATGTGGTAAAATAAAGTTGCCAACAGTTGTACAACTAAATATGCAGTAAAAACTATTGTACTTAACGTGGGGATAGTGTTTTTGTTTTTGATAAAAACACTATGCTCTTATTCGACTATCCCTGTTAAGTACGTTATTATAGCTTTCAGTAGGTGTGTTGTACAATTGTTTGGCGACAATCGAGCTCGTGTTTTTTGACGCACAGCTTTTCGGTTGTGCGTCTTTTTTATTTTTTATGCGGGCATATCGGAATACCATCGCTATTACAAAAGGAGGAATGTAAATGTTTTGCAAATTCTGCGGTTCCACTCTTGACGACAACGCTTTATTCTGCGAAAAATGCGGAAAAAAGGTAATTCGGGAAGAAAATACAAACACACCATCGACAGAAAACAGCGCTCATCCTGCCGGCAATACCGGCAATCTGTTTCAAACACCTGCTTCGGCAACGTACGGATACTGTTGTCCCGAATGCGGCAATGAGCAGCTTCAAATCATTAATGGGATGAACGTAACCACTACTACAAGCAACAACTCTTTTATCTGCGAAAAATGCGGTTGCAAGTTCAGAAACCCGAAGGATTTGATACAAGAAGCTAAACAAGGGAAAAAGATATTGGCTACTATTTCCGGAATCGGAGCTGTTTTTGCTACTATTTTTTTGATTATTTTTATTTCCAGAGGATATTACAAACCTGAATATCCGATGGGTGGACAAATCGGGCTTATAATAAGTGTCCTGCTCGCTTTTCTGATAATTGGTTTTTTTGTAAGCTTGTCAAAAACTTCAGGGAGAGAAAAAAAAGCAAGAGAAACAATTAAAAAAATGCAACGCTTCAATCCATCTATTGCTGATCCGTTCCCAACAAACCCTTTCGATGAAATAAAAAACAATAAATCTAAACCCGGTAAATCAGACTGAATAATATGCTGCTGCAAAACGTCAAAGACAAAACCTTGTCGATACTGAAAAAGCTTTACCCTACTGTCTGGAGTCTGGGAACGCTTTCGGGTTGCCATCAGATGAAGGAACGCAGCTTTCACATAAGAGGAAAACAGCTTCCGGTTTGCGCAAGATGTACGGGTGCGTTTATAGGTTATTTGATAGGCGCGCTGACCTTTGTTTTTTACCGAATCCCATTTTGGATTTGTCTTTTGTTCTGTGCCATCATGTTTACGGATTGGCTGATACAAAGACTGAACATTCTGCCCTCAAACAACACACGTCGGCTGATTACCGGTATTCTCTGCGGAGCAGGGTTGTCGCAGCTGTATTTATTGCTGTTGGTTACAATAGTTAAAATAAGCAACAGGTCGGAAAGAAGCGCACGGTTTCTTTCCGACCTGTTTTATTTTTGGGCTTTTTCAGTTATCGGTTTCATTAAGCTCAACCTCGTCATAGCCCTATTAATCCTGCGCCTTGCGATAGAACGGCTCTATACCGTTAACCGCGCCTCTGGCGAACTCCATTGAGAAGGGCATAAGGGTGAGGGCGTCCTCGTCGTCGATGTAGGGCTTGGCTACCTTGACAATGCCCTCGAAGGTCTCGTCCATATTGCCGAGAAAATCAACAACTATGAAATAGCCCTTTTTGCCGTCCTGCTCTATCATGCGCAGGAACGCGGCGTTGACCTGCGGCTCGGTGCTGAGGTGGTTGATGAGCGCCGCCATGAGGTCGATGGGATAATCATCGGGCTCGCCGACCTTGACCTGCGTGCCCTCCTTGAGCGTGTTTTTCTCGCGGCGCATGTAGTCGTACTGCTGCTTGACAGAAATGACCATTGGCTTGGGGAACGCGACGCTTTTGCCGAAGGGGTTGATGACAAAGCCCTCGGTGTTGGAGTTTGCGTCCATGACCATGTTTGCAAGGCTGTCAAAGTCGGTGACAACCCTGTGGGTGCTTTTGAGCCCCTGCCACTTGTTGAACTCGTCTATGTCGGTAAAGGCGCCGAAAAACTTTTGCTTGGTCTGGTTGTTTTCGAGCAGGCGGAACTGCACCTGGGTGGCGTTTTCCATAACGGTCTGACCGTTGTGGGTGCGCGCCGAGGGAACCTGCGTGATGTTTGCAGGCAAAATAAACTTGGCGTTGACAACCTCTGTGATCATTGCGTTGATGGTCTGCTGGTTATTGTCTGCCTGCATAGCCTCGATGGCCGCGCAGAGCTTGGGATTTTTGATTTGCTCGGCAGGAATGTTGCTGCCTTCTACTCTGAGATTCTGATTCATTTTTTCCTCCGTTATTCAACTGTATATGTTTTGTCGGGCTCAACCTCAAGCCCCTTGCCCTTGGGATACTGCACGCTGTCGGCGGCGTCGCCGTCGTTAAAGATGATAAGCGGCGATTTCCAGTCCTTGGGGAAGGTGTAGCTGTATTTTCCGTCGGCTTCCTTTGTCATAGCCTCGCCCGGCCAGAAGCGGTTTTCGTAGTCGTCTGTGTTGTAGATATAGATGTTTATGTCATCTGCCCACTCGTCGCCCTCGGGCTTTTGGAAGTAGATCTTGGTACCCGCGGGTATCTGATAATTGTTTTCAAAGGTCAGCTCAACGCGTTCGTAGGTGGGCACGCCCTGGGCGTTCTGTGCGCGGAGCTCAAGCCTTGCCACATTGCCGTCTGCCGGTCTGCCAACGGTCACGGTGTCGCCGTCCTTGTAGGCAACCGCCTCGCCGCCGTCGATGGAGTAGGTTCCGCTTTCGGCGTTTTTGAGCGTGAGCGTTACGGTAAGGCTGTCGCCGTCGGTCTTGAACTCGGTGTCGGGTGCAACGTCGCAGTCGGCGCAGGGGGCGTAGCCCGTGTAGCCGTCGTTGTAGAGCACGACAACGGTGTTTTCGCCCAAGGTCTTGTCGCAGCTGAGTTTGCCGCCCTTTACGTGATAAACCGTGGTGTTGTCAACGCGGTCGGTGTAGTCGCCGTCGGGCAGGTTTATGTCAAAATCAACCTTTGTGCCCTCGTCGGTGTTGACTATAACGGCGCCCTTTTTGCCGCGCTCGATAACAAGCGTGTTGGTGGTTCCCTCAGGGTTGACAAGCTCCTCTTCCTCGCCGTTCATTGCGGTGCGGAAGAAGTTGACCGCCGACACCCTTGCGTCCTTGTAGATGTCGTCGCCCTGCACACCTATGCGGTTCATGCCCCACTTGTTGCCTATACCCGAATGGTAGGGACGCGAGAAAAACAGCGGCGTGCCGTCCTTGCGCGAGGTGATTATCGCCCAGCCGAGAACCACCTGATCGTTGGTGAGCTCGGCGGCGGTGTTGTCGTTTATGTAGTTGTCGTGGGATTCTACCCAGGTAACTATGTTGAGCGGCGCGTCGTCGCTTATCCAGTAGTCCTTTACCGCGCTTGTGTCGAGCACGTCGTTTATGAGAGCGGAGCGTATCTTGCTGCCATACACGCTGGCGGTGGTTCTGCCGATCTCCTTTATGTAATCCTTCAGGCGGTCGTTGCCTCCCTGCAAAACCTCGCCGTAAATGAACATTTCGTCAGCCTTGTCGATCTCCTTTGTGGCGCGCTCCCAAAAGTTATTGGTAAAGCCGTCCTCCTCCTTGGGGTCGTCGGGCAGACCGATGTGCTTGGCGGTATCGTGACGGAAGCCGTCGGCTCCGCAGGCGATGCAGTCGTTTATGAAAGCGAGGAAATAATCCTGATATGACGGGCGCTCGGTGTTGATGTCGGGCAGTCCGCCCATTTTTGCCGTGGTGCATTGCAGGCGGTTGTCATAGTCGGTTATGTCCTTGCTGTTGTTTTTGTGAAAAAGCGTTTCAAAGCTGCCGCCGCCCGCCGCAACAAGGTCGGGAGAAACAGCGTCAAGCTCGGGCGTGGTGTGGTTGGCGATAACGTCAACAAGCACCTTTACCCCGTATTTGTGAGCCTCGTCGCACATAGCCTTGAACTCGTCGCGCGTGCCAAGCTGATAGTTGCCTATCTTGAAGTCTGTGGGCTGATAGTGGTAGTACCACTTTCCGTCTCCGTACAGCTCCATGCCGCCGCCCTCACCCTCGAGACACTCGTTTATGGGAGAGGTCTGCACCGCCGAAAAGCCCGCCGCGGCTATGTCGGGTATGGACTCGCGGATAGTGTTGAAGTCCCAGCTGAAAACCTGCAAAATGGCGCCGTCGGCAACCTTGTCCGCGGTTTTGAAGTCGGTGGAAAGCTCCGCCGTTTCGCCCGCGGGCTTGCTTTGGTCACAGCCTGCAAGAGCCGCCGTGCCCGAAAGCATGAGCAATGCCATCAGCGAGGATATTATTCTTTTATGCAATTATAATCACCGTCTTTCGTTCTAAATAAATGCTTTGAGATATATTATAACATATTAACAAAATTTTTAAAATACTTTTTCAAAATTTATTTTTATTTTGAACGAAAAGCGCTGTTTATTCCTTTATAAAGCGCCGTGTGCCGCTTAATAACGCTATCAGTCCCCGGTCAGGCGGATGATCCTTTCAAAAAGCTCGTCGATCCTGTCCTTTTCGCCGTTGAGGTACAGGTACCCGAACAGAGCCTCAAGCCCGGTGGCGCTGTGATAATCGGCTATGCTGCCGTTTTTTGCCGTGGATTTTGGGGCGGCGTTTCTGCCGCGCTTATACACCGCGACCTCTTTTTCGGTCAGGTCGGGCATGAGCTTTTTGGCAAACTCCGCCTGGCTTGTGCAGTTTACCATGCCGACCTTTATTTTGTTGAGCTCGCCCACGGGGCGGTTTGCCTGCCTTACAAGGTGACCGCGAACAAGCAGGTCATACACGCCGTCGCCCACAAAAGCCAAAGTCAGGGGGGAATAATCGTCTGTTTTGTTGTGCATAGCTTACTCCATAAAGTCAAATTCTACGTCATAAATCGAAACGGTGTCGCCGTCACGAACGCCCTTTTGCCTGAGCGCCTCGATAACTCCGCCGTTTGTCAGCACCTTTTGAAAATAGTTGAGGCTTTCGTAGTCGTCAAAGTTTATGCCGCGCATAACCTGAAGCAGCCAGTCTGCCTCTACGGTATAAACGCCGTTGACGTTTTTGATAACGACGCTGTGGTCGTCAAAATCCTCTACGTTCATTACGGGAGCGGGCTCGGGCTCATAGCGCGCTATGGGCGGCAGCTTTGAGAGCATCTCCTGTATTTTTTTAAGAAGCGGATCGACGTCGTAGCGGATAGCCGCCATTATGGGGAAGAAGTCGTAGCCCTTTGCATTGACGTATTTTTTAAAGCCCTCTATCTGCTCGTCGGTAGCCATGTCGCACTTGTTGCCTGCGACCACCATGGGTCTGTCCGCAAGCTCGGGGTTGAATTTTTCAAGCTCGGCGTTGATGGTTTCAAAGTCCTCTTTGGGATCTCTGCCCTCGCTGCCCGAAACATCAACTATGTGAACGAGCATACGGCAGCGCTCCACATGGCGCAAAAACTGATGACCCAGACCCGTGCCCTGCCATGCGCCCTCGATAAGCCCGGGAATGTCCGCCATTACAAAGCTTGAGCCCTCGCCCATTGACACCACGCCCAGAACGGGAGTTATTGTCGTAAAGTGATAGTTGGCTATCTCGGGCTTTGCCTGCGAAACCACCGACACAAGGGTGCTTTTGCCCACGTTCGGGAAGCCGACAAGACCCACGTCGGCAAGCAGCTTGAGCTCGAGCACGACGTCATATTCCTCGCCCGGAAGCCCGGGCTTTGCAAAGCGCGGCACCTGCCTTACGGGCGTGGCAAAGTGTGGGTTGCCCCAGCCGCCCTTGCCGCCGCGCGCGACCACGTGCGGCTCCTTGTCCGAGATGTCGGCAAGGATTCTGCCCGTGCTCTCCTCCCTTATGAGCGTGCCCATGGGAACGCGGATAGTCAGGCTTTCGGCGTTTTTGCCGTTGCATCGTCCGCCTCTGCCGTTTTCGCCGCGCGGAGCCGCGTATTTTCTTTTGTAGCGAAAATCGGCAAGAGTGGAAAGGTTTGAGTCGGCAACAAAAATTATGTCGCCGCCCTTGCCGCCGTCGCCGCCGTCGGGACCGCCTGCCGCAACGTATTTTTCGCGGTGAAACGCCACCGCGCCGTCGCCGCCGTCGCCCGCCTTTATTCTGATGTGAGCCTTATCTACAAACATAGTATCACCTGTTAAAACAAAAGGGTGAGTAAACATACCCACCCCAAAAAGTTATTACTGCTCGACAGGATAAACGCTTGCGCGCTTTCTGTCCTTGCCCATGCGCTCGAATCTGAGAACGCCGTCGATCTTTGCGAACAGAGTGTCGTCGGAGCCTCTGCCGACGTTGTTGCCCGCGTGAATGTGAGTACCTCTCTGCTTTACGAGGATGTTGCCCGCAAGAACCTTCTGACCGTCTGCGCGCTTTACGCCGAGACGCTTTGACTCGCTGTCACGGCAGTTCTGGGTGGAACCCATACCTTTTTTGTGAGCGAATAACTGAATGTTAATGTTAAGCATTACCTTACACCTCCGAAATATTTACTGTGATATACTGTGGATAAACACCCGCAAGGGCGTTTAAGTGAAGCCGCAGGCCGTCAAGCGTTACGCCCGCCTGCTCAGCCTCGTTTTGGGACAGATCAAGCTTTAAAAATCCGTCCTTTTCGGCAACCTCAGCGTTAAGGCGCTGAATTTCGGTCACGGTGTTTGCCGCCATGATGGCAGCAGAGGAAACCGCCGCGCAGACGATGTCGCTGCCCTGCTCGGAATAATCCGAATGGCCGCTTATCTTAAAGCCGCGCAAAACTCCGCCGTGACTGGTGAACGTTACCGAAATCATTTAGGCTTCGATCGATGTGATCTTCACCTGTGTGTAAGGCTGTCTGTGACCCTTAACTCTCTTCTCGCCTTTTTTGGGCTTGTAGGTAGCCACTCTGATCTTTTTGCCTTTACCGTTCTTAACAACCTCTGCCGTAACCTTGGCGCCCTCTACAAAGGGAGTGCCGACCTTGATGCCGTCGTCTGTGCCGACCGCAACAACGTCAAAGGTAACGGTGTCGTTAGCCTCTGCGTCAAGCTTCTCTACAAAAATGACCTGATCGTTGGTCACCTTGTACTGCTTGCCGCCTGTCTGAATTACTGCGTACATAGTTTCAATCCTTTACAATGGGCTCGCTATCTGTGGGCAGCCTCGGCTTTAGGGCGCAGCAACGCGCCCGCCCGCAATATGCGGCTTATATAATATACCACAAAGAAGTAAGGATGTCAAGGGCTGACCGATATTCGCGCCGGTCGGAATGAGAAAAAAAGAGCGCGAACAACACAAAAAGCTGCAACTCACGGGTGCAAAAAACGGCTGCCCGTGCGGACAGCCGTTTTGTTAATGCTTATTCAGATTATTTCTGAACCTTTTTGCGTGAGAAATATACAGCGCCTACGCCTGCCATGAGAACTGTAAGCATGATAACTGCTGCGGAAGCCTGACCTGTTGCAACTGCTCCGTTGGAGTTGTTGGCTGTGGTGCTGCCCTTTGCAGTATCGGAGGTGGAAGAGCCTGCGCCCTTGTTTGCGGGGGGAACAGTTGTGCTGTTCTGGCCGTTGCCGCCGTTTGTGCCGTTGCCGCCGTTTGTGCCGCTGTTGCCGCCGGCTGAACCGCTGCCGCCGTTGCCGCCGTTGCCGCCGGCTGAACCGCTGCCGCCGTTGCCGCCTTCTTCGCCGCCTTCAGCCTGCTGTCTGTCCATGATCTCCTGAATTTCTTCGGGAGTGAGGGGCTTGGAGTTTACATAGCTGTCGTCCATGAAGTTGCCGGTCTTGCCCTGCTTCTCGGTGTTGAGCTGCTTGGTGGGATATGTGCCGTACTCGCCGTTACCGTAGTAGAAGTAGATCTGACCGATATATGCGGGCTTGCCCTCGTAGTTAACGGTGATGTGCTCTTTGTCAAGGTCAACAACATATACCATGTTGTCAAATGTGAAGATGATACCCTCTGCCTTTGAAATGCAGAAGTTTGCGCCGTAATCTTCACCGAATACATCATCCAGATCAAAATCAAAGTAGTAGAGGCTTCCGCCGTCATAATCAAGGTTTGCAGCCCAGTATCTAATCAGGAACTCATTCTGAGCCTTCTTCTTTGCAGCCGCTATAACAGCGTCGCTCGATCCGTCGGGAACCTTGATTTCGGGGTTGTCATAATCTTTTCCTGCGAGCTGTGCGCCCTTTCTGTTTACCTGCTCCCAGAAGTCCTCGGCAGCGGGATCGAAGGTGCCGTAGCCCATCTTATCGAGAACCTTTGAATAAACATATCTCCAGAAAGCGTCGTCATATTCATTATTGTCAGCCTTGGAATAGCCCTGTACGGGGAAGTCGGCAGCCTGGGTAGCCAGCTTGTAGATGTCGAGGGTCTTGTCGGTACCGCCGTCAAGATAGTTGTTGAGAGTGATCATGGCAACGTCCTGTTCCTCGTCGTCGTTGTTGCCGGGGATCTCGATCTTGAACAGGTTGGTTACGCCGTCCTCTTCCTCTTTTTCAAACTGATAGCCGGGCCAGCCGTGACCGTCCTTTGCCACCTTATCGGGCTGATCCATGCCCGACCACCAATATACGCCGGGATAGTCGTTGATAAGGGTTACACCGGCAGTCTGGTCGAGCTTTGCGGTCTCGGCATTCTTCCATGCGCCGGGCATTGCAAAACGGATGGGCATCTTTTCGAAGCCTGTCGAGCTGGGCGTGTATTTGCCAAGAACCTCCGCGTTAGCGGAAAATGCGCTGCCTGCGAGAACAGATACCGCCATAGTACCGGCAAGAGCGATACTAATGAGTTTCTTTTTCATTCTAAATTCCTCCAATAATTTTCCGATTTTTTCGGTTATAACAATTATATAATACTTTTTTTAAAAAATCAAGACAATGTTAAAAGATTGTTTTGGAAAAAATTACAAATTTTTAACCCGTGATTTGTATAATTCTGTCAGGTTATTGGGACTTTTTGTTGTTTTTGTTTACAAGGAACAACGCGCCGCCCACAAGAAGCGCCAAAACGGGGATAGCGATTATTATGAAAATGAGCGTTGTGGAGCCGCCCTTTTCGCCGCCGTCGCTCTTCTTCTCTACTACCCTGGTGACCTCCTGGTACTCCTGCTCGTAGTAGTTGTAGGTAGCGCCGTTATACTGCTGGTTTGCGGCGAGCGCACCCACTACCGCGGGGTGATCCGCAACCTGGTTGGGAGAGTTCTCCTCGCCCATGCCGTCAACATAGTTGATGAAGCTGCCCTGGTTATTGTCGAGGGTGTCCTTGTCCTGGCTTACGGGAAGCACGCCGTCAGACACGATCTTGTTGTCGGCAACGCTCAGGTCGTATGTCCATTTGTAGCTTTTGAGGTAGGTCATGTCCTCGCCGTACATCTCGGACACAAAGTAGGATATTGTGCCTGCGCCGCCCTTAAGCACCTTGAAGTCGGCGGTGAGGAACACGCCCTTCTGAGAAAAATCGGCGGGGTGAGTGAAGTCTGTCCAGTTCATGGGGATCTTGCCCACTATGGATTCGTTGAAATAAACGACCTCAAACTTTTCGTAGTTGAGGGATTTCTGCTGATACTCCAGGCAGGCGCTGTCGTAGAACAGGCGCATCTCAAAGCCTATTATCGGGTCTTTTACGTCGCTGAGGCAGAGCGTGAGCCTTACGGTGTCGCCTACCTTAGCCTTTGCAACCTCGTTGATGGTAAGCTCGTCATCGCTTTGCGCCGCAGCCGCCGTGGTTTGTGCCGCTGTGGTTTCGTCCGCTAAAGCCGGAGTGACCGCGAACAGCAAAAGTGTGAGAGCAAAACAAAATGAAGTGAGTCTGAGTGAAATTTTCTTCATGGTTTCAGTCCTTTTTAAGTATTTGATTCGCTGTGTGTGCCATGGGTGCCGTTTAAGCTAACTATCATTATATATCATATGCCCAAAAATTTCAATCATAAATTATAAGTTTTTTTATAGAAAAATGTATGATTCCGCCGTTTTGCGCGGTTGCCGTTATCGACGCAGCTATAATAGGCGGATAAAGCGCCCACCGGCGCCTTTTTTTATAGAAAAAAGTATGATTTCGCCGTTTCGCGCGGTCGCCGTTATCGACGCAGCTATAATAGGCGGATAAAGCGCACCTATGACACTATTTTTTCTTGCCGTAGTTGCTCAAAAGCTTTAGCACCTCGCGGTATTCGTAGCGGTAGTCCTCGACCATGTTCTCAAAAAAATACGCGACAAGCCCCTGCCTGCCCTCAACGCCGCTGAGGAACCTTTTGTGCAGCAAGGGATTGTATAGCATTTTCTGGGTGTTGAGCCCGTCCTTTATTATCCGTTCAAGCCGCGCCGTCGATTGCAGATAGGTCTTTTTGGGCGAATCGGTTTTCATTGCCTCTGCGGCATAGATACCCGTTTGCAAAGCCATATACAAGCCCTCGCCCGATATGGGGTCGGCATAACCGCCCGCGTCGCCCGCGAGCATTATGTTTTGCGGAAGCCTGTCCTGCGCCGGAAGGTGTCCGTAGGGCAAAAACGCGCCTATGTAAGCCTCGGGATTCGGCTCGACACCCAGATCCTTCAAAACGCGCGTGAGTATGGCGCGGTAGTCCTCTTTTTTGTTGCAGCGGTCGGCAGCGCCCACGCAAACCGTGTCGCCGTGAGGGAACGCCCATGCATAGCCGTCCTTAAGATAGTCAAAATACAGATTTACGCTTTCTACCCTGAGCCTGTCGGCAGGAACATATGCCTCTATGCCGAAGGCGAGCTTGTCCGTGCCCAAGCCGAGCATTTTGCGCGCCATGCTCAGCGCGCCGTCTGCAAGCACAAGGCTTTTATAGCCGAGCGTTCTGCCGTCCGACAGCTTTATTTTGCTGTTCTTTGTATCAAGCGTAACCTGCTCGCCCTCGAGCAGTTCTCCGCCCAAAGCCCTGTATCGCTCGACAAGGGCGTTGTCAAAGTGTTTTCTGTTAACAAGCCTAACGGGCGTGTGAAGCTCCGCCTCGACAAGACATTTTGATTTTTTGAACAGCGCCACCCTTGACGCGCCCGCGCAAAACAGGCTTTCGTCGGGCGTCTTGCCAAAAAGCTGTTCGATCAGGCGGTAGGTTTTGCCCGTGACCAGCCCGGCACAGGTTTTGGAGCGCGGAAACACCGCCTTGTCAATAAGGCAGACGTCCGCTCCGCTTTTTGCCAGCGTTATTCCGCACGCCGCGCCCGCGGGACCGGCTCCGATTACAACGGTATTGTAAAAATCCTTCATGTTTGTTCTCCGATCGGTTATTTAGGTATTAGATGTATCAGCACGACCTCGCGCGGGTTGAAAAGCCTGGGGATCGCCACGGTGTTGGAAAGCCCTGCGGTGACGACAAGGCGGTCGTCAAACACGCCCTTGTCGTATTTTGGAAAAAGTCCGTCGCCCGAGGACGCCACTCCCTTGCCGAAAAGCCGCAGCTGCCCGCCGTGGTTGTGACCCGCGAGCATAAGGTCGATGTCAAGCGGCTTTACGTACAGGTCATAATCCTTGGGATAATGACAAAGCAGCAGCTTAAAGCCCTTTTTTTGCGAAAAGCGGCGCAGCCACTCCGTATCCTCGTCGCGCGCCAGTCCGCCGATGTTTATCAGGCTGCCGCCCGCTTTGACCGTCACGTCGCTGTTGTCAAGCAGGGTGATGCCGTTTTGCCCGAAAAATTCATAATCTTCCGGGAACAGCTCGGGCTCGTGGTTGCCGCGGCAGAAATACACGGGAGCGATTTTTGCAAGCTCTTGTAGCAGCTCAAAGGTTTTTTCGGGGGCATTGTGCCTGTCACTCTGCGACAGAGCGCACAGCAAATGATATGAGACGCCGTAAAATATCCGCTTCAAAAGCGGCGGCTTTTTCTCTTCCCCGTCATCCTGCCCGGGAAGATCCCTGCGCTCGATTATATCGCCTGCAAGGGCGATAAGGTCGGGCTTTGCCCTTCGGGTAAGCTCCGCTATGCGATCGTCGGGGCGCTCATGGATATCCGCAAGCAGCACAAGCCTGAGAGGTGAGGTTATCCCCTCTTTTTTCAGCGTATATTCGGTCAATACATACTTGTACGCCATGGCATCGCCCCGCAGTCTTCTTTTGTGATTATTATATTCTATAACGGAATTATTGTCAAGCAAAGCCGACAAAGCGAATGTGGGGATTTGGATTTGACGCTTTTAAAATTCATTCCATTTTACGGGAAATTGCATATTATTATGCAATTTTCGGCTGTGTTTTCCTATTAGTGAAGGGATATATTATTCCGCCCCTTCGGAAAGGAAAATAATATGAAAAACATTTTACACATCACGCTTGCCTCTGCGCTGGGCGCATTGGCGGCGTATCTGAACGTGCTGCTGGTGCCGCTTATCGTGCTTGCCGCTGTAATGCTTACGGATTATCTGACGGGCATGGCGGCGGCGTGCGTGTCGGGCACCCTGAACAGCCGCACGGGCGCAAAGGGAATACTTAAGAAGGCAGGCTGCCTTGCGCTTGTGGCGGTGGGCATAGCGGTTGACTATCTGTTTTCGTCCGCGCTTGTTCAGGTCGGCTTTGACGCGCACGCAGGCTTTTGCTTCGGCATGATGATAACCGTGTGGCTTATCATCAACGAGCTTATCTCGATTTTGGAGAACCTTGGCAGGCTCGGTATTCCGCTGCCCGGGTTTCTGACAAAAGCAGTAAGATCATTGCGCGACAAGGTTGAGGAAAAAACTGAGCCAAAGCATTACGGGGAGGATGATTGAGCATGGCATTTTCAAACAGCAGTCTGGTGAGCTGCACGCGAATCTCACCAAACAAAAACGTTGGCAGGACGCACTCGATAGACACCGTGACCATACATTGCGTCGTGGGACAAACCTCTGCGGAAAGCCTCGGCGCATTTTTTGCCGATCCAGACCTTGAGGCGTCGTCCAACTACGGCGTGGGCTACGACGGCAAAATAGGTCTTTATGTTGAGGAAAAGGACCGCAGCTGGTGCACCTCGTCCTCGGCAAACGACAATCGCGCCGTGACTATTGAGGTGGCAAGCGACACATACGCGCCGTATAAAATTACCGACGCGGCTTACAGCTCGCTTGTTCAGCTGCTGGCGGACATTTGCAGGCGCAACGGCATTGCGGCGCTGAGCTGGTCGGCAAGCAGGGACGACCGCCTAAGCCACAGGGTCAACATGACCGCACACCGCGACTATGCCAACAAAAGCTGCCCGGGCGATTACATTTATGAGCGCGAGGCTCAGATAGCCGCCGAGGTAAACAGGCTTTTGGGCACAAACGGTGCGGCGGCGCCTGCGGCTCGGCAAGACACGTCGGGCGGCAGCTCCGATATAAAGGAGGTTCAATCGTGGCTCAACGGCTACGGCTTTGCCCTTGAGGTTGACGGAGTGTATGGCTATTACACACGCACGGCGCTCACCAAGGCTCTTCAAAAGGAGCTTAACAACAAATACGGCGCAGGGCTCGTCGTTGACGGCATTTACGGCAGCTGCACGGCAGGAGCTGTGCGCAATCTGTACAACGGCTGCGTAAGCAAGCCCGTAAAGGTTTTGCAGGGGCTTCTTATATGCAACGGCTGCGACACGGGCGGCCTCGACGGTATCTTCGGCGCAAAAACCGAGGCGGCGGTGAGGGCGTATCAGTCAAAAAAGGGACTGTGCGTTGACGGCATTGCAGGACGCGAGACTTTCCGCGCGCTTTGCTGCGGATAACGGTTTTAAATTTTGGGTTTAAAAAATTTCAAAAACCGTTGACATTTCGTCATTTCATATATATAATATGAAGTACAATTTAAAAACCCCTTAAAGACAATGACGGGAACAAGATATAAAACGCTTCGGCACAGAGAGCCGCCGGTCGGTGTAAGGCGGTGCGAGGGTTTATATGTATAGCTCATCCCCGAGTTTTTCGCGTGAGAGTTTTTGCAGCGCGAAACGCAGGACTGCGTTATCGGTCAGGACTTTGTTGGAAGTCTGTAAGGAGCGTGCGGCGACGCGCGCTTGAATCAGGGTGGTACCGCGATTATTTCGCCCCTTATTGCAACTATGTTGTATTTAAGGGGCTTTTTGTTTGTGCCGGAGATTCAAATACTAATTTTTTGAATCGCCAAAAAGCTTTATGGAGGATTATTACAATGAAACCGTCTTATCAAAAGTACATTCCGTTTAAGCAAATCGAGCTGCCCGACCGCAGGTGGCCGAACAACACGATAACCAAGGCTCCCGTTTGGTGCAGCGTCGATCTCCGCGACGGCAATCAGGCTTTGGTCGATCCTATGAATTTGCAGGAAAAGCTCGAGTTCTTCCACGCCTTGGTGGATATGGGCTTTAAGGAGATCGAAATAGGCTTTCCCAGCGCGTCCGAGACCGAGTATGAGATCTGCCGCGAGCTTATCGAAAACAACCACATCCCCGACGACGTGACGATACAGGTACTTGTTCAGGCGCGCGAGCATCTTATCCGCAAGACCTTTGAGGCGATTAAGGGCGCCAAGAACGTCATTGTCCATTTTTACAACTCTACCTCTACCCTGCAAAGAAAGGTAGTGTTCAAGACCGACATGCAGGGCGTTATCGACATAGCCGTTGACGGCGCAAGGCTCATCAAAAAGCTCACCGACGAATACACGGGCGACACCAACATCCGCTTTGAGTATTCTCCCGAAAGCTTCAGCGGCACCGAGCCCGACAACGCCGTGGCTATTTGTGACCGCGTTATGGAGGAGCTCGGCTCTACCAAGGAGAACCCCGTTATTCTCAACCTGCCCAACACGGTCGAGATGTGCACGCCCAACACCTATGCCGACCAGATAGAGTATTTTATCCGCCACCTTAAGAACCGCGAGGCGGCAATTATAAGCGTTCACCCCCACAACGACCGCGGCTGCGGAGTTGCCGCCGGCGAGCTTGCGCTTTTGGCAGGCGCCGAAAGGGTTGAGGGCACGCTGTTCGGCAACGGCGAACGCACGGGCAACATGGACATTGTAACCATGGGTCTTAACATGTTTACACAGGGCGTTGACCCCAAGCTCGACTTTTCAAATCTTCCCCGCCTGCGCGAAATATATGAGCGCTGCACAAGCATGAGCGTTGACCCCCGTCAGCCCTATATCGGCGAGCTGGTGTTCACCGCCTTCTCGGGCTCACATCAGGACGCCATAAACAAGGGCTATCAGTACATGCGCGAAAGCGGCACCGAGTACTGGGAGATCCCCTATCTGCCCATTGACCCCGCCGACGTGGGCAGAGAATATGAGCCCATTATACGCATTAACTCGCAGTCGGGCAAGGGCGGCGCGGCATTTGTGATGAGCAACACCTTCGGCTACGACCTGCCCAAGCGCATGCATCCCGAGTTCTCTAAGCTGGTTCAGGCAAAGTGCGAGGAGCTGGAGCGCGAGCTGATACCCAAGGAGCTGTTTGAGGTGTTTGAGCAGAATTATCTTAAGCATCCCATGAAGTACAAGCTGACCCGCCGCAAAATATATGAGGAAAGCGAGTTCGGCAAGGATTACGTTCACTTCAAGGGCAGGATGACCATAGACGACGTGAGCGAGGTAAACCTTCGCGGCATGGGCAACGGTCCCATAGACGCGTTCTTTAACGCACTTAAGCTTGTGGGACTGGACAAATACCGCTTTATAAGCTACAGCCAGCACGCCATAGGCGAGGGCTCCGACGCAAAGGCGGTGTCTTACATTGAGCTTCAGGCTCCCGACGGAAAGAACATTTTCGGCATAGGCATAGACTCCAACGTAAACATCGCGTCCGTGCTCGGCGTGCTCAACGCGATAAACCGCAACGAGGCATAATAAACACATAATAAACACATAATACCCGCAAAAAAGTCAAGCACTTACGGCAATCGTCTGTCGTAAGTGCTTGTTGTTTTTATATGATAGTAAATTACAACATTCCGTATAACGGCAATACTCTTTCCGCGCGCCCAACGTTTGCCGGAAAGGTTACCTTGCAGCCCGCGTTCAGACCCGCCGTTACGGGAAGGCTTTGTTAATGCCGACCTTTCAAAAGGCGGAGAAAGCGTCCACCGACGCTGACGCCAGCGCAGCGAGCATTTGCGCGGGGTTATCCGCCGCTTTTACATTGCCGAAGGCTTTTGCTATAACGCCGTTTTCGTCGATGAGATAGGTGGTGCGGACGACGCCCATGCTCACCTTGCCGTAGTTTTTCTTTTCCTTCCAAACGTCGTATGCCTGAATGACTTCTTTATCAACGTCGGAGAGCAGGGTGAACGGCAGACCGTATTTCTCCTCAAATTTTTTGTGCGAGGCGACCGAATCCTTGCTTACGCCGAGCACGACCGCGCCCTTTTCGCGGAACTGCGGATACAAATCGCCGAACGAGCACGCCTGACGGGTGCAGCCGGGGGTGTTGTCGCGCGGATAAAAATACAAGATCACCTTTTGTCCCCTGTAGTCCTCCAGAGAATGGAGCTCGCCGTTTTGGTCGGGCAGGGTAAAGCCCGGTGCGGGGGCGCCTGTTTGCAGCATAGTGTGTCCTCTCCTTTATAATATTTTTACGCCTGCACGCCGAGAGTAACGTCGCACTCGGCAATATACATTTGCAGCAGGGTCACGTCGTCAATGGTAATGCTTCCGTCGCCGTCGGCGTCGGCAAGCCAGCGCTGATCGTCGCCCGGCTCCTCATACTCCGCAAGGAAGCGCTGGATAAGGGTGGCGTCCTTAACGTCGGTTTTGCCGTTGCGGTCAGCGTCGCCGAGTGCAAAGGCGGGTTGATTTATCACGGTTACCTCAAACGTCGCGGTATAGCCGTCCGAGGTCACGGTAATGGTCTGCTTGCCGGTCTTTAAGGCGTTGTAGCCCGACGTCATATAGTTTGTAATCTGCTCGGTGTAGCCCGTGTCGAACACGGCGGAAACCTCAAGACCCGTTAAGTCGAGCCTGCCGCGCTTCCCGCCTTTAAACCTACAGGAGCAGCATTTTTTGGGGAAACGCCACCTATTTCTATTTTCGTGGGGGTCAGTTTACGTGACGTCGTTCCGTCACCGAGTTGTCCGAAATGATTATCTCCCCATGTATAAAGACTGCCGTCCGCCGTTATCGCTGCACTATGATAACCTCCAAGCGCGACATACTTCACGTTCTCCATTACCTTAACAGGTCGCATTCGGTTTGTAGTTGTCCCGTCGCCGAGCACACCCTCATAATTACGTCCCCACATATAAAGACTACCGTCGGTTGTTATTGCTGCACTGTAATCATATCCAAGCACGACCTTCTTAACGTTTTCCAATACCTTGACCGGTCTTATTTTACTTATGTTTGTTCCATCGCCAATTTGTCCGGAAAAATTATCTCCCCATGTATAAAGACTGCCGTCGATTGTTATTGCCGCGCTGTGATTATTATTTTTCTTAACCGTTTCCTCACAAGACCACCTCATAAATTTACATGATTTTAAATCATATGCTTTTGTACAACAACTATATTTTACCATATTTTATTAGATACGGCAATCCAAACATTTTACGGGATTTTTAGCAATATTGCACATATACCTATGCTAAAAGCCTCCCCTGCGCTAAGGTGATTTCCCTGACAGGGAAAATGTCGCGCAGCGACAAAAGGGTTGCCGTTTTCGCAGAAAAAGGTGTCAGCGATAGCTGACGGAGGGGTCGAAACAGCTCCCCTTAGCGCAGGGGAGCCTAACGTGCTTTCAAAAAGAATACAGTCGGGCACAAAACCCTGTTCCACACAAACCTTTCTGAACGAAGTTGCAATTGTTACCGAATAGCAAAACACAACGGTCGGGCACGGAAGCCTTCCCCCGCGCAAACCTTTCTGCTCGGACTAAAAAAAACGCCTGCCCAAAAGGGCAGGCGGTGATTAGAGGCTTTGAAAGCCTTGATTATTTTTCGTTTACAGCAGCCTGTGCAGCGGCCAGTCTTGCGATGGGCACGCGGAAGGGTGAGCAGGAAACGTAGTCGAGACCGATCTTGTGGCAGAACTCAACGGACGAGGGATCGCCGCCGTGCTCGCCGCAGATGCCAACGTGCAGCTTGGGATTAACGGGCTTGCCGAGTGTGAGAGCCATTTCCATGAGCTTGCCGACGCCGGTCTGGTCGAGCTTTGCAAAGGGATCGTTCTCGAAGATCTTGGTGTCGTAGTAAGCGTTGAGGAACTTGCCCGCGTCGTCACGGCTGAAGCCGAAGGTCATCTGGGTAAGGTCGTTGGTGCCGAAGCAGAAGAAGTCAGCCTCGGTTGCGATCTCGTCGGCGGTAAGAGCCGCTCTGGGGATCTCGATCATGGTGCCTACCTCGTACTCGAGCTCTACGCCCGCAGCAGCGATCTCGGCGTCGGCAGTCTCTACAACTACCTTCTTAACAAACTTAAGCTCCTTGATCTCGCAAACCAGCGGAATCATGATCTCGGGCTTAACGTTCCAGTCGGCGTGCTCCTTCTGAACCTCGATAGCAGCGCGGATAACAGCCTTGGTCTGCATCTTTGCGATCTCGGGATAGGTTACTGCAAGGCGGCAGCCGCGGTGACCCATCATGGGGTTGAACTCGTGCAGCGAAGCGATGAGAGCCTTGATGTCCTCTACGCTCTTGCCCTGTGCGTCTGCAAGCTTCTTGATGTCTTCTTCCTCGGTGGGAACGAACTCGTGAAGCGGCGGGTCGAGGAAACGGATGGTTACGGGGCAGCCCTCAAGAGCCTCGTACAGAGCCTTAAAGTCGCCCTGCTGATAGGGAAGGATCTTGTCGAGAGCAGCTTCTCTCTCCTCTACGGTGTCTGCGCAGATCATCTCGCGGAATGCTGCGATTCTGTCCTCTTCAAAGAACATGTGCTCGGTACGGCAAAGGCCGATACCCTCTGCGCCCAGCTCTCTTGCCTTTTTGGCGTCGGCGGGTGTGTCGGCGTTGGTTCTTACCTTAAGCTTTCTGAACTTGTCTGCCCAAGCCATGATTCTGCCGAACTCGCCTGCGATCTCGGCGTCCTTTGTAGCGATGGCGCCGTCGTAGATGTTACCGGTGGAGCCGTCGATTGAGAGGTAGTCGCCCTCGTGGAACTCTTTGCCTGCGAGAGTGAACTTCTTGTTTTCTTCGTCCATTGCGATGTCGCCGCAGCCGGATACACAGCAGGTGCCCATGCCGCGCGCAACAACGGCAGCGTGAGAGGTCATACCGCCGCGAACTGTCAGGATACCCTGAGAAGCCTTCATGCCGGTGATGTCCTCGGGAGAGGTCTCAAGACGAACAAGAACAACCTTTTCGCCTCTTGCGTTCCAAGCCTCGGCGTCCTCGGCCGTGAACACGATCTTGCCGCAGGCAGCGCCGGGAGAAGCGCCCAGACCCTTGCCAATGGGTGTGGCAGCCTTAAGAGCGGCTGTATCAAACTGGGGATGGAGCAGGGTGTCGAGGTTTCTGGGGTCGATCATTGCAACGGCCTCTTCCTCGGTTCTCATGCCTTCGTCAACCAGGTCGCAGGCGATCTTAAGAGCAGCCTGAGCTGTTCTCTTGCCGTTTCTGGTCTGGAGCATATAGAGCTTGCCGTGCTCAACGGTGAACTCCATGTCCTGCATATCTCTGTAGTGGTTTTCGAGGGTAGCGCAAACGTCCTTGAACTGTGCGAATGCCTCGGGGAATTTCTCTGCCATCTGAGCGATGGGCATGGGAGTGCGAACGCCGGCAACAACGTCTTCGCCCTGAGCGTTGGTAAGGAACTCGCCCATAAGCTTCTTTTCGCCGGTAGCGGGGTCACGTGTGAACGCAACGCCTGTGCCGCAGTCGTCGCCCATGTTGCCGAACGCCATTGACTGAACGTTAACGGCGGTACCCCAGCTGTAGGGGATGTCGTTGTCGCGGCGATATACGTTGGCGCGGGGGTTGTCCCAGGAACGGAATACTGCCATAACGGCGCCCATCAGCTGCTCCTTGGGATCGTCGGGGAAGTCTGTGCCGATCTTGGATTTGTACTCTGCCTTAAACTGGTTTGCCAGCTCCTTAAGATCGTCGGCGTCGAGGTCAACGTCCTGAGTAACGCCCTTCTTCTCTTTCATCTGATCGATGAGCTCTTCAAAGTACTTTTTGCCTACTTCCATAACTACGTCGGAATACATCTGGATGAATCTTCTGTAGCAGTCCCAAGCCCAGCGGGGGTTGCCGGACATTTCGGCTATTGTGTTAACAACGGTCTCGTTAAGGCCGAGGTTGAGAATTGTATCCATCATACCGGGCATGGAAGCTCTTGCACCCGAACGAACTGATACGAGGAGGGGATTCTCTTCGTCACCGAACTTCTTGCCGGTGATCTCTTCCATCTTGCCGATGTACTCGTTGATCTGAGACTGAATCTCGTCGTTGATCTTTTTGCCGTCCTCATAATACTGAGTACAAGCCTCTGTTGTAATGGTGAAGCCCTGGGGAACGGGAAGTCCCATGCCTGTCATTTCGGCCAGGTTGGCGCCCTTACCGCCGAGGAGCTCACGCATGTTAGCGTTACCTTCCGAGAAAAGGTAAACCCATTTTCTTGCCATAGTGGTAATCCTCCTATATAAGTGTTTGATACGGCCGCGGCGAACGGTATATGTCGCCGTCATGTATAAGCCTAACAAGTATTATACCAAAGTTTGACGAAAATAGCTACATTTTTTTGAAATTTTTTCTGATAAAAAACAACTTTAAATTTTATTAATATTGTATAAAACGTTTAATTTGCATTAAAACGCCCTTTTTTTCTTTTTTGCACTTAAATTTCGAGCTTTTTGTGCGATAATGTTACCGACCCGAGCGGCGCTCTTTTGTTGCAGAGGCGGCGCTTAGGGGATAATGACTATTTGATTTGCGAGGTTTCGTATGAACAGCTGCGCTATTATACTGGCGGGCGGCGAGGGCAAGCGGATGAAGTCCGACAAGCCAAAGACCCTCTCACCCGTACTGGGAAAGCCCATGCTGACGTGGGTGGTGTCTGCCCTGCACAAGGCGGGCATAGACGACATCTGCATAGTAAAGGGCTACAAAAAGGAATGTATCGACGAATATATCGACGAAACGGGCTTGAAGGCGGAAAGCGTTTATCAGGCGGAGCGTCTGGGCACAGGCCATGCCGTTATGATGGCAAAGGACTTTTTGCGCAGCCGCGGCGGCAACGTCGTTATTCTGAACGGCGACGCGCCGTTTATGTCGGCTCAGACCATCGCCGATTCGCTTGAACAGCACAAATCGACCGGCAGCGCCGCAACGGTGATCTCTGCAAGGGTTGACGACCCCGCCGGCTACGGCAGGATAGTGCGCGCTGAGGACGGCAGCCTGAGGGCTATTGTTGAGCACAAGGACGCCGACCCCGAGACCCTTAAGATAAACGAGGTCAACTCGGGCGGATATTGGTTTGACAGCGAGCTGCTGCTGAGCGTGCTTGACAGGATAAAGTCCGAAAACGCCGCCGGCGAGTATTATCTGCCCGACGCGGTAAAGCTATTGCTGGACGACGGCAAAACCGTGGGAGCCTTCACCGCCGAAAACAGCGACGCGGTGCTTGGTGCAAACGACCCCGCCCAGCTTGAGGAGCTTAACCAAATAGCAAGAGCAAAGGGCTATTCGTGCTGAATAACCTGTAATCATAACAACAATCATTCATATCAACACAGAGTAAAAGGAGCACAAAAATGAATTTTCACGGAAAAGACATCAAAATCTTCTCAGGCAACTCCAATGTTGATGTTGCGCAGGGAATCGCAGGCTGTCTGGGTCTGCCGCTGGGCAAAAGCGACTGCACACACTTCTCGGACGGAGAGATAGCCGTATCGCTTCACGAGTCCGTGCGCGGCAGCGACTGCTTTATCGTTCAGTCAACCTGCACGCCCGTCAACGACAATCTGATGGAAATGCTCATTATGATCGACGCCATGAAGCGCGCCTCCGCCGCGAGGATAACCGCCGTTATGCCCTACTTCGGCTATGCCAGACAGGACAGAAAGGCAAAGGCGAGAGATCCGATCTCGGCAAAGCTTTGCGCCGACATCATCACCACGGCGGGCGCAGACCGCGTGCTCACCATGGATCTGCACGCCAATCAGATACAGGGCTTTTTCAACATTCCCGTTGACCACCTTCACGGCGCGGGGATCCTTGCCAACCACATGAGAGAAAAGATCGGCGGCAACTTTGACGACTTCATCGTTGTATCTCCCGACCTGGGCTCCGTTACCCGTTCCAGAAACTTCGCGTCAAAGATCGGCACGGCTCTCGCCATCATCGACAAGCGCCGCCCCAAGGCAAACGTATGCGAGGTAATGAACATTATCGGCGACGCCAAGGGCAAAAAGGTAATTCTGGTTGACGATATGATAGACACCGCAGGAACCCTGTGCAACGCGGCAAACGCCATTGTTGAAAAGGGCGGCGCCACAGAGGTTTATGCCTGCGCTACCCACGGCGTGCTTTCGGGTCCCGCCGTTGAGCGCATAAAGAACAGCGCAATCAAGGAGGTCATCCTGCTCGACACCATTCCGATCCCCGAGGAGAAGATGATCGACAAGTTCACCGTGCTTCCCACCTCGCCCATCTTTGCCGAGGCTATAGCGCGAATCTACAACGACAAGCCCTTTACGGCTGCGTTCAGCTGATTTGACAAAATTCTTTTAAAGAACAATATATAATAAACAGGCGGACTTCAAAAGAGTCCGCCCTGTCTGCGTATGCAGAATACAAGGAGACGCAATGTTTGGAAGGACAAAAACGGGAGGCGCACCCGAGTTTATTATTGTCGGGCTGGGCAACCCCGACCGCAAATATGAAAACACGCGCCACAACTGCGGCTGGCTGGCTGTTGACTTTCTTGCCGAAAAGCTCGGCTGCAGGCTGAACAGGATAAAATTCAAAAGCTTTACCGGCACGGCGGAGCTCGGCGGCAAAAACGTGCTGCTTATGAAGCCGACCACCTATATGAACAACAGCGGTCAGGCTGTGGTTGAGGCGATGAGCTTTTACAAGCTGAAGCCTGAAAACGTCATAGTTATTTTTGACGACGTGTCGCTGGACGTAGGCAAAATGCGTATTCGCCAAAAGGGCAGCGACGGCGGTCAGAAGGGTATGCGCAGCATTATTTATCTGAGCGGCAGCGACGCCTTTCCGCGCATTAAAATAGGTATAGGCGCAAAGCCCGAGCACTACGGCGATCTGGCTGACTGGGTGCTGTCCAAGTTTTCGGCGGACGAGCGCAAAACGCTTGATACGGTGTTTGACAACGCCTGCGGCGCGGCGGAGCTGATGGTGCAGGGCAAAACAGACCGCGCCATGAATATTTACAACTGAGGCAGGCGCAATGGCAAATAACAGAATGAGCTTTCTGCCCGCGGTGTTCGGGCAGGAACCGGCTTTTCAAAACCTTTTGAAAAGCGCAAAAACAGGAAGATCGCTTTGCGTGTCGGGGCTTTCCCCGGTGGGCAAGGCAAACATTATAAACGCGCTGTGCAGGGCAAAGAAAAAGCCCGCGCTGTGCATAGCCTCCGACGAAAAGGAGGCGCAGACCCTGTGCAACGATTTGGCTTGCATGGGGCTTTCGGCGTTTGTATATCCCGTGCGCGACTACAACTTTTCGGAGCTGCAAAGCCGCTCGCGCGAGTATGAGCACGCAAGGCTAAAGGTGCTGCTCAGGCTGCTCGGCGGCGAATGTGACGTGGCAATAGCCTGCGTTGACGCCGCGGCTCAGCTAACCGTTCCGCGCGAAGTGCTGCGCGACGCGTCGCTTGTGTTTGAGGAGGGGCGCGAGGTGCCGATAGAAAAAGCCGTGCGCACCCTCACCCTGCTGGGCTACGAAAGGTTTGACGCGGTTGACGGCAGCGGACAGTTTTCGCTGCGCGGAGGTATCCTCGACTTCTTCATGCCCGACGCCGAATACCCGATTCGCGCCGAGTTCTGGGGCGACGAGATATGCGACCTGAGCTATTTTGATGTTGAGACCCAGCGCAGGTTCAAAAAGGCGGGCGTGGTCAGGCTTTCGCCCTCCGCCGAAATAATAATTGAGGATCGCGCCGCCGTAGCCGAAAAGATTCGCCGCAGGGCGGGGCTTCTGCGCGGAAAAACAGCCGCCAAGGCACGCGAAAGGCTGTGCTCCGAGGCGGACATGATACAAAACGGCGCGGCTGTGACCAACGCCGACAAGTTTATAGGACAGATATATGAAAACCCCGAGTGCCTTTTTGACTACATGGAACGCGACACCCTGCTTTTTGTGTCGGAGTTTGCAAACGTCCGCGACCGCGGCAGGGCGGCTGATTATCAGCTGGCGGAGCTGCTTAAGCAGAGCTTTGAGGACGGCATATTGGGGCGCGGCTTTGACCGATTTTCGCTGAGCTTCGGCGAGGTGACCGAGCGGCTGGAGGCTCACGGTGCGGTGCTGCTCGAAAGCTTTGTGCACGGCAGCATACCAATCAAGCTTTCGGACGTCATCAGCTTTTCCGCAAAGCAGCTAAACCGCTGGGGCGGCTCCTACAGCCAGCTGACCGAGGATCTTAACGGTCTGTTTTCGGGCGGCAGCAGCGGCGTTATTCTTGCCGGCACCCAAAAGGCGGCGGAAAACCTGTGCAAAAACCTGCGCGAGGACAATTATCCCGCCGAATATGCCGCGTCTCTTTCAAAAACGGAGCGCGGCAGGATATATGTTATGAGCGGAGCGTTGAGCGCCGGCTTTGAGCTTCCGGGCGAAAAGTTCTTTTTGATAACCTACGGTCAGGCGGCATACCGACCCGCCGCCAAAAAACGCAGCCGCAAAAAAGAGGGCAAAGAGATATACAGCCTGTCCGAGCTTTCGGCGGGCGATTATGTGGTTCACAACATTCACGGCATAGGCGTGTTCGGCGGCATACGCAAGATAGACTCACACGGAGTAGTAAAGGACTATATAAAGATAGATTACGCCAAGGGCGACGTGCTGTATGTGCCCGTCACCCAGCTTGACATGGTGGCAAAATACATAGGCGCGCAGGAAAACTCGCGCGTAAAGCTCAGCCGCCTCGGCTCGGGCGACTGGCAAAAGTCAAAGGCGCGCGTAAAGTCCTCGGTAAAGGACATAGCCAAGGAGCTTATCGCCCTGTATTCGGCGAGAATGAAGGCAAAGGGCTACGCCTTTTCGGGCGACAGCGAATGGCAGCGCGACTTTGAGGCGCGTTTTGAATATGACGAAACGCCCGACCAGCTTGTTTGCATACGCGAGATAAAGCGCGACATGGAGCGTCCTGCGCCCATGGACAGGCTGCTGTGCGGCGACGTGGGCTTCGGCAAGACCGAGGTAGCCCTGCGCGCCGCCTTCAAATGCGTTGCAGACAGCAAGCAATGCGCCCTGCTCTGCCCCACCACCATTTTGGCGTGGCAGCATTACCAGACCGTAACCAAGCGGTTTGAAGGCTATCCCATACGCGTTGAGCTGCTGTCGCGCTTTCGCACCGCAAAGCAGCAGAAGGAGATTTTGGAAAGGCTTAAGCGCGGCGAGGTGGATATGGTCGTGGGCACCCACCGCCTTGTGCAGAAGGACGTGCTGTTCCGCGACCTTGGGCTTGCAATAATCGACGAGGAGCAGCGGTTCGGCGTGGCGCAAAAGGAACGGTTCAAGGAGCTGTGCAAAAACGTTGACGTGCTGACCCTGTCGGCTACGCCCATTCCGCGCACGCTTAACATGGCGATGAGCGGACTGCGCGACATGAGCATAATAGAAGAGGCTCCGCTCAACCGCCAGCCCGTGCAGACCTATGTTTTGGAGCATGACGAGGCTGTTGTTAACGAAGCCGTAAGGCGCGAGCTTAGGCGCGGCGGTCAGGTGTTTTACCTGCACAACAACGTCGAGACCATAAGCTCCTGCGCCGCCCGCATACACGAGGCTGTTCCCGAGGCGAGGATAGCCGTGGGTCACGGCAAGATGAACGAGCAGGAGCTGAGCGAGGTTTGGCGCGCCATGCTTGAGCAGGAGATTGACGTGCTTGTGTGCACCACCATAATAGAAACGGGAGTTGATTTGCCCAACGCCAACACCCTTATAATAGAAAACGCCGACCGCATGGGGCTTTCTCAGCTTCACCAGCTGCGCGGCAGGGTGGGCAGAAGCGCAAGGCGGGCATACGCCTACTTTACCTTCCGCCGCAACAAGGTGCTCAGCGAGATACAGCAAAAGCGCCTTGAGGCGATACGCGAGTTCACCGAGTTCGGCAGCGGCTTCAAGATAGCCATGCGCGACCTTGAGCTGCGCGGCGCCGGCAACATAATGGGCGCAAAGCAGCACGGTCACATGGACAGCGTGGGCTATGACATGTATCTTAAGCTGTTGGGCGAGGCTGTAAGCGAGGAGCGCGGCGAGCAGCCCAAAAACGACGACCTCGACTGCCTTATCGACCTTTCGGTTGACGCGCACATTCCCGAAAGCTATGTAGAAAGCCTTACGCTGCGCCTTGACGTGTATCGCCGCATTGCCGACATTCGCACCAAGGAGGACAGCGAGGACGTAAAGGACGAGCTTTGGGATCGCTTTGGCAAGATACCGCCCTCGGTTCAGGGGCTTATAGACATTGCGCTTATACGCAACAAGGCTCACTCAATGGGCGTGTATGAGATTCGCCAGACCGAAGGCGCGGTTCAGCTTTATGTAAAGGAGCTGAAATCACCGGCAACGGCAGATCTGCTTGTCGCAACAAACGGAAAAGCGACGCTGAACGCCGGAGCAAAGCCGTTTTTGACGGTAAAATGCGACAGCGGGGCAAAATCCATACCCGTTTTGAAGCGGATTTTTAAAATTTAAAGCCAAAAAAACCGATAAAATTTGAATATAATATAGACAACCGCAGAAAATTTGTGTATAATCATATAGTACGCACCCAAATCTCTTGGGCAAATTTTTACATAAGGATGGTATAAGACTATGAAACCAGCAGTCAAGATCGGTTCCTTGATGCTGGCGGTTCTGATGCTTTTCACGGCGATCGCATCGGGCTGCACCGTCACCAAGGACTTTTCTTACAAGACAGACAAAAAAGAGCTTGCTATCGGTATTTATATCTATGAGCTGAGCGAAGCTTATTTTAAGGCTCAGGACTATGCCGAAAAGCTTGACGACTACGACGCCGCAAAGGATTCGTGGCTCGATATGGAGATCACCGACGACGACGGCAACACCGCCGTTGCACGTCAATGGATAAAGGACACCGCAGAGCGCAAGTGCCTTGAGATGTTCGTTATCGAGGATCAGCTGAACACCCTGGGCGCTACGGTAGATTCCGCTACGCTTGAGCAGTACAAGACCCAGAGCAAGAACTACTGGGACTTCGGCGTGCCCGACGCGTCTTATTTGCAATACGGCTACGGCTACAATCCCCTTAAGGAAAACTACAGCAAATGGGGCATAAGCTACGAAAGCTTTGAATACGCAACCTCCGACTACTATGCCATGAGAGAGCTGCTCTTTGACAAGCTTTACCTTGACGGCGGCTCCGAGGCTCCCGCAGAAGCCGACGTTGAAAAGTATTTTGAAGAAAACTACGTAAAATACAGCTATGTTCCCGTTGAGCTCTACACCACCGAGGAGGACGAGGACGGCAACTCAAGCTCAAAGGCTATGAGCGACGAGGAGATCAAGAAGGTTACAGAAGAGTTTGACGGCTATGCAAAGGCTGTTAACGACGCAAAGGACGTTGCGGCTGCTACCGAGGCATTTGAGGCTCAGGTGACCGCTTATGTTGACGCAAAGGGTCTTTCCGAAAACAGTCCTCAGGTGACCAACACAGCCCTGCGCGACAAAACAAATGTGGGCGAAGAGGTTGACAAGGCTATTGCCGAGCTCGGCGAGGGCAAGGCGACCACCGTTAAGGTAGGCGAAGGCGAATCTGCGATGTACTACTATGTGTTCCGTTACGGCACACAGTCTGCCAAGGACGACTATCTCAACGACACCAACATGGAGAGCATTATCCACAACATGAAGGACTCCGACTATACAGAGCTTCTCAAAAAGCTTATCAGCGACCTCAACTATGAAAAGAGCAGCTCGGTTGACGGCTACGATCCCGGAATGTTCTTTGTGGCAAAGGAACCCGAAACCACCGAGGCTCCGGCTGAGGACGCCGCAGAGGGCGAGGATATCCAGGCGGACAACAACGCCGAGGCAGCCGACGCAGCGGCAGAGTCTGTTGCGGAATAAGCACAACGCTTTTACAAAAGATAATGCATAGATCCTGAATTTATACACGAAAGGAAGGATTATATGAATAGGCATTCAAAAATAATTGCGGCATTGCTCACGGCTGTTTTTGCGCTGAGCCTCTGCACAGTTCCCGCATATGCCGAGGAGCCCGATAACAATCCCGGCATTATTGATCAGGGCGGCGAACAGGGCGGCAACGAACAAGGCGGCGGCGACCAGGGCGGCAACGAGCAAGGCGGCGGCGAACAAGGCGGCAACGAACAAGGCGGCGGCGAACAAGGCGGAGACATCCAGGGCGGCGGCGACAGCCAGGGCAGCAGCGACTACCAGGGCGGCGGCGACATCCAGGGCGGCGGCAGCGACCAGGGCGGCGAGACAAGCCAGGGCGGCGGTGACACAAACCAGGGCGGCGATCAGGGCGGCTCGGGCTACACCGACTACAACCAGGGCGGCGGCGACTCGGGTTACTCCGACTACAACCAGGGCGGCGGCAACGTCTATGGCGGAACGGGCAACAGCGACGGCGACACCGTTTATTACGGCAGCGACGGCAACACCTATTCCGATTACTCCGAGATATACGTGGGCGGCGACCAGGTCTATACTCCTCCTGCGACGATAGCTCCTTCGGCTGCGCTTTATGACACATCTAACGTTAAGGTTGACGACAAAACTCTTTCGTCAAATGACTGGAACGACATAAAGGCGGCGCTCAGCGGTTCAAAGACCACGGGCTCCTCCGACGGCGACGATTTTGCGTTTATTCAAAACAACGCAAGCACGGGCGACAACGGTCACATGATCTTTGTCATAGGTCTTACCCTTGTGATTCTCAGCCTTATCGGCTTCATTTATCTGATAGCCTCGGCAGTTTCGCGCCGCAGAAAAGCCCCTGCACGCAGCGGCTCATCGTCCTCTGGCGGCCGCTATCGTTCGGACGACGACTACAACGACGGCTACAGCAGCACCAAAACCGCAAAACGCACAAGCCGTTACGACACCGCGGATATTCCCAAGGTGACCGCCTCAAAAACAACAAAGACGTCAAAGTCAAAGGGCGGAAAGAGATACAGATAAGCGTCTGTGGGCACACAACACAACGAAAAAACAGGTCGGGAAGAAACCATGAATCTCAGGTTTCTTCCCGACCGTTTTATTATATTACATTATATTATCTGCTTACCATGTACCGTAATCATACTTGCCTGAGGTCGTGGTGCTTTTTGCGAAAAAGCGCGTTTCGGAGCCGTCGTAGGGTATATTTACCGTCTGGCTGCTGCCGTTGCTGAAAATAAGATATTCTACGCCCTCGGGAAGCGTGTAGGTGTATATATCCTGTCCGCTGCCGTTTGTTCTGTTATAGGTCATTTTTTCTCCCGGCCATCTTGTCATATTGGTGTTGGAGTCAGCCCAGAAGTAACAGTATATGTCGCCGCTCCAGTCTCGTGTGTTTGTAAAATATACGGTGTTGTCCGCAGGCTCATCGGGCTCTTCAACGGTTCTGTACTGACCCACATAGCCCGTGTTGTCACATTCGCTGACATACATCTGGATAAGCGTGACGTCGGCAATGGTTATGTCTCCGCTGCCGTCGCAGTCGCCTGCCGCCTGATAATTCTCAAACTCGCCGTACTCGGCTAACTGCCTCTGCACCGCCGTGGCGTCCTTAACGTTTATATATCCGTCGGCGTCGGTGTCGCCCACAAGCACCTCGACAGTCGGCGCTGCGGTGGTGGGCTGTACGGTGGTGGGCTGTACGGTGGTGGGCTGAACGGTGGTGGGCTGAACGGTGGTGGGCTGAACGGTGGCGGAAGGCGCCGTGGTCTCCTGCTGAGTCACGGGGTTATAAACGACCGCCACGCCCTTTGAACCGACGGTGCCGCTTATGGTGCCGTTGCTTACGGTAAAGGTGTTGCCCGTGATCTGATCGGTATAGGTTCCGTCTGTCATTTTCTTGGCGGGAATACTGACGCTGCCCGCGCCGTCAAGCTTGGCTATGCTGACACCCGAGGTGCCGCGCTCTATGTACGCCACCTTGCCGCTTGACGACAGGCGCTCGCTCTGCCCCATAAAGTAATTCTTGAACTTGTTGACCTCGCGCACTGCCGAGCCCTTCCAGCCGCCGTCGCTGCTTGCCAGACCCATGGTGCTGTTGGGGCGCGCAAGGTAAAGCGAGGTGGATTTTGCCCTTGCGCCCGTTATTGCCCAAGCTTTGAAGATGGACGAATTTGAGATGTACGAGGTTTCGTCGTGCATGTAGGTATCGTGAGATTCCGCCCAGAGCACCGTATTTGACGAGCCCGCGCTGAGTTGATAGGAGGCTGTGGCAAGGCCTGCGGCGTCGCCGCTGTCGGCGGCTGCAAGCGCGCTGTTGCCGGTTTTGTTGTCGGTCACCGCCATGTATGTTGTGTAGTTTGAAATGCTTGTGCCTGCCGTGTTGAGAATCTCGCCGTAGCAGAACACGTCGCTTTTGTAAGCCTTGATTCCGTCTATCACAGTTGACCAGAAGTCGCTTCTTGTTGAAGAATCGTCCGAGGGCAGCTCGATGTGCTTTGCCGCGTCAAAGCGGAAGCCGTCAACGCCGCAGTCAACGCAATCCTTCAAAAGCCCGAGCACGCGGCTTTGCACATAGCTGTTGCCCGTGTTGAGGTCGGGCATACCGATGTGGCCGTGGGTCATTTCGTAGCGGCTGTCGTCGTTTGCGCCGTAGGTTTCGGTGTGGTAGTAGGCGGAGTTTTTAAGGTCGCTCTCAACGTTTGAATCGAGGTGCGAATAACCTCCGCCGTCGCTGTTGTTCGCCATGTGATTGGCGACTATATCGACAATGACCTTGATGTTGTAATTGTCCGCCTCGCTGCAAAGCGAGATGAGCTCCGCCCTGGTGCCGAGCCAGGTGCCGCCGTCGGCAATGCTCAGGGTAAGCGGCTGATAGAGCTTCCACCATTGTCCGCTCATGTTTGTATAGCTTGAGCTGTAGCTTTTAGGCTTTTGCACGGGAGAGGTCTGCACCGCCGTATAGCCGGCTTGTGCAATATCTGCAAGGTTGTTTTTTATCTCGTTGTAAGACCAGTTGAAGCAATGCAGAACAGCCGCTCCCTTTATGGAGTCCTGCGCATACTGCGACTGCGCGACCGCTCCGCCGGTTGTTTCGGCGGCGCTGAACGGAACGGAAAATGCAAAGCATCCCGCAAGCGCGACAACTGCCGCCATAATCGTACTTATAAGCTTGTTTTTCATAGTGGTGCCTCCTCTTGCAATAGAATTAATATATTATATTTTTTATAACTCAGCGATACACTCCCATTATCACGGGAATAGAGGTTTCGTTGTCCGCCAGAATGAAGATGAACGGACGGTCAAAGACCAGCGCGCCGTCGGCGTCAAGCTTTTCGGTATTCTCGGAAAACTGCGCCTGAATGTCGGCGTTTATGCCGCCTGCTCCGTAATAGATCGCGGGCGACGCCTCGTACATATCCTTGAACGACAGCTCTTCCTCAAAGCTCATCGCTTCGTAATCGGCGTTATCGGAAAAGACGCTGTACAGTCTGCATCCGTCGTTAAGAGCCGACGACACCGAAACGGCGGCTTTGTCCGCCTCAATGGAAAAGGCGGGGACTGCCGCAGGCGTTTTTTTGGTGATGTCCGTGCTGTCAAGCAGCTTGGTGTATTCTTTGCTGTCAAGTCCGGCTATGTAGTCGCCTATGCTCACGTCGGCGTTGGGCATTATCAAAATCAGCTTAAGGGGATTCTTCTCGGTGTATTTGACAATTCCCGTCGCCCGGTCGCTTTTTACCGTCCACTCGTCGGCGGTATAGAAGGTCATTTCGCGTTCACCGCCCGTCCCCTTGAACGCGGCGGTTTTTCCGCTGCCCGAATACGGCTCCAGCCAGTTATCGCTGACTGCCGAGGTCACAACGGAGTAAAAGCCGTCGTCGCTCACGGCAGGGGCTTCATCCAAAGACAGGTAATTTTTTATCTTAACGTCGGAACCGCCGCTTGAAAGGTCGCTGCTAAAAACGTCAAAGCCGTAATAGTCGGCGTTTGCCTGCAAAAAGGCGGATTTAAGATTGACGCCGTCGTCAAAAAAGAGAGCTCCGCCAAGGCTTATGTACTGCGAGGGCGCCTCGTCCTTTTTGAGCCCCAGGCTGCTTACGGATTCCATCCTGCTCTTAAAATACGACGAACAGGTTTTTGCGGAATCGCTGTTTCCGCCGAGCATGACCTGCAGCTCCTGTGCAGTCTCGCCCGAGGCTCCGCCTTCAACCGCGCCAAGCATCAGCATAGCCGCGGCAGGCGAAAAGGCAAAGGCGCTGTCGGCGCTTTGCTTTTCACGCGCTTTATAATAACCGAGCGTGTGGGCTGTGACCTCGGTCACAAATGAACTGTATGACTGCGGCGGCTCAATAGCGCCGTCTTTGTAGTTGAAGGTCTCCTCCGCGCTCTTTTTGCGGCTGTACTGACCCGAAAGCCTTTCGCCGTCGGAAAACTCGTCGGGATTGCCGCAGGAGCAGAGCACAAGCGCCGTCATTACCGCGGCGAGAAAAAAAGCTAATGTCCTTTTCATTCTTCCGTATCCTCCGCAGGTGCATGGCCGCTGAGCTCCATGGCAAGGTTGTACATGTCTCTTGCGGCGTCGGGCTTGGCAAGGCGAATGCAGTTTTCTTTCATTTCGCGCAGCTTATCGGGCGAGTTGAGCAGCTCGATTATCTGATCAGCTCCGTTTTCGTCGTCTATCATAACAGCCGCCTTCTGCCCCACCAAAAACTCAACGTTCTTGCGCTCCTGACCCGGATAGGCGCTGTAAATCGCCATGGGCAGGTGGCAGGCGAGGCTCTCGGTCACGGTGAGTCCGCCCGGTTTGGTGACGATAAGGTCGGACACGTGCATGTAGTCCTCTACGTTATCTACAAAATAAAGCAGCTTGGTGCGATCCTCCGCCCCGAGATTTTTCATGCTTTCCTCAAGCTTTTCGTACAGCTTTTCGTTTTTGCCCGTTATTACTATCAGCTGCAAATCGCGTGCAGAAGTTGCAAGCTGCTCGTAAAAGCTGAGCACGCCCACAACGCCGAAGGAGCCCGCCATAAGCAGCACGGTGGTTTTGTCGGGAGAAATCCCCTCGCGGGCGCATATCTCGCCCTTGACGGAGGGATCGGAGAATTTGTCGAAGGTGGGGATACCCAGGGGGTATATTATGGATTCATCAACGCCGAACTCCTTGATGAGCTTGGGCGCCATCTGCGGCTCTGCAAGCACATAGGCGTCGATGTTAGGCACGACATAGGTGCGGTGCGCGTCGTAGTCGGTGATTAGCGAGATAAGCTTTACATCGAGCAGCTTGCCCTTTTTGCGCAGCTTGGAAACCATTGCCGTAATAAAAGCGTGGCACATGATTATAACGTCCGGGTTGTGCTTTTCTATCTCCTCCATAAGACGGCTTGCCATGGAGGCGTTCGATCTCATCACCGCGTCGAACATCCAGTTTTTGCGGTCGGTTATCTTGTACAGCTTTCCGTACATCTTCGGCGTTTTGGTGGCGAGCAGATAATAGCCCTTGCACACGGTTTTGTCGTACATTTTGCCTATGGCTGCCAGCCCGTCAACGACCTCTACCGTGACGTCGGGGTTGATTTTTTTTATTTTTTCTTCAAGCGCAGCCGCAGCCCGCTTGTGACCGCCCCCCGTTGAGGCGGAAAAAATGAGTATTTTCATGTTGTTTCCTCTTTATTCTGCAATTGGGTTTATAAATCTCCGATTATATTATACCGAATCTCCTGAGATTTTTCAACAGATAAAAAAGAATTTCTGTACAAAAGCCGACAGGGCGAACATCCGTATGACTGCTCGCCCTGCGAAATTATTTATTCGTTATTATCCGACCGGGATCCGGCATTGATTATGCCCAGGAGCCCTCGAGATACTGGTCGCCCCAATCGCTGATGGTGTAGGTGCCGCCTGCCTGAACAACAAGGTCATCGGTCTGGTTCCACATTATGCCCTCCTCCCAAGAGGGGCCGCCTGTGGGATTCATTCTTACAAAGCAAACCTTGCTCTTAAGGCCGCTGAATACAACTGTGGGACCCTGTCCGCCGAGCACCCATGTGCCCTCCTGGT
>CADBWP010000025.1 GCA_902798365.1 uncultured Ruminococcus sp.
TCGAGGTAAGGCTGACGCCTTGCCGAGATTTTTTGGGCAAGCTGACGGAATAATATTCAAGCAAGCCGTGCGCCTTGATTTGTGCGGTGTTGCCTTTATTGTCCATCGGGCTTTTTCGGATCGACATAAACCGTTTTATTGTTCACATATATAACCATGCCGGGCTTTGCGCCTGCGGGCTTGCTCACGTGCTTTACAAGGGTGTAATCGACGGGCACGTTGCTGCTTTCTCTCGCCTTGCTGTGATAAGCCGCAAGCTGCGCCGCCTCGATTATCGTCGTTTCGGCGGGCTGCCTGCCCTCGCAGCTTATTATGACGTGCGAGCCGTGAATGTCCTTGGTGTGCAGCCACACGTCGGTTTTTGCGGCGGTCTTAAGGGTGAGCCTGTCGTTTTGGCGGTTGTTTCTGCCCACGTATATATCAAACCCGTCGGAGGACGTAAAGTGCAGCGGCGGAAGCGCCGCCTGCCCGGGCTGCCTGCCCTTGGGCGGCTTAAGATAGCCCTGCTCGGTAAGCTCCTCCCTGAGCTGCGCCAGCTCGCGCTCGGTCTCGGCGCGGCTGACCATATCCGCCACCGATTCAAGGTACTCAAGCTCTGCCGCGCCCTTTTTCAGCTGCCCGGCAAGCACGGTCTCGGCGGTCTTTGCCTTTTGATAATCCTTGTAATACTTTTGGGCGTTGGCAGCCGGTGAGATGGCGGGATTCAGCCTTATCCTGACGGTTTTGCCCTCGGGGTCGTAAAAGTTCTCCACCTCGGCAAGCTCCGCTCCGCGCGGTATCCTGTACAGGTTTGCGTGAAGCAGGTCGCCGCATATCCTCAGCTGCTCGCGGTCGCCGCAAAGCTTTAGCTCGGTCTGCTGCTTTTGCAGCTTGCGCGCGGTGCGGTCAATAAGGTTTGTCAGCAGCTTTTGCAGGCTGTGGCTCTTAACCCTCATTCTCTCGCGCGAGTCGCGCTCCTCATAAAAGGCTTCCACGGCGCGCGAAAAGCCCTCTGCGCGCACGGTCTTTAAAAAGCCGCCGTACTGCAATATGGGCATGAACGCGACGTCCATGGGCTTGCCGTCCTCACGATAGACAAGGCAGGGTTCGCCGGTGCAGTCCTGTGCAAGCTGTTTCAGCGACGCAAGGCAGTCGGTCAGCCTGTCATACAACGCCCCGTCAAGGCGGTTTGTCGCGCCCTCTGCAACGCGGTATTCAAGCTCGCGGCAGATTATGGGCGACACGCCCTGAATAACCGACAGCAGCGCCTTTGAAAGCGGCATTTCGGCTTCGAGGCTCCTCACGGCCACGGCAATATCCGCGGGAGAGGCGGTCAGGATATTGAGCTTGTCCTGCGCCTCGGGCAGCTCGTATTTTATGTTTGGCAGCACAAGCCGCCTGCTGCTCACGGTCAGGTCAACGCGCTTAAGGGCGTCGAGTATAACGCCCGTGCCGCGGTTTATAACTATCACGTTGCTGTGCATACCCATTATCTCGCACACTACGGAAAGCGGCAGCGGGTCGCCCAGCTCGTCTATGCAGTCAAAGTCGAGAAACAGCACGCGGTCGCAGTCCTGCTGGCGCACCGCCGCAAGCCTGCCGCCGCCCAGCCGCTTGCGAAGCAGCATACAGAACATGGGCGGCTGCGCCGGGTTTTCGGGCGTTGAGTCGCAAAAATTGACGCGCGGCGAGTTGGCGCGCGCCGACAGCAGCAGCCTTTGCGTGCCGCTTTGAGTGCGCAGCACCAAAACAAGCTCGTCGCGGTTGGGCTGACATACACGGTTGACCCGTGCGCCGATAGCGGTCTGCTCTATTTCGTTTTTTATATGTCTTAAATAAATTCCGTCTAAAGCCATTTTTACTCCGTTTTACTTGTGATACTTTCCGCCCGAGGAGATCTCAAAGGCGCGGTAAAGCTGCTCGGTCAGCACGACCCTCGCCAGCTGATGCGGAAAGGTCATGCGGCTCATCGAAAGGCGCAGGTCGGCTCGCGCCTTTACCTCGCCGCTCAGACCGTAGCTGCCGCCTATGATAAAGTCGATGGTGCTTTTGCCGTTCACGGCGGCATTGCCGATGGCGGCTGCAAGCTCCTCGCTCGACATCATTTTGCCCTCTATGCACATGGCGACGACATAGTCCGACGCGCCGATCTTTTGCATTATCCGACTGCCCTCGGCGGCTATGACCTCGTCTGTCTGCGCCCGGTTGGGCGTGTTGCTGCGTATCCGCTCCTCGGCAAGCTCGATGATGCCGAGCCTGCAAAACGCCGACAAGCGCTTTGAATACTCGGCTATCGCGTCCGAAAAGTATTTTTCCTTGATTTTTCCTATACAGATGATGTTTATTCTAAGCATTAAAAGATCACGCTCTTAACTTCGATTTGAGCCGGCGCCACATCCAGCGTAAAGTCGCTTTTGTACTTCATGCCGACGCGCGAAAGCTCGCCCACGGCTGTCCTGAGTGCAACGCCGGGGGTGTTGTTCTGCTCGCTGAGGTGCCCCAGCATAAGCCTGAGGGTGCCGCCGCGCACAAGCTGAACAAGCTCTGCGGCGCAGGCGTCGTTTGAAAGATGTCCTCTGTCCGACAGTATCCTCCGCTTAAGCGGATACGGATACGGCCCCGTTTTGAGCATTTCGACGTCGTGGTTTGACTCAAGCACCACAAAGTCGCTTTTTGCCGCAGCCTGCCTCACGTCCTCGGTCATTATGCCCATGTCGGTGGCTATCAGCGCCGACTTTCCGTCGCGGGTCTGCACGCGGTAGCAGCAGCTTTCAGCCGCGTCGTGGGGGGTATTTATGCGCTCGACGCACATGTCGCCCACCGCCTCCGATCCGTTTATAACAGCGGTTTTTATCTCGGGGCAGAGCTTGCCGCTCATTTCAAGGGCGCGCAGGGTGCCGGCGCTTGCAAAAACGGGCAGGCGGTATTTTTTTGCCAGCACACGCAGCGCGGCGCAATGATCAATATGCTCGTGAGTGATAAACAACGCCCTTACGCTTCCCATGTCAAGCCCGTTTGCCTGCATTGCAAGCTCTATCTGCTTGCAGTTTTTGCCGGCGTCGATAAGCACACCCTCGCCGCCCGAGCCTATGTAGTAGCTGTTTCCCTTACTGCCGCTGAACAGCGCGACCGCCTTAGCCAAATGAATCGTCCCCCGTCGTAATTTTCCAATGTATTATATCATAGTTTTTATTAACGCGCAACCTGCACGGTAACGACATTTTAATAAATAAATCGGCAAAAAAGCATGGACAAAATAACGATTATGTGCTATACTCAGGTAGAAATATTGTAAAATATTTTATAAAATGATTTATCTGAAAGGGAGATAGTATGATTTGTAACAAATGCGGAACCGAAAACCCTGACAACGCAAAATTCTGCGCGGTATGCGGCAACCCGATGAACGCCGAAAGCGCCATGGGTGACAGCCCCAATTCGCAGGCGGCTTATGACCAGTCTATGTTCGGCGATACGGAGGTTCTCAGCGAAAACTTCCGCGGCAATGCGCCCGGCGGCTTCCGCCCCGACGGTCCTGCTCCTCAGCAGCCTCAGCAGCCCCAGTATCCCGTTCCTGTTCAGCCCCAGACGCCGGCTCAGCCCCAGCAGTACGGGTTCCAGCCCCAGCAGTACGGCACACAGACAATGACGGCGCCCGCTCCCAAAAAAGGCCCCGCCAAGCTTATTATAATAATTGCCATTGCGGTTGTAGCGGTCGCAGGCATCGTGGTCGGCATCATCTTCGGTCTTAAGGGCTGCTCCGGCGGCGCCACAGGCAGCTATAAGGACGCCGTGACCGACCTGGCAAGCATGTTCAGCAACGGCAAGTATATCGAAGCGATGGAAAAGTAATCGGTCGAGGGCAAGGCTCCCGACATGGGCGGCATGGAATCATACCTCTCCCTGCTCAGCGGCGTTAAGTGGGAGATCAACGTTGACGAGGCGGCGAGCAAGGTTTATCAGAAGGGCGATCCCGAGTTTGAGAGCAACCTTAAAAAAGTTACCACCAACGACACCTACGCTTCAAAGGCTACAGAGGTAGCAGTTGTAAAGGCTCACGTCAAGATGAGCGGCAACGTTATGGGTCAGGATATCAATCAGGAAAGCGACACCACGTTCTATATGGCGCGCATAGACGGCGCATGGAAGCTTGACGCTTCGGGCGCACTCAGCTAAACAAACACAGGCATTGTTCAAAAGCCGGCTTTTGCAGTCGGCTTTTGCTTTTTTAACAGAAAGGAAGAACAGAAAGGAAGGTCAAAATGATTTGCAGTAAATGCGGCTCGCAAAATGCCGAAGGCAACATATTCTGCGAGGTTTGCGGCCAGCCCTTTGTGGGCGCGTCGCAGGGACAGGGTCAGCATTTTGAGCCCGAGCCCGTCCAAAGCGTTCCCCAAAACGATTACCCCGATTATCCTCAGGCGTACTACGGCGACAGCTATCAGGCTTATCCGCAGTATCAGACGCAGGACGTTCCCCCGGGATATGACCCGGGCTATCCGCAGGAATATCCTCAGGGCTGCGGGCAGGATATGTATTACCGTCAGGACGGCTGCGCCGCGCCAAAGAAGCCGAGGATCACAGCCGGCATGTATGCGCTCATGCTTGTTAACGCGGGCTTTTTGCTTGTTAACCTTGCGCTTTTGTTTTTGCCGCTGTTAGACCTCGGATATATGAAGGTGAATTTGATACAGCTTATCACCGAGGGCTTCAAAAACAACTCTCCGGGCGTTTCAATACCCCTCATTGCCGCGTTCGGCGTCGTATCGGTCATGGCGCTGATAACGCTGATCCTGGCGATATGCAGAAAAAAATCCTCGGGCGGCGTAGGTCTTGCCGCGGCGATATTCATGCAGGACTACTCGCTGGCGCTGTCGGTCACGGCGCTTGTAACGCAAATCAACACCCACAGCTCGGGCAGCTTTTTGATAACGGTTTATTTTATGTTCGCGGCATCCGTCGTAAGCATAGTGCTGTCGGCGCTTGTGCTCGCCAAAACAAGAAAAAAATAACCTTTCAAGCCGCCGGGTCGCAGCCCGGCGGTTTTGTTATGTTAAAATATTGACAAAACCACATTTTAATGCGATAATATCAGGGTATATAATCAACACGTTAAGGAGCGATTTTATGGCACAGGAAATGGAAAAATCCTACAATCCCTCGGGCTTTGAGGATGAGATCTATAAATTTTGGCTTGACGGCGGCTACTTCCGCGCCGAGCCCGACCCCGACAAAAAGCCCTACACCATCGTTATGCCGCCGCCCAACATCACGGGTCAGCTGCACATAGGTCACGCGCTTGACGAGACGCTTCAGGATATTCTTATCCGCTACAAGCGCATGTCGGGCTACTGCGCGCTTTGGCTGCCCGGCACCGACCACGCGTCCATTGCCACCGAGGCAAAGATAGTTGAGGCTATGCGAAAAGAGGGCGTTACCAAGGAGGATCTGGGACGCGAAAAATTCCTTGAACGCGCATGGGAATGGAAGCGCGAGTACGGCGGAAGAATAACCAAGCAGCTGAGAAAGCTTGGCGTAAGCTGCGACTGGGAGCGCGAGCGCTTCACCATGGACGAGGGCTGCTCGGAGGCAGTTAAGGAGGTTTTTGTAAAGCTTTACAACAAGGGGCTTATTTACCGCGGAAACCGCATGGTCAACTGGTGCCCCCATTGCCGCACCTCTATCTCGGACGCAGAGGTCGAGTATGAGGAGCAGCAGGGTCACTTCTGGCACCTGCTTTACAAGGTTAAGGAAACGGGCGAATACCTTGAAATAGCCACCACACGTCCCGAAACAATGCTGGGCGATACCGCCGTGGCGATAAACAAGGATGACGAAAGATACGCTCACCTGCACGGCTGCCACGTTATTCTGCCCCTGCTTAACAAGGAGCTGCCCATCGTATGCGACGAGCACGCCGACATGGAAAAGGGCACCGGCGTTGTAAAGATAACCCCTGCCCACGACCCCAACGACTTTGAGGTAGGTCTGCGCCACTCGCTGCCCATCGTGCGCTGCTTCACCTATGACGGTCACATGACAGGCGCCGCCGACGTTGCCGCCTACAACGAGCTTGCCGCCAAGGGCAACCTTGCCGAGAACGAGCCCGAGGTGCTTGACTGCGGCAAATACGCCGGCATGGACACCATGCAGGCGCGCGAGGCCATACTTGAAGACCTTAAGGCTATAGGCGCTCTTAAGGAGGTCAAGGCTCACACCCACGACGTGGGCACCTGCTACCGCTGCCACACCAACATAGAGCCTATGGTCAGCAAGCAATGGTTTGTAAAGATGAAGCCGCTTGCCGAGCCCGCTATTGAGGCTGTGCGCCAAAAGAGGACGCAGTTTATTCCCGAGCGTTTTGAAAAGGTTTATTTCCATTGGCTTGAAAACATAAAGGACTGGTGCATTTCGCGCCAGCTTTGGTGGGGTCACAGGATCCCCGTATATTACTGCGACGACTGCGGCGAGGTAATCGTCGGCAAAACCGCTCCCGACGCCTGCCCCAAGTGCGGCGGAAAGCGCCTTACCCCCGACGAGGACACCCTCGACACCTGGTTCAGCTCGGCCTTGTGGCCGTTCTCGACCCTTGGCTGGCCGGAGCAGACCGAGGACTTCAAATACTTCTATCCCACCAGCACCCTTGTCACGGGCTATGACATCATCTTCTTCTGGGTTGTAAGAATGATATTCTCCGCCCTTGAGCAAACGGGCGACGTTCCGTTTGACACCGTGTTTATTCACGGAATAGTGCGCGACGAGCTGGGCAGAAAAATGTCAAAGTCGCTTGGCAACGGCGTCGATCCGCTCGAGGTCATAGAAAAATACGGCGCCGACGCTCTGCGCTTTCTGCTTGTCACCGGCAACTCGCCCGGAAACGACATCCGCTACTCCGAAAAGCGCATAGAGGCATGCTCGGGCTTTGCCAACAAGCTGTGGAACGCCTCGCGCTTTGTTCACATGAACATAGACGACCACGACGTTAAAAACGAGCTTCCCCAAACCCTCACCACCGAGGACAAGTGGATACTCTCGACCCTTAACACCGTGAGCAGGGAGGTCAACGAAAACCTCAACAAGTTCGAGCTGGGCATAGCCGTTCAAAAGGTTTATGAGTTTATCTGGGACTGCTACTGCGACTGGTACATCGAGCTTGTAAAGGCTCGCCTGCAAAGCGAGGGCGACGACGCGCAAAACGCCCGTCAGGTGCTTGTATATGTGCTTGACCGTATTCTGCGCCTGCTTCATCCGTTTATGCCCTACATCACCGAGAGGATATGGCAGACCATTCCCCACGAGGGCGAGACCGTAATGCTTGCAGAGTACCCGACCTATGACGAGGCGCTGAACTTCCCCGAGGCGGCGGACGAGATGAGACGCATTATGGACGCCATCCGCGCCGTTCGCAACCGCAGAAGCGAGATGAACGTGCCTCCGTCGCGCAAGGCAAAAATATATATCGCCACCAAATTCACCAAAACCTTTGAGGACGGCAAGTCGTTTATGCAGAAGCTCGCCTCGGCAAGCAAGATCGAGGTTGCCGACAGCTTTGACATTGAGGGCGCGGTAACTGTTGTCACCGCCGACGCAAAGCTTTATATCCCGCTTGACGAGCTTGTGGATAAGGAAGCCGAGCTAAAGCGCCTCACAAAGGAGCTGGAGCAGGTAGAGAAGCGCCTGGCTCAGTCCGAGGGCAAGCTGAACAATCAGGGCTTTGTGTCCAAGGCTCCCGCCGCCGTGGTTGAGGGCGTAAAGGCTCAGGCACAAAAGGAAAGAGAAAAAATCGCGCTTATCAAAGCCGCGATCGAGGCGTTTAAATAATACTTACAATATAACATGACGGTCGGAATGACAGCTATGCTGTCGCTCCGACCGTTTTTGTTCGGAAATCTGTGAAATATCATAGACAAGACCATATCGGCATGGTACAATTGTTTTGTAGAGTACTATAAAGCAGCAGGACGGGAGGATACACTATGAAAAAGGTTTTATCCGTTATTTTGTCTTTGCTCACGGCTGTGAGCGCGTTTGCGGCAGCGCCTGTTTATGCCGGCGCGGCAGACATGCATTCCGTTCGGGAGCCTGACAGCGATCTTGCCGTGGAATCCGAAAGCTCGGTCGGCGCCATTTTGGGCGCGGCGGTCGAAGAAAACGAGAGCGCCGATATTCCGTCGGAAAGCATAACCGGCATAACTGTCGAAGGCAGGACGGCATTTGTAACGCTTATGCACACCAAGCCGTGCATGGTCGCGGTGGGAATATATGATGAAACCAGCGATGAGCTGATTCAGACAGCAGTGATGCGCGATATTTCGGCGGATGATGAAGCAGCCGCGCTCACGTTTGAAAACGGTCTCCCCGAGTATTTTTATTTGCGCGCGTTCATCCTTGACGAAAACTGCGCTCCGTTGGGAAAGCAATACGAAACAAGCCGCTACACCAAGGCTTATGAAGAATTTCTTGAAAAGACTGCCGCCGACTTTCCGCAGGAGAACGTGATAAACTTTGACGACAGCCAAAGCAACAATTTCGCGGTGTTTGACGGCAGTGTTAAAGAGGTATCGGCGGGCGGCGGTCAGATCACCGAAACCGACTGCGGCTGCGTATTTTCAAACGCGGACGAAAGCGTAAAAAATCTCAGAGAGGGCGACATCTTTTACTACGATAACAACGGCGAGACCGAGATAGTCAAGGTCGGCGCGATCACCGTAAGCGGCGATACCGTCACGATAACTTCAGCCGACGCGGAGATGGAGGAGGTCTTTGATTACGTAAAAATCGACGTGACCGCCTACGAAGCCGAACCCGATATGAGCGAAGCCGACGAGGGAGTGACGCTTGTCGAAAGCGATGAGGAGAACGAGCCGGTCGGCGCGTATGAGATGGACTGCGAGCTCTCGCGCAATTTCACCTTTGACATCGCAAGGGCGATGAAGGTCGGAGGCATCGAAATAAACGGTGCTAAGGCAGAGCTTGATATCACTACGACAATGCACTTCAGGCTGTACTACAGCGACAGCGTGCTGGAAACCGAGCTGTCGGACGGGATCGAGGGCGAGCTGGACGTTGAGCTGGGCGTTTCCGCAAAATTCACCATAAACCTTCCCAGGCTGACCTTCCCCACTCCCGTGGCAGGACTGACCATTGCGGTAAAACCCGCGTTTGAGACGGAGATATCGGCGGCGTTCCACGGCAAGGTGGATTTTGACGCGAAGCTCGGCTTCAAATACAACTCCGAAAACGGATTTACAAACACCTCTCAAAAGCCGCGGCTGGACGCTGAGGTGAACTTTGAGGGCAAGATATACGTCGGCTTCAAGCTGACCCCGAGTATTCAGGCGGCGTTCGGCGTGGTTGAGATCGGCGTTGAGATAAGCGTGGGAGCCGAGGGAACAGGTACGCGCGCGCTCACCTCCACCGACACCAAGGATTCCGAACACATGTGCCGTTGGTGCATTGACGGCGTGATTAACGGCAAGGTGACGATCGAGGCGGAGCTGGCGGCAGGTCTGTGGAAGAAGTTCAGCTGGACAGCCTCGTCAAAGCTGCTCGACTGGGAAAAGGAGCTGTTTGATTTTTACTGTTCGTCTGACCTGGGCTTCGGCAAGGGACTTTGCCCCAACCGTCAGGGAACGGAACCGCCTGCCGGCGACGAACCGTACAAACGCATGGATCTGGAATACAACGAAAAAGCGTATAACGCGAATTATGTGGTTAGCGGCGACAGAAAGCATATAGACGTATATATTACGGGCAGCGGGAACGTGTCAGACTCGAATTACTTCGGTTTGGGTAATTTTGTTGACGATTTTAACGCCGAAGTAAGTCAAAAAGCGGAAAGTCTGTATCCGTACGATTGGGAAAAACAGCGTGAATACTTTTACGCTCACGGAATTTGGGGCAATTACACCAATTCTCTTTATATCAGCGGATTCAACGCCGTCAGCGCCACCACGTCGGAAGAAACGGACGTGCATATTTCGGGTCCGACAAAGGTCGTAAGCCTTGACAAATGCAAATCCATCAGCCTTCCCGATTCGGTAGAGGAACTGTACATATTTTCTATACAGGACACATCCTCGTTCCGCCTTCCGCCCAACATCAGGTACATAGGAGGCTTTTACAGCTGCGATTTCACACAGCTTACCATACCCTCATCGGCGGAGTATGTTGAAGGCTTCGGCAGCTGCCCCATAAGCAGGCTGACCATTATGCCGCCGGAAAAGCATCTGACGCTCAGCGGATTTTGGCAATGCCCGATAGAGGATCTCGTTATTCCTCAGGGCGTCAGTCTTTATCACTTCATGCCGGAACGATCCGCGATGAGCAGCATTGCGATACAGACGGATACATATGCCCTGCTGCGGTTTTGCAGCGAGCTGGAGGAGGCGCGGTTTATCAGCCCGCTGGAAACGGTAGGAGCCGAATGCTGCAACAACTGCAAAAATCTGAAAAGGGTGAGCTTTGAGCCGTCCGTAACGCGCATCGGAAATATGGCGTTCTATGACTCGGGCTTGGAGAGCGTCACCGTTCCCGGGAGCGTTAAAGAAATCGGATCGAGCGCGTTTTACAATTGCGATGAGCTGCGCGAGATAATCATTGAGGACGGCGTAAAGCAGATCGATTATCAGGCATTTGCCGAATGTCACAACCTGGAGCGCGTCGTTCTGCCCGCGAGCCTGTCTTATCTTGACAGCACCGCTTTTGCCGGCTGCCCTCAGGGTATTGAGCTGGACTTTTGCGGCGAACCGTGGCAGTGGTGGAACATTACAGCGAAATACAAATTTATAGACGGCAGTTACGCTCCGTGGAGAATGCTTGACCTCGAATTCGATTCTTCCATATTTATGAACTGTGTGATCTATCTCAACTCCGACGGCACAAGGCGGATTCCGCGCACGGACGATAACGGCCCGGTAGGCTCAGGCGCCGCGAACGGATACGCAAACGCGGAGTACCTTATAGCCGTTGAGGGCGACGAGAACGGACAGCTCGGCGGCGCGGTCACGGCTTTGGCGCAGGTGACCGCCGACGAAAACGGCAATATCGAGATACCCGACAGCATACAGGCAGGCGACGGCGAATTTCTCAATCTTTACGGAGCCTGCCGCCATCCATCGGCGCACCTGACCGGAGACGGACAGTATGTCTGCAACATTTGCGGCGAAAGCCTGCCCGCTGTTATCGACCTCGGAAGCAAATCAGAGGCGGCGATCGGCGACGTAAACCTTGACGGGATCATTTCAATAACGGATGTGACCCTCATACAGCGATATATCGCGGAGTTTGAAATATTCACGGACGGGCAGCTTGCGGCGGCGGATACCGACGGCAGCGGCGAAGTGGATATCGACGACGTCACCCGCCTGCAAATGTATATTATGGAATATGGCGTTGCGCTTGAAAATCAGGAATAAAATCGACCCCTCCGGCACCTTTGAGTTTGCCGGAGGGGTTTGCCGTATTATATAAACTTCGGAGAGGTTAGTGTTACCCTATCCACTCAAGCTCCTTTGTGTCAAGCCTTGCGGTTCTGAGAGCCGGCATGCACAGGGGTATTTTTTTGCCCTTCTTTATGAACAGCGGCACCTCGTTGAGCGCCGTATCGACATAGTGCAGACCCTTTGAAAGCTCCTGCTTTTTTACCCTTGTGCCGCTCAGGCGCACAAATGTCATGTCCTCGGGCAGATACACGGTTCTGCCGCCTGCGTTTTGCTCATAAACCGGGGCTATCATGCACTCGTCGCCCAGCATAAGCTGGGTTTCGCACTCGCGGGCTATCTTGTCATGCGGATAGTCAAACGACAGCGGACGGAACATCATATCGCCCTGCTCCGCCGCGCTGCGGAAGGTGTTGTACAAATACGGAATGAGGCGGTAGCGAACCTCGATGATGTCGCGGAAGTCCTGCGGGTCTTCAAAGCTGTAGCACTCCTGGTCGCGCGTGCCCAGCGCCGAATGATTGCGCATAAGCGGAGTGAACACCCCCAGCGCCAGAAAACGCAGAACAAGGTCGCGCGTGGCGTTTTCGTTGAAGCCGCCCAGGTCCGCTCCGCAGTAAAGAAAGCCGCACATGTTTGCCGCAGGCAGCATTTTAAGGTTGAGCAGAATGTGCGACCACCAGGAGTGATTGTCGCCGAACCATATGCCGGCGCAGCGGTGGGCGCCTATGTAAGACGCGCGCGAGAACATAAGAATCTTCTCGCTGCCGCAACTTTTGGCAAAATACTCCCCTGCCGCAATGGTCATATTCGCGCCGTACAGGTTGTGAACGCGCTGATGATTAACGGGCTCGCCGTTTATGATATGGTAAATGCTCTCATAGTCCTCGCGGCGGTTGCCGAGCCCTGCAAAGGCGTCCTTGAGCCCGAAAAATTTGCCGAGGTCAAGGTTTTGCCCCTTAAGCTCTGCCGCCTTGTCAAGCGCCTGCTCAATGCCCCGGGCGGAGTAAAACAGCGCAGGCTCGTTCATGTCGTTCCAAAAGCCGTCTATGCCCATGTCGAGCAGCCCCCTGTACTTGGAGCCGAACCACTCGCGCACCTCGGGGCGCAGAAAATCGGGAAAACAGCATACGCCCGGCCAGACGCCGCCCTCAAAGTCCGTGCCGTCGGCGCATTTGCAAAAATAGCCCTTTTCCCTGCCCTCTTCAAAAACGGAATAGCCATCCTCTTTTTTAACGCCTGCGTCGATGATGGGGATAAGATGGATGTCCTGCCTGCGCTTGTCGGCGACGTATTCCTCAAAGCGCGGAAATGCCGCTTCGGACACGGTAAAGTCCTTGTAGGCATCCATGTAGTCTATGTCGAGATAAACGCAGTCGAGCGGAATGTTTTCGCGGTCATAACTCTCGATTACGCGATCCACCGCGGCGCTGTTGTGATAGCTCCAGCGGCTTTGCTGAAAGCCGAACGCCCAGAACGGCGGAATGTAGCTTTTGCCGATGGCGGCGCGGAACCGGCGCACCACCTCGCGCGGAGAACCGCCGGTTATGAGATAGATGTCAAGGTCTGTACCCTCTGCGGTTATTTTTATTTCGTCCCGACGGGTGTAGCCGATGTCCCAGGTTATTTTGGCAGGAAAGTCAACAAATATTCCCGTATTCGTTTCGCCCGAGATGATTATAAAATTGTGAGCCGCGTACAGCGAACGCTTTGTTTCGGTGTGAAACGGGTCGTCGCTGCAATAGCTTTCGTATATCCACCCGCGCTTGTTTATGCCGCGCACGGTCTCGCCCAGACCATACACTATATCGTCCCTACTCATGGGAACTGTGATCTCAAATCTGCCGTCCGCAATGCGGGAGCTGAGCGGAAGCCTGTCGGCAGGAAGCGCAGGAAGCTCTGACACAACAGCTCCGGTAAAGACCGGGCTGCCGCTTGAATACTTTTGAATCATAGGTTCGCCCTCCGTTTGTTGTTACCTACAGTATAATGCTTTTTGCTGCAATAATCAATCACCCGGCAAAAGAAAAATCCTTTTCCTTATGGTTGAATTTGTCGCGGGAATATGATATAATAAAACAGTATATAATGATATTGACTCACGAAAGGGGTTTTTCAGTATGTGTGGTATCTGCGGCTTTACGGGCAAGCTTGAAAACCGCGGGGAAGTCATCCGCAAAATGACCGAGGTCATTACTCACCGCGGACCCGACTCCGACGGCTTTTTCAGCGACGACACGATTTCGATGGGCTTTCGCCGCCTGTCTATAATTGACCTTGAGGCGGGCGATCAGCCTATTTTTAACGAGGACAAAACCCTTGTGCTCACCTTTAACGGCGAGATCTACAACTACAAGGAGCTTAAAAAGGAGCTGACGGAAAAGGGTCACAAATTTTCCACCGAATCCGACAGCGAGGTGCTTGTGCACGGCTTTGAGGAATGGCAGGAGGATCTGCTCGACAGGCTTCGCGGCATGTTCGCCTTTGCCATATACAACACAAAGGACGGCTCGGTTTTTCTTGCGCGCGACTTTTTCGGCATAAAGCCCCTGCACTACACCATGATCGGCAACGACTTTGTGTATGCCAGCGAGATAAAAAGCATTTTGGAGCACCCCAAGTTTGTAAAGCGCTTCAACACCCGCGCGCTCGACTCTTATCTTTCGTTCCAGTACGCGGTGCCGCCTCAGACCTTTTTTGAGGACGTGTATTGCCTGCTGCCGGGTCACTATCTATGGTTTAAGGACGGCGTGCCCGAAACCACGCGCTACTTCGAGCCGAAATTCAGACCCGACGAGGGCATAACCGAGGAGGAAGCGGTAGATAGGATAGAAAAGGTGTTTGAAAACTCGGTAAATGCCCACAAGATAGCCGATGTTGAGGTTGGCTGCTTCCTGTCGTCGGGCGTTGATTCAAGCTATGTTTCCACCTACTTTGCCGACCAAAAAACCTTTACCGTGGGCTTTGACTTCGGCGAAAAATACAACGAGATAAGCTGGGCCGAGGGGCTCAGCAAGCAGATAGGCGTTGAACACCACACCCACCTTATATCGAGCGAGGAGTTCTGGGACGCCGTGCCCACCGTGCAGTACCACATGGATCAGCCGCTTGCCGACCCGTCGTGCGTGGCGCTGTACTTTGTGTCGCGTCTGGCGTCGCAGTATGTAAAGGTCGTGCTTTCGGGCGAGGGCGCCGACGAGCTGTTCGGCGGCTACACCTGCTACAACGACCCGCGCGTGTTCAGGGTATATCAAAGAATAGTTCCGCATTTTATTCGCAAGGCGCTGAGAGCCCTTGCGCGCAAGCTGCCCGACATAAAGGGACGCGACTATCTTATTCGCGCCTGCGATCCGCTTGAGCAGCGCTATATCGGCAACGCGTTTATGTACGACCTCAAGCAGAAGCAGAGCATTCTGAAGGATCCGTCCATTGCAACGGCTCCGCAAAACCTTGCAAGAAAGCATTACTACCGTTGCCGCAGGTATGACGACGTGACCAAAATGCAGTACCTCGACATCAACATGTGGCTTACGGGCGACATCCTGCTTAAGGCAGACCGCATGAGCATGGCAAACTCGCTTGAGCTGCGCGTGCCCTTCCTTGACAAAGAGGTGTTTGCGGTGGCGTCATCTCTGCCCACCGGGCTGCGCGTAAACAAGCACAACACCAAATACGCAATGCGCAAGGCGGCGGCAAGGCATTTGCCCGAGGAGACCGCCGAAAAGGAGAAGCTCGGCTTCCCCGTTCCCACCAGGGTATGGCTGCGCGACGAAAAATATTATGAGATAGTAAAGAAAAAATTCCTCGGAAAAACCGCCGAAAAATTCTTTAACACCGACGCTCTTGTAGGCTGGCTCGACGAGCATTTCAGCGGCAAGGAGGACAACAGCCGCCGCGTGTGGACGGTGTATGTGTTCCTTGTATGGTACGACATTTACTTTGACGACGAAAGCAGCGCCGTCAAAAAGCCCGTCAACCACCTTGACGAGCTGCACGCCATTGCCGAGGCAAGGCGCGAAAAGCAGATAGACGCTCCCGGAGAGGTTATAATGGCGGCTGCCGAGGCGATAGACGAGGAGTACGACGCGCCCGGCTTCGGCGTTGACAAAAGCGCGAACGGTGCGCCTGCCGCAGAGCCCGCGCCCGACGACGGCAGCGAGCCCGCTATAGTTGAAAACGAGGACGAGCCCGCGCAGGAGGCAGCGGCAGCTCCGGCAGAGGAGTATGTGAACATCTCAAATCCTCACGACGACCAGGTGTATGCGGCTCCCAACCGCCCGTCAACTCCGCAGGAAAAGATGCAGATGGCGATTGACAGCATCGAAAAGCGCTCCAAGTACCTCGACGAGCCTAACGTCATCTCGGACGAGGCGATCGACGACATAGTAAGCCAGATAAGCTTCTTCGGCGAGGACGACTGATCACAATTCGGAATTTTCCATATTATAAAACAAAAGGGCTGTGAAAACAGCCTTTTTGTCAGATTATTCGCAGATCATTTTCGCCGACAAACACATTTAAAATATTCCTTACGCGCGGATACTCCGCTTCAAGGTCGGACAACGGCAGCGGATTTTTGCCAAGACCCATCTCAACGGTGTAGCCGCAGCGGTGAAACTCGCTTATAAACCAGTCCTTAAAGCCGCCGCCCAAAGCCATAGGCTCGGGGGTCGCAACGGCATAACCGCCTGCCTCTGCCATTTTTTCAGCCAGTTCCCTACAGCAGGGCGGCGTGCATTTGCCGAAGTCCCAATATATCTCGCGCCCCTGGCTGTGCAGGGCGAGCACGCGGTCAAACCGCACACGGCGGCAAAGGTCTGTAAGGGCGCGGGTCTCGGGCTCGCTTTCGGGGCTGCTGCCGCCGAAACGGGTGGGACCCGGCGAGGTTATCCCCGCCGCAATCTCTCTTTGCCTGACGCCCTGCCAATTCGCGTCAAAGTTGTGGTTTATATCAACTCCGCGCGCGTTTGCCTGCCACCGTTTTCCCGTTGTTACGGCTATCTGAGTGCCGTCGGGGTTTACACAGGGCGCCACCGCCACGCTGCCGCGCAGCCTTTTGCCGACTGCGGCAAGCTCGGCGGCATAGCGCAGGGCTGCGGCAACGGTGATGTATTCCATGCCGTGAAAGCCTGCAGCGATAAGCCTGCGCGGCTCTCCGTGCCCTATGCGCACAACATAAATGCACCGTCCGCACAGGCTTTTGCCGACCGCGGAGACGGCAACGCGCGGATAACCTGCAAGCCGTTTTACAGCGCGAACCTGATACGAATAATCGGGCTTGTTTTCAATACTAAGCATATTATCAGCTCCTACGGAGGTTATTATGGATCTATCGGAAAAAACATTGTCAAGCCAAACGGTTTTTGACGGGCGGATACTTCATGTGACAAACGACACGGTAAAACTGCCCGACGGCACCACATCCATGCGCGAGGTGGTGCGGCATCCCGGAGGCGTTTGCGTTGCCGCGCTTGACAACGACAACAACCTGCTGTTTGTGCGGCAGTTCCGCTATCCCTACGGCGAGGTCGTGCTTGAGCTGCCTGCGGGCAAGCTTGAGCCGAACGGCACTCCGCTCGAAAACGGCAAGCGCGAGCTGCTTGAAGAAACCGGCGCGGTGGGATATTCCTACATCACGCTTGGTCAGCTTTATCCCTCGCCCGGCTACACCGACGAAATAATCCACCTGTACGCCTGCCGCATAAAGGAACAGCGCGAGGCTCAGCCCGACAGCGGCGAGTTTTTGAACGTTGAAAAAATCAATATAATAAAGGCGGCGGAAATGGTGCTGAACAACCGCATTGCAGACGCAAAGACCCAGGTGGCGGTGCTCAAAACCGCCGCTCTGCTGCAAAGCGGAAAAATATAGGTATAATATTGTATGCAGACCTTTTACAGTTTATCCACCGAACAACAGAATACAGCGGTCGCGCTGGGCTATTTTGACGGGGTTCACAGAGGTCACAGGCGAGTGCTGGGCGCAGCGGCAGAGCAGCGCAAAAACGGCCTGCTGCCCGTGTGCCTCACCTTCTCGGAAAGCCCCAAAAGCATTACGGCAGGCATCCGCCCCCACGAGCTGATGACCCGCGCCGACAAGCTGCGCGCCCTTGAGCAGACGGGCATGGAGCACGTGTATTTTCAAAGCTTCCGCCCGGTGATGAACCTGAGCGCGCGTGAGTTTTTTGACAGCGTGCTGCTAAAAGCCCTTAACGCCAAATGGCTGTTTTGCGGCTTTAACTACCGCTTCGGCAAAAACGCCGAGGGCAACACCGAAACGCTCGCGGGCTTTTGCCGCCAAAGCGGCGTTGAGCTGACCGTTATTCCGCCCGAGACCGACGGCGGCGAAGTGATATGCTCGACGCTGATAAAAAATCTGATAGCGCGCGGCGACATAGAACGCGCAAACCGCCTGCTGGGAGCCCGCTTCGGCTTTGCCGCCGAGGTGACCCACGGCAAAAAGCTGGGCAGAGAGCTTGGCGCGCCCACCATAAACCAGGGGCTTGCCGAGGGTCTGGCTGTGCCGCGGTTTGGGGTGTATGCCTCACGCGTCACCCTTGAGGACGGCAGGGCGTACTGCGGCGTTACCAACGTGGGCATAAAGCCCACCGTGGGCGGCACGGTTCCGCTTTGGGAGACCTGGATGCCGCAATACACGGGCGGCGAGCTGTACGGACAGACCGCCGACGTGCGACTGCTCAAATATATCCGCCCCGAAAAAAAGTTTGACAGCCTTGACGCGCTTAAGGCAGAGATAAAACAAAACGGACAAACCGCTCTGGCCGTGTTTGCCGGAGATTTGCAAAATACATAAACAAAAAGGAAGTAATCAAATGGCAAAAATGGAATTCAAGTCGGAATCAAAGCGTCTGCTTGACCTTATGATCAATTCGATCTACACGCATAAGGAGATTTTCCTGCGCGAGATAATCTCGAACGCAAGCGACGCCATCGACAAGCTGTGCTTTATAGCCCTTACCGACGACAAGCTCAACATGACGCGCTCGGACTTTAAAATAGAGATAAAGCCCGACAAGGAAAACCGCACCCTGACCGTAACCGACAACGGCATTGGCATGGACAGGGACGACCTTGAAAACAACCTGGGCACCATAGCGTCCTCGGGCTCCTACAAGTTCAAGCAGGACATGGAGGAAAAGCAGGACGACATCGACATCATCGGTCAGTTCGGCGTGGGCTTTTACTCCGCCTTTATGGTGGCAAAGCAGATCACCGTCATAACCAAAAAATACGGCAGCGACACAGCCTACAAGTGGCAGTCGAGCGGCGCCGACGGCTACACCATAGACGAGTGTGAGCGCGACGGCATAGGCACCGACATCATTATGGTGATGAAGGACAACACCGAGGACGAGACCTATGACGAGTTTTGCGAGCAGTACCGCCTGCAGCAGCTTGTAAAGCGCTATTCCGACTACATCCGCTATCCCATTGTGATGGAGATGCAGCGCAGCCGCGTAAAGGAAGAAACCAAGGACAGCGACAAGCCCGAGTATGAGGACTACACCGAAACCGAGACCCTCAACAGCATGGTGCCCATTTGGCAGCGCCCCAAAAAGGACGTCACACAGGAGGAGTACGACAAGTTTTACAGCGACAAGTTTATGACCATGGACAAGCCCATAAAGACCATAGTGACCTCGGTAGAGGGCGTGGTCACCTACAAGGCGCTGCTGTTCATTCCGTCCTCCACTCCCTATGACTACTACACCAAGGAGTACAAAAAGGGGTTGCAGCTTTATTCCAGCGGCGTGCTTATCACCGACAGCTGCGAGGAGCTTGTGCCCGAGCACTTCCGCTTTGTAAAGGGCGTTGTTGATACCGCCGACCTGTCGCTGAACATCTCGCGCGAGATGCTGCAGCACGACCGCCACCTGCTCACCATTGCCCAGAATCTTGAAAAGAAGGTTCAGCGCGAGCTTACGTCCATGCTCAAATCCGACCGCGAAAGCTACGAAAAGTTCTTTGCCGCGTTCGGCCGTCAGCTCAAATACGGCGTTGTTGCCGACTATGGCATTCACAAGGACGAGCTTCAGGATCTGCTGCTGTTCTATTCCTCAACCGAGAAAAAGCCCGTCACCCTCGCCGAATACGTCGAGAGGATGAAGGACGACCAAAAGTTTATTTACTTTGCGACCGGCGAAAACACCGCCGCCATAGACGCTCTGCCCCAGACCGAGCTGCTCCGCTCAAAGGGCTACGAGATACTCTACTGCACCGAGGACGTTGACGAGTTTACCCTGCAAAGCCTTATGCAGTACAAGGAAAAGCGCTTTTGCTCGGCGACCAACGACGATCTTGGCATTGAGGCGGACGAAAAGACAGACGACGACAAAAAGGACAGCGCCGCGCTGCTCACCTTTGTAAAGGAAACCCTGGGCGACAGCGTAAGCGAAGTAACGGCGTCCAAAAAGCTTGTTTCTCACCCCGTTTGCCTCACCGCAAAGGGCGGCATCTCCTTTGAGATGGAAAAATACTTCAACTCGGTTCAGCCCGATTCAGGCATGAAGGCAGAGCGCGTGCTCGAGCTCAACATGGGTCACAAGGCTGTAAAAACGATGGAGGCTTTGATAGAAACAGACATTGAAAAGGCGAAAAAATACGCCCGTGTGCTTTATTCCCAGGCGCTGCTCATAGCGGGTCTGCCGCTTGAGAATCCCTCGGAATACACGGATCTTGTCTGCGAGCTGATCTGACTTTATAAACTAAAACGGTCGGGAACGACGCGCTTTATGCCGCCGTTCCCGACCTTGTTATTTATGCGTTTTTACTTTTTGCTTTATGCCCTGAACTCAAAGATATACTCCGCAAGGTAACGCTGGATCTCGGTAGCGTCGCGGATGTCTATCTTTCCGTCGCCGTTGACGTCCGCCTGTTCAAACACCTTGGGATCGTTTATGTCGAACAGCGGCTCGCCGTCGTTGTCAAAGCCTGCAATGTACTGCTGCAGCAAGGTAACGTCCTTAACGGTCACGACGCCGTCGTTGTTTACGTCGCCTATCAGGAAGTCTATCTCAAGCTTTTCGATTACCTGAGGCTCAATAAGCCATTCGCCGCATACCGAGCAGCGCACGCCCATGGTAAGGCCTGTCTCGCGGTAGGTCGCGGGAACCTCGGGCGTTATCTCGTAGGTGTGATCCACGGTCGGGATAACCTCCTGAGCCACGATAACCTCGCCGCATACCGAGCAATGGCTGCCCTCGGTAAGTCCCGTTTCGGAGCAGGTCGCGGGACGACCCTCGTCAACAACGGGTGTGTGAGGAATGGTCGGGATTATCTCCTGAGCCACGATAACCTCGCCGCAAACCGAGCAATGGCTGCCCTCGGTAAGTCCGGTCTCGGAGCAGGTCGCGGGACGACCCTCGTCAATAACGGGTGTGTGGTCTGTTTTGGGAGCCGTGATAACGGGCTCTACAAATACAATTCCGCAGTATTCGCATACGGAATATGCGCTGTGACCCTCGTGCTGACAGTTGGCGTCCTCTGCAGGCACAATAACGGGCTTGTGGCCTGTTGCCGGAATAACCTGCTGTTCCTCGATTATCTCGCCGCAGATCGCGCAATGCGAGCCTTGGGTATAGCCGTTTTCGGTGCAGGTGGCAGGATAACCCTCGTCGATCACAACATCATGCTCATGTGTGATGGTAACGGTAAAGGTCGCGCCCTGCTTGGTCACATAGTTAAAGTTCCTGAGGTCGAGCTGCAGCCTTACGGTCTGATAATCATCTTCCGTGTCAAAGGTGATGCTGTCGCCGTTGTAATCCGCAGGCGAAACCACGCCGCTGCCCTCGAACGTGCCGCCGAAGTTGTGCGTCCACGCGCCGTCTATGGCAAATTTGACCTCAAGCCCATCTGTTTCGGGAACGTTAGTGTATTCTATTTCCCAAACGTCCTCGGCAACCTCGGTCATCAGGTTATCATCGGCGAAAGGTTTCCAATTAACGCCGTGGAGCCAGTTGCCGTCGCCGCTGCCGCCGTTGCCTACCGCATATACACTTTCGTACTCGAGCTCGGTTTTAAATGATACAAAGTCGCCGCTTACGGATACTATTGTAGTACTCGGATCAAAGATTACCGTAAAGTAGCCCGGAGCGGTAATGTCAAAGGGCACGTTGTTACCGGTTGCGCCGCCGTACCAGTCGCTGAAATCTACAACTACCTTGAGCTGTACATCCTCATACGCACTTGAAGCGTAATAGGTCTTGGTATATAATGCGCTGCCGTCCCAGTTCATCGAGTTGGCTTCATTGTTGCAATCCCATGCCGTTCCGAACAGTTCTGCGTAGTTACCTGCTACGATAACAGAATCACAAGGTCCGGGAGCGGGTTCCGAGAACGGCTCTTCGGTAGTGGGCTCCACAGGCTCCATGGTGGGCTCCTCGGTAGTGGGCTCCACGGGCTCCATGGTGGGCTCCTCTGTAGGCTCTATGATGGGCTCGGTAGTTTCTTCTACGGGCGGTTCCGTTATAGGCTCGTCCTCGTCGATTATGGTGACGGTAAAGGTCGCGCCTGTTTTGCTTTCAAAGTCAAAGCCTCTCAGGTCGAGCTGCAATCTTACGGTCGGCGAATAATAATCGTAGGTGTCAAACGTGATGTTGTCGCCGTTATAAACCGCGGACGAAACAACGCCGTTGCCCCTGAACACGCCGCCGAAGTTGTCTGTCCATGCGCCGTCTATGGCAAATTTGACCTCAAGCCCGGCTGTTTCGGGAACGTTAGTGTATTCTATCTCCCAAACGTTGTCGGCTACCTCGGTCATCAGGTTGTCTTCATATGCGGGATCCCAGCTTACGCCGTTGATCCAGCTGCCGTTGCCCTCGCCGTTGCCGACAGCATAGACCTCGGAGTAATGGAAATCGGATCTGTATGCCACATAGCTGCCGCTTACAGACACGATACCCGTGTCAGGATTAAAGATAACGGTAAAGTAGCCCGGAGCGGTAACATCAAAGGTGACGTTGTTGCCGTCCTTGTCGCCGAACCATTCATCTCCGTTTGCCACCGCCTTGAGCTGAATATCTCTGTATGCACGCGAGGCGAAGTACATCTTGGAATATACGCTGCCGTTCCACATCATTTGGTTGTCAATGTTTGTGCTGTCCCATGCCGTTCCGAACAGCTCCGCAGGATCGCCTGCCACTACAACATAGCTGTACGGTCCGTATCCGGGTCCCTCTGTTGCCGGCTCCGTGGGCTCCATGGTGGGTTCCTCGGTGGGCTCCCATGTTGACGGTTCTCCGTTTTCGATAATGGTAACGGTAAAGGTCGCGCCCTCCTTGGTTTCCAGATCAAAGTTTCTCAGGTCGAGCTGCAATATTAATGTCGCCGACTCATAATTATTGTAAAATGAAATGTTTTCGCCGTTATAAACCGCAGGCGAGGTAACGCCGCTGCCCTCGAACGTGCCGCCGAAGTTGTGCTTCCACGTACCGTCTATGGTGAATTTAACCTGAAAATTAAACAGCTCGGGAGCCATTACATCTGTGTATTCTATCTCCCAAACATCCTCGGCAACCTCATGCATCAGGTTGTCCTCATAGTCGGTTACCCAGTTTGCACCCCAAAGCCAGTCGCCCTCGCCGTTGCCGACCGCATAGACCTCGAAGTAATCAAGCTCGCTCTTGAACATTACATAGTCGCCTTCTACACTTACTATGCCTGTTTTGGGGTCAAAAATTACCGTGAAGTCGCTGCTCTCTGTGACATCAAACATAACGTTATAGCCTTTTTCGTCGCCGAACCATTCATAATCGTTTGTCACCGCCATAAGCGATATATCCTCATACGAATGTGCTGCGAAGTAGGTTCTGGAATATACGCTGCCATTCCAGGTCATTTGGTTGAAATAGTAGCTGCCGTCCCATATTTCACCGAACAGCTCTTCCGAATCACCTGCCACGATAACATAACTGTAGGGTTCGTTTTCGGGCTCTGCGGAAGCAGGCACCGTGGTTTCTTCTACGGGCGGCTCGGTTTCCGGTTCGCCCTCATCGATTATTGTAACGGTAAAGGTAGCTCCCTCTTTGGTTGTATAGTCAAAGTTTCTCAGGTCGAGCTGAAGCCTTACGGTCTGATAATCATATTCCGTGTCAAAGGCGATGTCGTCGCCGTTATAAACTGCGGGCGATACAACGCCGCTGCCCTCGAACACGCCGCCGAAGTTGTGCGTCCACGCGCCGTCGATGCAGAATTTCACCTGACGTTCCGATTCCCTTGGGAGCTCGTTGTGTTGCCGACCGCATAGACCTCGGAATACTCCATAGCGGATCTGAACACAACATGGTCGCCTGTTACGGTCACCTTGCCTGTTTCGGGGTCAAAATATACGTTAAAGAAGCTTGGCTCGGTAACGTCAAATGTGATGTTGTTGCCGGTTTGGTCGCCGTACCACTCTAATCCGTTTACCACGACCTTAAGCGATATGTTTTCATACGCCTGTGAAGCATAGAAGGCGTGTGCATATCCGTCTTCTCCGCCGTACCACTCCAATTCATTACTCGTATTTGTGGAATCCCATGTCGTACCGAACAGCTCTGCCGGAGAGCCTGCCACGATGACGCTTTCAAAGGGTCCGGGCTCCATGGTGGAATCCTCTGTCGGCTCTATCGTAGGCTCTGCAAAGGTAACGGGCTCTGTGGGCTCCGCGTTCTCATCAATGATGGTAACGGTAAAGGTCGCGCCCTCTTTGGTTGTATAGTCAAAGTATCTCAGGTCGAGCTGGAGCTTTACGGTCTGAGAATCATATTCCGTGTCAAAAACGATGTCGTCGCCGTTATAAACCGCGGGCGAAGCAACGCCGCTGCCCTCGAACACGCCGCCGAAGTTGTGCGTCCACGCGCCGTCGATGCAGAATTTCACCTGACGTTCCGATTCCCTTGGGAGCTCGTTGTGTCGCCCTCGCCGTTGCCGACTGCATAAACCTCGGAATAATCAAAATCGGTTCTGACCCTTACATAGTCGCCCTGTACTTCCACACCGCCTGTTTCCGGATCGAAATACACGTAAAAATAGCTCGGAGCGGTAACATCAAAGTTGATGTTGTTGCCGTATTCGTCGCCGTACCAATCTAATCCGTTTACCACGACCTTAAGCGATATGTTTTCACGCGCAGAAGTGTAGTAGGACGCGGCGTATCCGTAGTATCCGCCGTACCATCCCATCTTATTATTCGTGTTCTCGGGATCCCATGTCGTGCCAAACAGCTCTGCCGGATAGCCTGCCACGATTACACTTTCAAAAGGCTCGGGATCCATGGTGGAATCCTCTGTCGGCTCTATCGTGGGTTCTGCAATGGTAACGGGCTCCGTGGGCTCCGCCTCGGTAGCAGGCTCCGTGGGCTCCGCTACGGTAGCAGGCTCCGTGGGCTCCGCTTCGGTAGCGGGCTCTGTGAACGGAGCTATGGTTTCATCCATGGGCTCTGTAGCAGGCTCCGTGGGCTCCGCTTCGGTAGCAGGCTCCGTGGGCTCAACGGTGGGCACAACGGTGGTCTCCTGTACAGGCTCTGCCTCGGTATAGTCTATTACCGTGAACGGATCTGCCGAACCGATGTAGCTTTCGCTTACAGTATCCCTATATATTACGGGATACTGTGCATAGGGCTGCTCAATATCCTCGTCGCAGAAGGACAGGGATCTAACGTTGCAGCCGATAGTGGTATCGCCTGCGTCAGCGTCAAGCACCCTGAACCTTGCCTGAACAACGGTAACGGGCTCGCCGTTCTCGCCGTAGGCATAAGCGGCGGGGTCAACGGACGAGAAGTTGCCCACAATTCGTCCGGCGCCGTCGGGCATATTGACTGTGCCCGAGCCCAGACCCTGCTCTACCACGACCGGGAAGAAGTTGAGCGCTCCGCCTGCGGTTCTGTTGTAGTCTGCGTCCCACTCCAAAACCTCGGGGTCATAGGCGAGAGCGTTGATCTCGCAGTTGACAAGATACAAGCCGGGAGCGTTCAACAGGTATTTTACGGTGACAAAGGAGTCGCCGTTTTCGTCCTGCTCAAGGTTTGTGCAGAACGCCTCGCCTGTTGCAAAATAGTTTGACTCGGCGGTGATGTGCAGCCCCTCAAAGGGCTCTGCGGAGTCATCCCACGCCTTGCCGAGACTGATGTTATTTTCCACGTCTATATCCGCATCGGCGCGAAGCTCGCCATCACTAAAAACAATGAAATCCTCGTTTTCGTCGGCAAGTCCGTCTTCTCCGAGCCTTGAAACCTTAAGGCTTGAAAAGTCGATATCGACATTTGCCACGCCTTTGCCTAATGCCTTAAAGGTAACAACGATAAGCGCAACGGGGTCGCCGTCATCTGACAAGGGCGCAAGACCCAAATCGGAATAAGTGCCCTTTATGCCGTATTCGACACTTGTGAGATTCGTGTTTATCATTGCGCCCGGTGTGTTGGGCATAATGCCCAGCCTGCCGTTCTTCATGTTGTACGAATCGCTGTACTCCAAAAGGTCGCCGTCATAGGTAAGCGTCCATTCGGTGTTAAGCAAGTCGCGGTCACAGTTGACATCTACCTCAACCGTGACAAAATTGTCGTTCGCCTCAAGCTCGTCGCTGTCGTAGTGAACGGTCGCGCCAAAACCGCTCGCATTTACGTTCAGCGTTAAGCCGCCCGCCGCCGAAGCGGTGATGGGCACCGCCGAGATCAGCAAAACGGCTGACAGCAATACTGCCAGGGCTGATTTGATGAGTTTTTTCATGTTTCGACCTCCTTAGATTATAAGTGAGTATTATTACACAACTATATTTTAACATAGAAAAACAATGTCCGCAATCCAAAAAAATACCAAAAACTTTGTGCAATTTGCACATTAAAAAACTTTTACTATGAAAAAACAAGACATAAATCTTCCCATAAAAACATATTGACAAGCAGAAATACATGTGATATAATCATATCATCAGATGAACAGTTATTCATATGTTCGTTTAACAGGAGTGATTTGTATGGAAAACAAATATTTCAGCGAGCTTCCCGGCGAAGAGGTGCTGTACGACCTTGCCGATCTGTTCAAGGTTTTCGGCGATTCCACCCGTCTGCGCATAATGACGGCGCTGTCGCAAAGCGAGCTGTCGGTCATGCAGATAGCCGAGGCGCTGGGCATGGAGCAAAGCACCATATCGCACCAGCTGAGGGTGCTCAGGCAAAACAAGCTTGTGCGCGCACGCCGCGACGGCAAGCAGATGTATTACAGCCTTGACGACGACCATGTTAAAAAGATAATTGAAATGGGTCTTGACCACATTTTGGAGTAAAGCAATGAAACACATATATACGCTTGAAAATCTTAACTGCGCCAACTGCGCGGCAAAAATAGAGGCTAAGATAGCCGCGACCCCGGGCTTTGACAAGGTATCGTTCAATTTTGCCACCAAGACCCTGCGGCTTGAAAGCGAAGCGGAGGATCCGCGCGCAGAGGTTCAGCAGATCTGCGACAGCATAGAGGACGGCGTAAGGGTGACGAAGCACAGCGAGCACCGGCACGAGCATCATGATCATCACGAGCACAACGGCGACTGCTGCGGTCACGATCACGACCATGAACACGGACACGGGCACGACCATTCACACGGGCACAGCCACGGTGAGCACGGCACGGCAAAAAAGCTTTTGCTTGCCGCGGGAATCGCGCTGCTGGCGGCGGCGCTTGTATGCCACCTTACGCTTGAGGGCGACGCAGAGTTTTTCTCAACAATGATACTCAGCGCAGGTGCCGCACTTGCCGCAGGCTATGAGGTTTTGCTCGGCGGCTTTAAAAATCTGATACGGCTTAGAATAGACGAAACCGTGCTGATGACCGTTGCGGTGATAGCGGCGTTTTGTATAGGCGAGTTTACCGAGGCGGCTATGGTCGCGGTGCTGTTTGCCGTAGGCGAGATGATAGAGGATCTTGCCGTGGGCAGATCGCGCAGAGATATTGAAAAGCTGTCCGCCATCCGCCCCGACACGGCCGTTGTGCTTGAAAACGGCGCGGAAAAAACCGTTGACGCACAATCGGTAAAAATCGGCTCAACGATAATCGTAAAGCCCCACGAGCGTGTTCCGCTCGACGGCGAGGTGCTGGAGGGCGAATCGTCGCTTGATGTTTCGGCGCTTACGGGCGAAAGCCTTCCGCAGACCGCCCTGCCCGGCGGCAAGGCGCTAAGCGGCTCGGTGAACGGCGACGGACTGCTCAAGATAAAAACCGAAAAGGAGTTTGGCGACAGCACAGCCACGCGTATTCTGCGGCTTGTTGAGGACGCGGCGGCGCAAAAGGGCAAACGCGAAAAGCTTATTACCCGCTTTGCCGCCGTATATACTCCCATAGTGATAGCTATAGCCGTTTTGGCGGCGGTCGTTCCGCCCCTTGCCGGGCTCGGCGACTTTTCCGTGTGGCTTTACCGCGCGCTTACGGTGCTTGTGGCGGGCTGCCCCTGCGCCATAGTCATCTCGGTGCCTCTCGCCTACTATTCGGGAATAGGCGCAGGCTCGCGCATGGGCGTGCTGATAAAGGGCGGCAAGTACCTTGAGGCTCTCGCCCGCGCCGACACCTTCGCCTTTGACAAAACCGGAACCCTAACCACGGGCAGGCTGTCGGTGGGCAGGGTCACAGCCTGCGAGGGCTATACGGCAGACGAGGTGCTCGATCTGGCGGCGGCGTGCGAAAAGTATTCCTCGCACCCCATTGCCCTTGCCATAAAGGACAGCGCGAAAAACGCGGACGCGTACGACTTGTCCGATTACCGCGAAACCGCCGCAAACGGAGTTTTCGCGTCATATAAAAACAAAACCCTCGCCTGCGGCGGCGAGAGGATATTAAAAAGCCCGTTTCCGGGCAAGCTGCCCGGCGGCAAGCTTGTTTATCTTGCGCTTGACGGCTCTCCCGTCGGCGCGATAGAAATAACCGACACCGTGCGCAGCGAGGCGAGGTCGGTAATAAGCAGCCTTAAAAGGCTCGGCGTAAGGCGGCTTGTGATGCTTACGGGCGATTCGCGCGGCAACGCCGATGCCGTGGGCGCGGAGCTTGGCATGAGCGAATGTAAGGCAGAGCTGCTGCCGGAGGAAAAGCTGAGCGAAACGGAAAGACTGAAAGCCCAAAGCAAGGCTGTGTGCTTTGTGGGCGACGGAATAAACGACGCTCCCGTTTTGGGCGTGTCGGATTGCGGCATAGCCATGGGGCTGGGCAGCGAGGCGGCCATAGAGGCGTCGGACGCGGTGCTCTCCTCGGGAAATCTGACCGCGTTGCCCAAGGCGGTAAAAATCTCGCGCAAAACCCTCAGCATAATCCGCTTCAACCTTATTTTCTCCCTGTGCGTAAAGGCTGCTGTCATTGTTCTGGCGTGCTTCGGACTCGCCGCAATGTGGATGTCGGTGGCAGCCGACACGGGCGTGTGCGTGCTGTGCGTGCTTATAGCCACTCTGCCGCTTGCAAAAATAAAACAGAAATAGCAATCGGGAACGACGAGCTAAACACCGTCGTTCCCGTAATTTTTTATGCAGCGTCCGCCGACGCCTTATGCTCTGAATGAGGTGATGTATAATGAGAGATAACGCTGTATTTCCGTGGCGTCGCGGACGTCGATCACTCCGTTTCCGTCAACATCAGCCTGCTCAAACACCTTCAGATCGGTGACGTCAAGCACCGGAGCTCCGTTGTTTTCAAAACCTGCGACATACCGCTGCAGCATGGTAACATCCATTATGTTGATTCTGTTGTCACTAAATACATCGCCGATAAGAAAGTCGATCGCAAGTTTTTCAAGCACCTGCGGCTCAACCAGCCAGTCGCCGCAGCGCGTGCATTGCGTGCCCTCGCTAAGTCCCGTCTCGCGGTAGGTCGCGGGAACCGCAGGGACTGTGGCATAGTTGTGACCCTTTGCCGGAATGACCTGCTGCGCCGTAAGTATCTCGCCGCATATACCGCAATGGGAGCCTTCGGTCAGTCCGCTCTCCGTGCAGGTAGCAGCGTGGCCGGCGTCGGTAACGGCGCTGTGATTTGTGCAGGCATAGGTTATGCTGCCTGCGGTAAACTCAAATTCAACGTCGTCAAGATCCATGTCGTAGCACTCGACAGACCCTTCGCGCAGCGAAACGGCATAACTGCCCGGCGCGGCGTTGTCCCTTACCCTGAACTTCATCACGGCAAGAGCGCCCGTGCCCGTCATTTCGGTGGTGCTTGAGCTGTTGTCCCAGGTAAAGTGGAAGGGAGATTTGCAGTTATCCTGAAACGTGGGCTTGCTGAGCGTTCCGCCGTCGGTCACAGACAGAAGCTCCAGGGCATTGGCGTCAAACGTTACTTCAAAATCGAGCGAAACAATGCCCGGGTTTTCCGTTGCGGTCAAGGTCAGCTCAGCTTCCTCGCCGGGAGCTGCCGCTGCGCTGCCTACAGTTACCCTGAACGCTCCGTTCTCCGACAGCGCGAAGCCCGTAAAAGCGAACTGCGTGATTACAAGAGAAAGTGCAAGCGCCGATACAATTACAGTCAAAAGCTTCTTTTTCATAGTCAGTCTCCTTTTAGGCAATACCGCATAATTCAGGTGTGCGGATTGCACAGTAAGATTTTTCGTCAGGTTGTACAAATAAATCGAGGTAAGGCTGTCGCCTTGCCGACCGTGCGCCTTGAATTGTGCGGTGTTGCCTTTATTTTCCCGTAACGGGAAGAGTTTCGTAGCCCTTCCACTTAGCTATGTATCTTGTAAGAGTTATTCTGTCCTTGGCGTTTACGGCTCCGTCGGCGTTGACGTCCAAAGCCGAGGTGTCTATATCCTGATAATCCGCCCACTTTGCCAGATAACGTGTGAGGATTATCCTGTCCTTTGCATTGACGGTGCCGTTACCGTCGGCGTCGCCCACAACAAGCGGCTTGGGAGTGTGGTTATATTCGGGCAGCGCGTAATTGTATATGATCCGCTCCGACTCAACCACCGTGCTGTAATATTCCAGATCGTCGTAATCAACATCATAGGCAACGGAAAGATTCTCGTAGTATTTTTTTCCGAGGATCTCAACCGCTTTGTCTTCATCAATACGGTAGATACGGGATTCTCTCCATATCGCATACTTGTTCCCCTCGGAATCAACGAAAACAGATGCCCATTGCGATCCGGGCTGTACAAACGGAAGATTATCCTCATGGGTAACATAGCTGAAGCCTGCCGCCTCAAACTCCTCCGGAGTATAGTATAAGGTGTCGGTCTCCACGTAATTATCCAAATCATCATTGTAGGTCAGCTGATGAACACAGTAGGGATAGCCCCACTCTTCTATATAATCGTCAACAGCATATACGCCGTCGGGATCGTCCGCCTTTTTTATCATATAGTCGTAAGTAGTGTATAAACAATCCTTTACCATGTCGATCGGGAACCTGACACGGACGGTTTCATCCCCCATTCTTGTGATATATGAAAACTTTTCGTTAAACTCGTCCTCGGAAAGATAATAGGTTTCTCCGCCCTCGGTGCTGTAGTAGGAATCCTCTCCCTCACCCTTTACAAAAAGCTGACGGACGGTATAGCTGATACCGGGTTCATCCCCCCACGGCATATTGGTCAAAACATAAATACCATCGGGGTCGTCGGCGTTCCTGACCAAGGAATCAATAACATCATACCCCTTGTCCTCATCTATATACCAGCAGGATTCCCGATGCGGCTGTGTGTAATGCCAGAGCGAATCGGGATCGTCCAAAGGATAGCTGTAATCTATTTCCGTTATCTCGCCGCCTATCAGACGATAACCCTCATAAGGTATATCCCACTCGTCAAACGTAGCGTCATAAGCCTCGTCGAGCGTAGCCTCAAAGATCTTGGCTTTTTCCCAATCATCCCAAGACTGAACGGCAATGTAAGTCTTGTCGTCGTCATCCCGTTCGACAAGCTGAGCGTATCTTACTGTTTCTTCATCTATTTGTGTTTTTGATATATATTCTATGTTTTTGTTGACTTCACCCTTAACAAGGGTGTAGCCCGCTGCTTCTGCTTCGGCAAGCGTCATAAGCTCCGGTTTAAATCCGGCATCTTCAAGATACGCCTGATATTTGTCAAAATACTGATATCTCACCAGTTGATACAACAGCGTTCCGTCATCAATTGAATCTATCCACCTCACCGAGTAAACCGCACCCGGATCAGTCGCGGTAACAGCCGCAAATTGACCCCACGTCTGACCGTTTTGGGTCGGGTCTTCAAAAATCAAATCAACCTTTTCATACTGATCATAGGTACTTTTGTGACCCTCCATATTCTGCATGGGCTTTCCGTCCTCAATAAAAGAACCGTCGCCGTAGCACTCCGCGTTGATTTCATCAAAATGCAGAGTCGTTTCTCTATCGACCTCAAGCCTCACCGTTGTATCGGTATAGTGAGAATATGCAAAAAGCCGGTTTGCCGACAACGAACCGGTTCCGGCGAAATGAATAGCGGCGTCTGTCTTTTGGGAAGAGCTTCCGATAAAACGAACCTCGTTTTCTCCCACGAGCTTAACGGTAAAGTCAGACCCCATGTCGATTATCGAAATACCGTAATCCGACTTGTGGTTTTCAAGCGTGAGCGTGTTTGTGTCCGCGTCGTAGGTCGCGCCCTCAACAGCGTCGTTGTAGGCGGCGCCGTTTTCAAACAAGCGGATGATCCTCTCGCCGTATTCAAACAGAATGTACCTTTGGCTGAGAGAACCTCCCGCCGCCCGAGCGTCCGCTTCGGCGGCGTTGGCGTTTAAAGGCACAAGGCAGGCGAACATGACCATTGCCATGAACAATGCAAGCATTTTTTTCATAATCAACTCTCCTTTTGCTTTTGTACAAAAGATACAGTATGATTGTACCATATTAACGCAAATATGTAAAGGATTTTTGGGCAGATAATCGAGATTTTTGGTTGGGAAGAAACGTCCTCGCCTAAGCGAAGCTGTCTTCCCGACTTAAAAATCAGTCGGGAAAACAAGTCCTTGCCTAAGCAATTCTATCTTACCGACCTGAAACTCTCAACTAAAAAATGATGTGCCGCAACACATCATTTCTTTTTTTTGTATGCTTCTTTAAACGGAACCACGGTGCCGTCGTTTTCCTCTACGCTCACGTTGTCGAGCGTTGCGCTGAACTGGGCGCGGATCTCGCCGAGATAGACCTTGTACAACTGCTTTTGCTCCTGCTGCTCGGCAGGCGTCAAGCCCTCGGCTTTTTTCTTTTTGGCGAGCGCGTTTATGCGCTCAAGCATTTTTTTGTCCATAAATTGCACCATAATCAAAGGGGCGCACGCGCTGTACGCCCCTTTTTTTTAGTAATCAGTTGTTGATGAGCTTATCCTCGTCAGACCAGCTGTAGAGCTTTCTTACCTCCTGACCGATGGTCTCTGCGGGAGACTCGGCAGCGAGCTTTCTCATGGCGCGGAAGTGAGCCTGACCGCCTGCGGGAGACATGTCGAGCAGGAATTCCTTGGCAAAGGAGCCGTCCTGAATGTCGGAAAGAACCTTCTTCATAGCCTTTTTGGTGTCGTCTGTGATGATCTTGGGACCCGTTACATAGTCGCCGTACTCTGCGGTGTTGGAGATGGAGTATCTCATGCCGGCAAAGCCCGACTGATAGATAAGGTCAACGATGAGCTTCATCTCGTGAATACACTCGAAGTAAGCGTTTCTGGGATCGTAGCCTGCCTCGCAAAGGGTCTCGAAGCCTGCCTGCATAAGAGCGCAAACGCCGCCGCAAAGCACAGCCTGCTCGCCGAACAGGTCGGTCTCGGTCTCGGTGCGGAAGGTGGTCTCGAGCACGCCGGCTCTTGCGCCGCCGATGCCCAGAGCGTATGCCAGGGCAAGATCCTTAGCCTGACCGGTAGCGTCCTGAGCCACGGCAACAAGACAGGGAACGCCCTTGCCTGCCTGATACTCGGAACGAACGGTGTGACCCGGTCCCTTGGGAGCGATCATGGTAACGTCAACATCTGCGGGGGGCACGATCTGACCGAAGTGGATCGAAAAACCGTGAGCGAACATGAGCATGTTGCCTGCCTCAAGGTTGGGCTCGATGTCCTTCTTGTACATAGCCGCTTGCTTCTCGTCGTTGATGAGGATCATAATGATGTCGGCCTTTTTGGCTGCCTCGTCTGCGGTGAACACCTCAAAGCCCTGAGCCTCTGCCTTTGCCCAAGACTTGCTGCCCTTGTACAGACCGATGATCACGTGACAGCCCGACTCCTTAAGGTTGAGCGCGTGAGCGTGACCCTGGCTGCCGTAGCCGATGATAGCGATCGTTTTGCCCTCGAGCAGAGCAAGGTTGCAATCGCTTTGATAATAAATCGGTGCTTTCATGTTTTCTGTGTAGTCCTTCATTGTGAACTTCCTCCTATAAAACATTAAAATATATTATTTCTGTGGGATTCAGACAGACACAGAAGCTGTGCCCTTGTCAATAGCAACAGTACCTGTTCTTACAATCTCACGGATTCCATAAGGCTTGAGTAATTCTATAAGCATGTTGACGCGGTTGGCGCACTCGCAATACTCAACGGTAACGCAGCTGGGCGCAACGTCAACAATTTTTGCCTGCATTATTTCGGCGGTCTTTATTATTTCGGCGCGCTTTGAGGCGGGACAATGCACCTTTATAAGAATAAGCTCGCGGCTGATGAACTCGCCCTCGCTCAGGCGCTTTACCTTTATTACGGGTATCACCTTGTTAAGCTGCTTTTCAAGCTGCTCCACAACATATTCGTCGCCGTTTGCCACAACGGTTATGCGCGACACGTCCGGACGATTGGTGACGCCCACCGCTAAAGAGTCGATGTTGAAGCCGCGGCGCGAGAACAGCCCCGATATTTTTGAGAGCACGCCCGCCTGGTTTTCAACAAGTATTGACAATGTGTATTGCATAAGCTCACCTCTTTAAATGGACGGTGTGTCGGGATAAACGTTGCACACAAGAATGAACGGCTTGTCCGACTTTACCACACCCTGCAGGATCCTCTCGGCTTCCTCGTTAGAGCTCGCCTCGGCGTGGTCTATGCCGTAAGCCTCGGCAATTTTGAGAAAATCGGGATCGCCCTCGAGTATGGTGGCGGAGTGCCTGCAATCGTAGTTGACATCCTGAAGCTCGCGCACCATGCCCAGCCTGTGGTTGCGCATGATTATGATTTTGATGGCGAGCCCGTTGCCGGCTATGGTGGCAAGCTCGTTCATGCTCATCTGAAAGCTTCCGTCGCCGCACACAACCACAACGTCGCGCGTGGGTCTGGCAAACTTTGCGCCCACCGCCGCGGGAATTGAGTAGCCCATTGTGCCCATGCCGCCCGTGGTTAGGAACCTGCCGTCGCGGATGCGGAAGTTGTTGGCGCACCAAATCTGGTTTTGCCCAACGTCGGCGACAAGTATCGCCTTTGAGCGCAGCATTCCGCTTAAGTGAGCCACAAGCATTCTGGGCTCTACAAAGCCCTCAAACACCGGGGGCACGCGCAAAAAGTCTTTTTTCCAGGTGCGGATGGTCTCCTGCCATTGGTTGGGCACAACATAGTCGCCGATCTCGTCGAGCATCATGTTCATAACGTTTTTCATGTCGCCCACTATGGGGATCTCGGTTTTAACGTTTTTGCCTATTTCGGCAGGGTCTATGTCTATGTGGATAACAGTTGTGTTTTCGCTCATCTGGTGAGGCGCCGCAACTGCGCGGTCTCCCAGCCTTGCGCCGCATACAATTACAAGATCGGCGTCGTGCAGGGCGCGGTTTGCAACCACCTTGCCGTGGGTGCCCAACATTCCCAGATACATTTCGTGGTCGCTGGGCATAACGCCTATGCCCATCATTGTGGAGATCACGGGTATCTTTGTTTTGTCGGCAAACGCCTGAAACTTGGGCTTTATACCCGAGCTAAGCACGCCGCCGCCCGCAACGATAAGCGGTCTGCGGCTGCTTTTTATGGTTTCAAGGGCGCGGCGAACCTGCACCGCATGACCCTTGGTGTTGGGCTTGTAGCCTATGATGTTGACCGAATCGGGATATGTAAAGTCCTCGATCTCTATCTGCTGAATGTCCATAGGTATGTCGATCAGCACGGGACCCTTTCTGCCGGTGGAAGCGATGTGGAACGCCTCCTTGAACACGCGCGGCAGGTCTTCGGTTTTGCTGACAAGATAGCTGTGCTTTACAAAGGGCTCGCAGGCGCCGGTGATGTCCGCCTCCTGAAACACATCGCGTCCCAAAAGATCGCTGCGCACCTGACCGGTGATGGCAACCATGGGCACCGAGTCGGCATAAGCCGTGGCTATGCCCGTGATGAGGTTTGTGGCACCGGGACCCGAGGTCGCTATGCAAACGCCCGGACGTCCGCTGCAGCGCGCGTAGCCGCTTGCCATGTGAGCCGCGTTTTGCTCCTGACGAACAAGTATATGCTTTATCGACGAATCGTAAAGCTTGTCGTAAAACGGACAAATGGTCGCGCCGGGATAGCCGAAGACTATCTTTACGCCCTCCGCTTCCAGACATTTTACCATGATTTCAGCGCCGCTTATCATTGTGTTCATCCCTCCCGGCACAGTAGGTTTTTCTGTAGGCAACTTAATGTTTTCGATAGCACATCAGGCTCCCCTGCGCTAAGAGGAGCTGTCGCCGTAAGGCGACTGAGGGGTCGGAAACGTTTGGCAATCATCAAGAACCGACCAATAACAAAAAGGCTTTCGACCCTTCCGTCAGCTATCGCTGACACTTCCCCTTATCGCAGGGGAGGCTTTTGCGCAGGCATATATGTTTGTGCTCAATTTGACAAAAATGCCCATGATCCGTAAAGTACATTATACAACAAACACGGGGAATTGTAAAGTGTTATTTTTTAAGTTAGAATCGTCGGATATTTGATATTTGAGAAAACGTATGACAGAGAATTGCAACCTCACCAACCACACCCAACATAACTGTCGGGACACCGCGTAATATTCCAAATCCGACCTATCCGTCCCGACTTAAAAGACCTGACAGAGAATTGCAACTTAACCAACCACACCCGACATAACTGTCGGGACACCGAGTAAGCTGCTAAATCCGACCTATCCGTCTCGAATTAAAAAAGTCGCTTGGCAGGCGACCATTTTTATATTTCCGCGCGCTATAATATGACCGTAAGCTGAACAAACCGAAAACTTAAGGAGGAATCAACATGACAAAGACAAACAACAACATAACCGAGCTGGTGTTTATTCTCGACCGCAGCGGCTCTATGGGCGGACTGGAAAGCGACACCGTCGGCGGCTTTAACGCAATGCTCGAAAAGCAAAAGAAGCAGGACGGCAGGGCATATGTTTCAACCGTGCTGTTCGACCACGAAAGCGAGACGCTCCATGACCGGATCGAGATAGATAAGGTTCCGCCTATGACCGACAGAGATTATACGGTGCGCGGCTGCACCGCCTTGCTCGACGCCGTTGGCGACACGATAAAGCACATAGGAAACATTCACAAGTATGCAAGACCCGAGGACGTGCCCGCGCATACAATGTTCGTTATTACCACCGACGGCATGGAAAACGCCAGCCGCCGCTACAGCGCCAATGACATTAAAAAGCTTATTGAAAAGCAGAAGAAAAAGTACGGTTGGGAGTTTTTGTTTATCGGCGCAAATATCGACGCCGTGACAACGGCGCGCAGCTACGGAATAAGCGAGGACAAAGCTGTTAACTATCACGCCGATAAAAAGGGCACCGGCGCTGTTTATGAGTCTGTGTGCGGAGCCGTCAGCGCGATGAGAAGCAAGGGCAGGGTCGCCCCCTGCTGGAGCGCAAGGATCGACGAGGACTACGCGTCAAGATAATAACAGTCACATTAAAAACAGATAAACGCAACCGGGAGGCAGAACCTTAAGCTCTGCCTCCCGTGTGTTTTTTATTTGATTAGTCCTCCCAGGTTATTTCGTCCTCGGTATAACCTGTTTTCTTCATTTTTGCAACGATCGCCTTTGCAATGAAGCCGCTGGCAAATACCAGCACCGAAACCGCCCAGCCTGCGACTATCTGCGCCCATATGGGATAGCCGCCGTAGCTTCCGGCGTTGTCGAAGAACAGAGTCTTCATGTTCCAGACGAACATTCCCGCAAGCAGAACGGGTGATACAAACCTGACGGAAGCGGCAAACCACCAGTAGGGAGCCTTGAACCGCTTGGCGTTGCGGTTGATCTCGTCAAGCACCTTTCTGAGGTTGAACGTCCAGCCCACGGCAACACATTCAAGCACGCCTATGAGGATAAGATTGATCTGGTTTGTCCAGTTATCAACGATGTCGAGCCAGGCAAGACCCGCCTGCGTGATGAACACCAGAGAGATAAGACCCGAAACAATGCAAACGCCCAGAGTGACCGTGCGCGGCTTAAGGTGGAACTTGTCCGAGATGGCGGCAGATACGCCCTCTACGATAGAGAACGCCGAGTCGATGGCAAGCGTGATGAGCATAAGGTAGAATATAGCGCCGAACAGGGCGTTGAGCCAGCCTATGCTTGTAAGGTTTACAATAGCCATGGGATAAACAAAGAACGCCGTGCCGATGCCGCTTGCGGTTATGTTGTCGAGCATTCCCGTGCCGCCCATGGTCGAGAACATTACAATTCCCGAAAGCACGCTTACCGCCATGTCGGAGAACGCGATTATCATTGCGTCCGCCGCAACGTTTGCGTCGTCGCCCACATATGAGCCGTAGGCGAACATTATTGCCATCATTATGGACAGGCTGTAGAACACCTGACCGATAGCGTCAACCCAGAGCGTTGAATCCGAGAACGCGTTAAGGTCCGGCACAAAGAACATTTTAAGGCCTTCCATCGCGCCGGGCATGGTGCAGCCCTTTACCGCCATGATGATGAGCAGCACAACGGGAGCGAACACGGTAAATTTTACTACCTTGCCCACCGACTTTGCGCCGTTGCGGATGCAGTAAAAGATAAGTCCCCAGGCCGCAAGCAGGCAGAGCAGCAGCTCGCCCGGAATGGAGCTTCCCTCTATTGCAAGGGTGGTCTGACTGAGGTTTACAAACAGTCCCGACGCCGCCTCGTTGTCGCCTGTCATGCCGGCAAACTGCCACGAGTTGACAAACATCAGGATAACCCATGCAAACACTACCGAATAGTAGCACACTATAACAAAGGCGTTTGAGGTGGCAGCCCAGCCTACGGGCTCCCATTTTTTGCCTATACCGCGCATACTTTCAATCGCGCCGCGTCTGAACTTTCTTGAGATGGAAATTTCCATCATAAGCAGCGGCACACCCATCACCAGCATAGCGACGAGATATACCACCAAAAATGTTCCGCCGCCGTGCTTGGCAGCGAGTCCGGGGAATCGCCACGCGTTGCCCAGTCCCACCGCGGAGCCGACCGCGGCGAGGATGAACGTAAGGCGCGAGCCCCATTGTCCTCTTTTTTCCATAAATATCCTCCTTGTTCGGCTTTTATGCCGATATTGTACCTATTATAATACTATTTATGATAAAGTTCAATATTGTTTTTTGGTTAAATTGTCGCAATATTGTAATAATTGCAGTCCAAATCATAAAATCACACTTGAAAACAGCGCAAAAGCATGGTATTATACTAATTATCATATTATTAAGAAACGGAGAATTGCAATGAAGCTATCATCACTTAAAAAGCCTCTGTCGCTTTTGCTTTGCGCTGCTCTTATGTTTTCGCTGCTGTGCGGCGCGGGCTTTGCCGCAGGCGCGGAGGAAACCACGGACGCTCCCGATGTTCCGCAGATTCGCGTGACCACCGAGGACGGCAACGGCACATCGCTGCAAAAGGCAGACGGATATGTTTCGGCAAGCATTAGCATAACCGATACCGACGGCTCAACGCTTGAGGACGCGGTTCAGTTTAAGGTTCGCGGCAACACCACCGCCGCAACAGGAGTGCTGAAAAAGCCTTATACCTTTAAGTTTTCAAAGAAGAAGAACGTGCTCGGGCTGGGCAGCGGCAAAAAGTGGGCGCTGCTGGCAAACGCCTTTGACCCCACCCTGCTGCGCAACCGCCTCGCCTTTGACATAGCCTATGAGCTGGGGCTTGAATACACCTCCAACCAAAGGTTTGCAGAGCTGTGGGTTGACGACAGCTACCGCGGCTGCTACGCGGTGTATGAGCCCGTTGAAGAGGGCAAGGACAGGGTGAATATCGACATAGAGTCCAACGGCGGCAAGCAGGACTTTTTGATAGAGTACGAAAAGTCGCGCGAGGAGGAGGACGAAACCTACTTCACCGTTGACGGCAACCGCTTTATCGCCCAGGAGCCCGAGGATCCCGACGAGGAGCAGCTCGCTTATATTACCGACTGCATGACCGAGGTGGTCGATGCGCTTAAGACGCGCGACCGCGCGATTATCGAGCAAAAGATAGATTTGGAATCCTTTGTAAAGTTTTATCTGATGAACGACTTCATCAAAAACTTTGACTTTGACATGAGCTCGGTTTATTTTTACTATAAGAACGGCAAGCTGTACGCGGGTCCCGCGTGGGACTACGACCTCTCGACGGGCAACGAAAAAACCAACGACCAGGTCGCCAACACGCGCGGTAACCTCGCGTCCAGAACAGACGGTATCTTCGCCACCAAAAATCTGTACGCCTATCTTTCAAAGTGCGCGTGGTTCTTTGACGAGGTCATAGCCATGTACGACGAACACATGGAATATTTTGACAACATAGCAGCCGACGGAGGCCTGCTCGACACCCTGCTCGCACAAAACTCCGACCTGTTCGCACGCAACTTTGACACCGCAAACGGCGGCTGGCGCGTAAGCAAGTGGTGGATGTCGCACGTTAAGCAGCCCCTGCCCACATACGAGGAGAATTACGACTTCCTCAAAAACTGGGTGGCGGAGCGTCACGCATGGCTAAAGGGCTATTATGACGAGCACACGACAAAGACTTATCTGGGCGACGCCGATCAAAACAGCTCCATAAGCATTGACGACGTTACCGAGGTGCAAAAGGTGCTTGCCGAGTATATTGAGAACGACGGCAGCATGACGCCCTTCTGCGACATCAACGGCGACGGCGTTGTCAACATTTATGACGCCACCGCAATTCAGCGGCACGTTGCGGAGTTTGACGACGAATACCCCGTGGGCTCGGTGATCGCAAAGCACTTCTTTGCGTAGGATTATTATTAGTTGAAGGCGCCGGTGGGCGCTCCCCTACAGTTGAACCCCAAACATGTGCTAAAAAACCAAAAACGCACAATAGTGATACAGTCGGGCACAAAACGTTTCTCCCAAGATAAACTCTTCTTCCCGACCTGCAACCGTCTCTCCTTAATAAAACACAACAGTCGGGCACAAAACGTTTCTCCCAAGAAAAACCTTTCTTCCCGACCTAAAGAAATCGGCTCACCACATCGCTGTAGTGAGCCGATAACTTTTGCTTTATGATCAAAACAATCTTGTGCCGCATCTTTCGCAGAACTGAGCGCCGGCAACCTGAGTGGTGCCGCACGCGGGGCAAACCACCTGCTGAGCCTGCTGCTGAGGCTGCTGATAGTGAGCGCCCGAGTAGCCCTGATCGTAGGGCTGCTGATATTGCTGGGGCTGATAGCCCTGCTGAGGCTGCTGATACTGCCGGGGCTGGTAGCCCTGCTGAGGCTGGTAGCCCTGCTGAGGCTGGTAGCCCTGTTGGGGCTGATAACCCTGCTGCTGATAGCCGAAGCCGTTGGGAGCGTCGGGAACGGCAAACTTTTTTGCCTCCGATTTATACATAGCCACCAAAACAATGAGAGCGATCCTGATAAGAATGATCACGCTGAAAACGATTATGTTCAGAACGGGATTCAGCCTGAGCGCGCTTTCCTCGTTGCCAACCTGAGTGGCAAGCGACCACACAAGATAGACCGCCGAGATCGACGCGAAAACTATAATGAGAACTCCCGCCTTAAGCTGTTTTGCGCGGGCATTGACAATACCGACAATAAGGAACACAAGCTCCCAGATGACGATGAGCGAAAGAGCTATAATGATCACCGTAATCGCCATGCTTCTCGCTCCGACGTAGCCGTAGCCGTAGCCGCCCATTGCAAGGTTGATCGCCTGAATGGCTACTATCATCGTATAGACCATCAAAATGATCATAAGCGCCGAGGGTACGATACACAGCGTGGTGACCGCCCACCTCAGGCCGTTCAGTTTTTTGGGTACCATATTAATCCTCCTTTTTTGTAACCCTTGCCCCTATTTGAATATAAATATACATAGGGCATAGTTTGATTATACAGTCCGCCGTGAATTTTGTCAATATATTATAATAATTTACCCACATGAATATGTTATAAAACAGTTATAACAGCGCTGTCATCCCGAGCGGTGCCCGATAGGGCGTCGGTTACGCAATATTGCATAAAAAATTCAGGCAATTTTTTGTTGTTTTCACACTATACTCTGCCGCAAAAATGGTGTATAATTAACAGAGGCGCCGTACAGGCTGCCTGTCATAACGTAATTATCAATCCGAAAGGAGATTTGTCATGAAGCTTGACAATATACTTGCAAAAAGAACCCACAAGGTGATATACAAAGACGGCGACCTCGCCATCAAGGTGTTTGACGAGACCTTTCCCAAGTCCGACATTCTTAACGAGGCTTGCAACCACGCGCGCGTGGAGGAAACCGGTCTGAACATTCCCAAGCTTGAGGAAGTTACCAAGATCGACGGCAAGTGGGCTATTATCACCGACTATATCGAGGGCAAGACCCTTAAGGAGCTTATGGAGGAAAACCCCGACAAGCTCGACGAGTATCTTGACCTGTTTGTGGATATCCAGCTTGAGATACTCAGCAAAAAATCTCCGCTGCTCAAGCGCCTGCACGACAAAATGCAAAGCAAGATCAGCAGCACCGACCTTGACGCCACCACACGTTACGAGCTTCACACACGCCTTGCCAGCATGAAGCGACACGACAAGGTGTGCCACGGCGACTACACCCCCAGCAACGTGATAATCACCCCCGACGGAACACACTATATCCTCGACTGGTCGCACGCCACCCAGGGCAACGGCGCGGCGGACGCTGCGCGCACCTACCTCACCTTCTGCCTTAAGGATCAAAAGGACATAGGCGAAAAGTATCTTGCCAAGTACTGCAAAAAGGCGGACACCGCGCGCCAGTACATAAACAACTGGCTGCCCATAGTCGCCGCCTCGCAGACCGTTAAGGGCAAGCCCGAGGAGAGAGAGTTCCTCCTTTCATGGGCCAGCGTCTGCGATTATCAATAATACCGACTTTACCGAAAATTTTAACGGACAGACTGCCGTATGGCGATCTGTCCGTTTTGTTTGCGTATTTTACTCGACCGTTACCGTCACCGTCTGTTCCGCCGAGCGGTTAAGCGCGTCGGTATAGCGGTACGTCAGCTTATACACGCCTGCGCGGGAGGTCACTACGTTTCCCGTTATCTCAACGCCGGCGGTCACGTCGTTGCCGCAGCTGTCAACAGCCGAAAAGCCGTCTGTCGGCGAAAAAGCTCCGCCGAGCGGTACCGCCTTGTCGCTCAGACCCGAAAATTTCGGATAACAGGTGTTGTACGGGTTAAGCTCGTTATAGTCGGTAGGGTCCCAGCCGTTTTGCAGGTCGGCAACTCGCATTGCCGGCGGACAGCCGAGAGGTCCTTCGTCGTCGCTGTCAAATATTTTTATCACCGTGCCTACGGCGCAGTTGTCGTATATCCACTTGCTGTCCGACACAGAAAGCCGCACGCAGCCCATCGACGCGGGCTCGCCCAGCTTGTTGAACTCGTCGGTCTCAAGCTTGTCAAAGGCGTAGTCGAGGTACGGTACGCTGTGAAACAGAAAATCGCCGTCTATACCGCTGACATATCTGCCATAAACATCGTTTACCAGATAGTGCCACTCCGCCTTAAAATACAAGTTGAACTCGCCCGTTATGGTTTCGTTGCCCTCCTTGCCGCAGGAGCAGATCATGGCGCGCACGGGCACGGTGTATTCGCCCTTGTCGTCATAGGTATATACCGTTACGCAGCTTTTTTTGCGGTTGACCCAAATCTCAAACGGAAGCCTTGCCGCCTCCGTGTCGGGCTCGGTAAAGGGGTCGTAAATCTCCGACATATCGACCTCTTCGGCTGCGAGAAGGTTCTTTTGCATTACTTCCTCGTTGGCGGTGTAGGCTGTGGAGAAGTGATCGCGCTCCTGCTTTGGCTCCGCCTGAGTTACCGTGACAAGGTAGGTGTAGGCGTGGCCGTCGTTGAAGGCGGCGGTCACCGCGGCGCTGCCGGGGCTTATGCCGTCGATCCTTCCGCCGCTGTCAACCGTGACAACGGACGCGTCGGCGGTGCTCCAGCCCGTTACAAACTCCTCTGCTCCGCTGTCGATCTTTAACAGGGCACATTCGCCCGCAGGCAAAGAAAACTCAAACTGTCCGTCCTCGGGAACAAACGTGACCACGGGCGCGGTGTCGGCTGTGGCGTCGCCCGCAGGGGAGAATATTTCGCCGCGCGCAAAAACAATGCCCAATACCGCGCCGACTGCCACGGCAAGGCAAACAAGCCCGAGATACACCCTGCCTTTTCTGCGCAACACTATTCCCCCTCTCTTTAAAAGTTACAATTTTTTAACCATTACGCCTTATTGTAACACTTTTTTAAGGATTGCGCAATAGATTTTTTAAAAATTACTCAATAAAATTGGCAAATCCGTGTGTTTTATGATATACTACACACATATAAAACAATCAAAAGAGGGTAAAAGCATGAAGATAGTACTTACAGACGCGCAGACAGTCGTTGATGATTTGGTGGGAACCGACCTGCTCCGGGAGCTCGGCGACGTGACGGAGCACGGCCTGCTCGCATATGAGGAGGTGGCAGAGGCTATCGCCGACGCCGACGTGGTGGTGTGCAACAAGACCCTGCTCGACAGCCACACCCTGCGTCTTGCAAAAAAGCTGAAATACATCGGGCTGTTTGCCACGGGGTATAACAACATCGACACGGCGTACTGCCGCTCGCGCGGAATTGCCGTATGCAACGCAGGCTCCTACTCGACAAACGCGGTGGCTCAGCACACCTTTGCGCTTATTTTAGAGGCGTTCAACAACACCGCGCGCTACAACAGCTATGTTCACGAGGGCCGGTGGAAGCGCAGCCCGACCTTTTCGCCGTTTGTTTATCCCCTGAACGAGCTTGCAGGCAAAACGCTGGGCATAGTGGGGCTCGGCGCCATTGGAAAAGCTGTGGCAAAAATAGCCGACGCCTTTGAAATGCGCGTGATAGCCTACAGCCGCAGCAAAAAGGACGTTGCGGGAGTTGAGCAGATGAGCCTTGACGAGCTTCTTGCGCAAAGCGACATCGTTACCGTGCATTGTCCGCTCAACGACGATTCAAAGGAAATGTTTGACGCGGCGGCTTTTGCCAAAATGAAAAAAACCGCGTTGTTTGTCAACACGGCTCGCGGCGGCGTTATGGTCGAGCATGACCTGTACAGCGCGCTTGAGGGCGGCGTTATCGGCGGCGCATGCATAGATGTGCTGAGCGTTGAACCGATGGAGGAGGACTGCATACTGATGAGCGCCAAAAACTGCATTATGACTCCGCACATAGCGTGGGCGCCCGTAGAGACCCGTCAGCGCCTAATGGGCATTGTGGCGGACAATATCAAGAGCTTTTTTGAGGGGCGCCCTAAGAATATGGTGAATTAATAATACGGTAAATAATGATTAATCCAATGTTTAATCCAAAGATTTCATTTACAATGTAATGATATTTATTGCACTATTGCCTTTTTCTGTTTTTCCTCTCTTGCGTAAATAAGCTTCAAAATAATCGGCGTGGCTATGCTGGAAACGATTATCAGCAAAATGACCGACGTAAAATACGCCGAGCCTATAAGCCCTTCGCTCAGTCCGCGCTGCGCCACGATAAGCGCAACCTCGCCGCGGGTCATCATTCCTATGCCTATTTTCAGCGCGTCAAAGCCTTTGAAGCCGCACAGCCTTGAAGCCGCGCCGCAGCCTGCCACCTTGGTGATCATGGCTACCGCGACAAACGCCGCCGAAAACAGGACTATCTGCCATGTTATGCCCTCTATCTGCGTTTTAAGACCAATACTTGCAAAGAATATGGGGCCGAAGATCATATAGCTGTTTATGTCGAGCTTTTCTTCAATATAGTCCGAATCATGCAGGCGGCAGAGCACTATGCCTGCGACATAAGCTCCGGTTATGTCGGCGATGCCGAAGTATCTTTCCGCAATAAAAGAAAACGAAAAGCAAAGCCCGAGCGCCAAAATGGGAATCCTGCGTGTGTGAGGCCAGCGCTTGTCTATCTGCTTAAAGATCTTATAGATGACGAAGCCCACCGCAACGGCAAGCGCAAAAAACGCCACGGTGCCCAACGCCACCCTGGCAGGGTTGCTGTCGGGGTTTTTAAAGCCGATAACAAATGTCAGCACCAAAATGCCGATGATGTCGTCTATTATGGCGGCGCTCAGTATGGTGGTGCCGACCTCGCTTTTCAGCTTTCCCAGCTCCTTAAGCGTCTCTACGGTTATGCTTACGCTGGTTGCGGTCATTATAACGCCGATAAACACAGCTGTAAAAAACTCGGGCGTTCCTATTTGTGAAAAGCCGTAAAAGCACATATAAAGCAGAGTTCCGCCCGCAAGCGGCAGCAGCACGCCCGCGCAGGCAATGGCAAGCGCCTTGGGACCCGTCTTAAGCAGCTCCTTAAGGTTGGTGCCCAGGCCTGCCGAGAACATGAGCAGCACAACGCCTATGCCGGAGCATATGCTCAAAAAATCATTCAGCTCCACCAAATTCAAAAGACCGGGGCCTATTATCAGTCCCGCGACGATCTCGCCCACGACCTGCGGCGCGTGAAGCTTGCGCGCCACAAGCCCGAACGCCTTGGCAACCACAATTATTATCGCCAGATCCTTCAACATATAAAGCGTATCCAATTGTATCCTTCCCCGTCATAAATTTTCCGCATTATATAATATACCCTTAACCCCAAAAAGTCAATTATTTTTAGATCGAGACGGATAAGTCGGATTAGGAATAACACGCGGTGTCCCGACAGTAATGTCGGGCATGGTTGGTTAAGTTGGCAACTGTTTTCCCTGCGTTTTGCTTTGCCTGCAACGAACATAACAACGCTGTCATCCCGTTTTTTAGTTCGGGACGTTTTTTAGTTCGGGACGGATAAGTCGGTTTGAGCCAAACGTCGGTGTCCCGACTGTATTGTCGCCGCTATAGGTTATGCTTGGCATTTTTTATTTCAGGATGGGTAGGTCGATTTAAGGCAATACCGCATAATTCAGGTGTGCGGATTGCACAGCCAGATTTTTCGTCAGGTTGTACAAATAAATTGAGGTAAGGCTGTCGCCTTGCCGAGATTTTTTGGGCAAACTGACGGAATAATATGCAAGCAAGCCGTGCGCTTTGAATTGTGCGGTGTTGCCTTAAGCCGCACAAGAAATTATTGCACCGTGCCGCAAAAAATTCGTGCGGCAACACAATTCACCTCAAAACCCGCGCCCCGCGACACTTAACCTTGTGCCGCGGGGCGCTTTATCTGCTTTCTTCGTGAAAAGCTTATTATCAGTCCGGCTTGGGCAGAGTCTTGTAGTCTGTCCAGTTTGCCAGATGTCTTGTCAAAATTATCCTGTCCTTTGCTCCAACTCTGCCGTCGCAGTTAAGATCGGCTGCGTCCTTGTCTATCTCGGCGTAATCCGTCCAGTTTGCCAGATGCCGTGTAAGATATATCCTGTCCTTTGCCTTAAGCTCGCCGTCGCCGTCAACGTCACCGTATATTATCGTTTTGGGAACCACTAAAACATACGGAATACCGTTATACTGTGCATAGGCTTCGGCGTAAGAGTCCTTATACAACGAAAGGGTGAGGTTGTCGCAGTCGGAAAAAGCATAACCACCTATTAACGTTACGCCTTCGGGTATCACAAGGCTTGTAAGTCCCTTACAACCGTAAAACACAGCATTCTCTATACCGGTAACGCTGTCCGGGATAGTTATCTCAGTCAGTTCCGTGCAATTATAAAACGCGCGGGCGCATATATATATTATGCTGTCGGGCAGCGTTACGCTTGTAAGACTTGCACAATCAGAAAACATATCAACGCCTATTACTTCATATCCGTCGCAAATCGTTACATTTGAAAGAGCAGTACATTCCGAGAACGCATTATAGCCTATTTCCGTTACGCTTCCAGGTATCGTTATGCTTTCAAGCCCCGTGCAGCGTGAAAACGCATAACTGCCAATGATCGTTATACTGTCGGGCAATGTTATACCCGAAAAACCCGTGCAGCCGAAAAACGCATAATCGCCTATGCTTGTTATGTTGTCGGATATAGTTAAACTCGTAATTTTTGTACAACCCGAAAAAGCCCCGCCGCCTATGCTTGTAACGCTGTTAGGAATGACTGTTGTGTTGCACGCCTTGATTAGTTCATTTCTTGAAGTATCAATAATACCGTTACAGTCATTTCGGCTGTCATATACCGTATTCCGCTTATCCACCGTTATGGATTCTAAGCCTGTGCATCCGGAAAACACCGTATTGCCCACGATCTTTGTAACGCCGGCGGGGATGGTTATGCTTTTAAGCTTTGAGCAACCGTCAAACGCGGATACTCCTATGGTTGTTACGCTGTCGGCAAGTGTAAAGCAGGAAAGGTTCTCGCAACCGTTAAATGCATGGGCTCCTACATTGGTAACACCGTTTGATATAATGACCTGAATAATATCGGTACCCCACGGTGCCTTTGAATCGGAAAAATAATTATAATCCTCCATCCTACCGTTACCGCTGATTGTCAGCACACCGTTATCAAGCGTCCATGTACAGTCGCCGGTAGCGCCGCTTGAAGCGCCGACGGATTGCGTGTCAGTTTCCGCCGCCTGAGCGCTTACAGGCAACGCCGTGATTGCTGTTACTATTATCATCAATGATAATAGCAGCGATATGATCTTGCCGATTCTGTTCTTCACAAAAATCCCTCCCGGTTGCTTTTTTATACTCTAATCGTACCACATCACAGCAAAAACCGCAATCCAAAAATCGCCCTATAGTTTTGGTGATTTTGCACATAACAATCCCCCGGACGCACACGCGAACGGGGGAAGCATTTTATTATTTATTCCGCTGTCAGTTTATTCCGCTGTCAGTTTTGCTTTTTTACTATTTTGTACTCGTCATAAAGCTGAAAGTAATGGCAGCCCTTAACGCTTTGGGTCAGAAATTTTTCCATCTCGTCCTCGTCAAGGCTTACCGAGCAGTAGTCGCCGTACTCCTCGTCGGTGACATAATGCGCGCACATTTCGCAGTTGTCCATAGCCGCCCCCTAATCGTACTTGTTGTAGCCGAACGCCACATAGTTGTCAAGCTGCTCAAACACCTGCTGCTCGGTGGCTGCAATGCTGTACAGGCGGTGAACCGCGTCGGACATAAAGCTTTGCTCAACGCCCGTTTCCATCATGCTTATCATGGGGTCGTAGTAGCCGTTGAGATTATAGATGATGATGGGCTTTTGGTGCCTGCCCAGCTGCTTTAGGGTTATCACCTCAAAAAACTCCTCATAGGTGCCTATGCCGCCCGGGCAGATGATGAAAGCGTCCGCCTTGTCCTCCATAACCGCCTTGCGCTCGCGCATGGTGGGCATGGTTATCAGCTCGCCGTAGTTCATAAGCAGCACGCCCGTGTTGAGGAAGAACTCGGGGCTTACGCCCACAAGCGCGCCGTTTTCGGCAATTACGCCGCGCGCCACCGCGCCCATTACGCCGTATTTGCCTGCGCCGAACACCACCGTGCAGCCCCTTTTGGCAAGGGACGAGCCAAGGTGAGTTGCGGCGTCAAGATATGCTTTGTCGATTTTTTCGCTGGATGAACCAAAAACACAGATATTTTGCATGGAATACGCCTCTTTGCTTAATCGTAATTTCTTACAAGTGATATTACCTTGCCGAGCAGCACGACCTCGCCCACTATTATGGGCTCGTAATCGTCGTTTTCGGGCTGCAAACGGAAGTGACCGTCCTCCTTGTAAAACCTTTTGACAGTTGCGCTGTCCTCCACAAGAGCCACGACGATCTCGCCGTTCTCGGCAACGGGGGTGCGGTTTACAATGACAATGTCGCCGTCAAAGATTCCTGCGTTTATCATGCTCTCGCCCTGGATCCTCAGCGCGAAAAGCTCGCGTCCGCGGTTGAGCCGCTCGGGAACCGGCACATAACATTCTATGTCCTCCACCGCCAAAATAGGATTGCCTGCCGCGACCCTGCCCATTACGGGAACGTTGACCGTCTTTTCCTCGCCCACTATCTGAATGCAGCGGTTTACGCCGTGCTCGCGCTGAATAAAGCCCTTGTCCTCAAGCGCCTTAAGGTGGTGATGAACCGTTGAGGTCGAGCTGAGCCCCACCTCGTCGCATATTTCACGCACCGAGGGAACCCTGCCTGCGGCAGAGCATTTCATAAGATAATCCAAAATCTTTTGCTGACTTTTACTTAACGGTTTCATGCGCAACACTCCTTTACAGTATTATAGCACACTCTTTTCAAAAAATCAAACATTTGTTTTTTAATTTTTCAAGGCAATCCTCTTTAATACAAGGGAGCCTAACCCCAACAAAACCCCAAAAAATTCATTATTATTTCAAATTGACTTCACACAGTTTTCATAATGGCGTGGTTTAATATAGGCGTACTCAAAAGACGGGACCGCAACCGTCGAGTACGATTGTTCTACCCTCCTCAATGTGAGCCGACGCAGAGGCTCATATTTGTACCCCTCATTTTTTACAGACAAAGGAAGACGCCGGGCACCGCAGCCCGGCGTTTTTCTTTTATTTTTCAGGCTCTTAAAACTTTAAGTCATACCAGACAATAAAGGCGTAAACGGCATAAATGCGGTTCCACAGCAGCGCCTCGCCGTCAAGATATCGCCGCCACATGTCGCCCAGCACGTCTTGGTCAAAGAATTTCTTTGAGGTGTCGCCCAGCAGCCTGTCCCCGATCACACGGGTAAAGCGTTCGTCCGACAGCCACTTGCGCACGGGCACGGGAAAGCCGACCTTTTTGCGGAAGGCGACCTCGTCGGGCAGCCTTGAGGCAGCCGCCTTGCGAAAGGCATATTTGTTCTGCTCGTCCGTAAGCAGATACTCGGCAGGGATCTTTTTTGCCGCGTTGAACAGTCTGAGGTCGCTGAAAGGCGTGTGAAGCTCTATGCCGCAGGCCGTGCTTGTGCGGTCGGTGTTCAGGTAGATGTCGCCCTCGAGCCACAGCGAAATATCCACGGTGAGCTTTTGCGCCAGCGGTTCGCTGTCCTGCACCTCGCTCCAGATCTGCGCTACAGGCTCGACAGCCCTTACGGTTTCGTCATAGTCCTTCATAAGCGATTTTACCACTTCCTCGGACATTATGTGCGAGCAGGTGAGGTACGTCCACTCCTTGGGCAGCTCGCGCCTGTGGGCGTTGTAGCCGCCGAAGAACTCGTCTATGCCCTCGCCCGAATACACCACGTCGGCGTGCTCCTTTACGGCGGCACAGCCGATAGAGAACGCCACAGCGGACGCGTCGCCGAGGGGCTGACCCATTTTGTCGATGACGGTTGGGATACGGTCAAAAAACTCCTGCGCGGTGATTATTTTTTTGTTGAAGCCCTTGCCCAGAACTTCGGCGGTGTGACGCGCCTGCTCGGACTCGTCAAAGCCTGCCTCCTCATAGCCCACGGTGTTTGCCGCACGGGCGTCGCTTGCCGCCAAAAGGTAGGACGAATCCACACCGCCCGACAAAAACGACTCCTTATAGGGCACCTCGCTGTCGCCGCTCTCCTCCGAGAGGATCTCCTCAACCACGCTTTTAAGCTCGTCGGCGTACTCGTCAAGGGTCTTGCTGCGGTCGGGCTCAAACTCGGGCTTCCAATAGCGCACTATCCTTGCCTCGCTGCCGTCCCACTCGATATAACGGCCGGGCTGCAGCTTATACACGCCCTCGTAAAAGGTCTCTGCTCCGATGGGATAGCCGTAAAACAGATATTGCTGCAGCATGCGCAGGTTGAGCCGCTTTTCAACGCGCGGATCGGCAGCTATTTCGTTGATATCGCCCGAATATATCAGCTCACCGCCGCATACGGTGTAAAACATCTGCTTCTGACCCACCTGGTCGCGGAACACGAAGAGCTTATTAAGCTCGCTGTCCCACAAGCCTATGGCAAACATGCCGTAAATATGCGAGGTCATGTCTGTGCCCCAGCGCGCATAGGCGTTTTTGAGTATTTCGTTCTCCCTTTCGGCGCGTGAGAGCGAAGGCGAAACGCCCAGCTCGCCGCAAAGCTTTTTATAGTTGCGGATGTAGCCGCTGAAATAGCGTATCTCCGCCGCGTTTGTATTTTTCATGGTCATTCCTCCGTAATAATGTTCCGTACAAAATTATACCATTTCGGCGCTTTGCAGTCAATGCCGACTTTTGGATCAATAGCGGGTTTAAGGCAATACCGCATAATTCAGGTGTGCGGATTGCACAGTAAGATTTTTCGTCAGGTTGTACAAATAAATCGAGGTAAGGCTGTCGCCTTGCCGATTTTTGGGCAAGCTGACGGAACAATATTCAAGCAAGCCGTGCGCCTTGAATTGTGCGGTGTTGCCTTAATTGACATTGCAGGTCAAGTGTGGTATAATTACACCTGCGATTATTTATTGAAAGGATCTGACCCGATGTCCGTGTTAGTCAGCGTGGTAATGCCGACCTACAACTGCGCCAAGTATATTGCGCAGTCGATCGATTCGGTCATTCACCAAACGCTTACCGACTGGGAGTTGTGTATCGTGGACGACGCAAGCACCGACAACACGCGTCAGGTAGTGAAGAAATATCTGATGGTCCACCCGAACATCCACTACAAAAGGCTGCAGAAAAACTCAGGTCCCGCCGCAGCCAGAAACAAGGCTATCAGCATGGCTAAGGGCAAGTATATCGCTTTTTTGGATTCGGATGATCTGTGGGATTCCCAAAAACTGGAAAAACAAGTAGAGTTCATGCGCAATAACAACGCGGCGTTCAGCTGCACCGGCTACCGGCTTATTTCGGAAAAGGGCGGCGACCTGAACACAGCGTTTATCCCGCCGAAAAACATAGACTACCGCCGCTGCGTTTCACTGTCAAATCCTATCGGCAATCTTACGGCGATGTATGACCGCGAGCTGCTGGGCACGGTGATGGTTCCGCAAATAAAAAAGCGCAATGATTTTGCGCTGTGGCTGCAAATACTCAAAAAGACCCCCGTGTGCTACGGCATGGACGACGTGCTCGGAAGCTATCGCACGGGACGCGACGATTCGGTAAGCAAAAACAAGCTGAAACAAATGAAGTACCACTGGCAGCTTTACCGCAGGATAGAAAAGCACAACGTTTTGCGCAGCACATATGAGATGGGCTGCTGGGCGTTTGTTAAGGGCACGGGCGTCGGCCTTAAAAAAATAAGACCCCACTCACGCCGCGAGTGATAAGCGGCACGCATCTAAAAAAATCAGGCGGCTCGCAAATGAGCCGCCTTTAATTATTGCATTGGATTCTAATATTGTAAAATAGATTGACGCTCAACCTGCGACCCGCCGTTGCAGGAAGGTTTTGTCAATGCCTACCTTTCAAAAGGCGGAGAAAGCGTCCACCGACGCAGGCGGAGAAAGCGTCCACCGACGCAGGCGGAGAAAGCGTCCACCGACGCAGGCGGAGAAAGCGTCCACCGACGGCGTCCACCGACGCAGGCGGAGAAAGCGTCCACTGACGCTATTCCATAAACTCAGATATGAACTCTGCAATGAAGCGCTGGATCTCGGTCACGTCGCGGATATTGATGATTCCGTCACGATAAACGTCCATAATATCAAACACCTTGGGATCCTCAAGGTCGTAAAGCGGATTGCCGTCAGCGTCGGTGAACTCCGTGATAACCTTCTGGATCTCGGTGGCGTCGTTTATGTCGATGTCGCTGTCGCCGTTTACGTCGCCTCTTTCGGACTCGCCGATGGGCAGCGTCTGGCCTTCGGGCTCAATAACGGTATAGGCGGTGATCGAGTCGAGCACCTCCTGATTTATGATCTGGTTGCGAATGGGGCCGTATTCAACAAGCGGCGGATCGGTGTTTTCGTTGCACATGCCTATGGATTCCATGCGGCAGTTGATGACTGTCTCGCCTGCGTTTTTGTCAAGCACCTTGAACCTCACCGTAATAAAGGTGACGGGTGTGTTGTCGGCATAGTAGGCGTACATGGGCGAGCTGATGTTTGTAAAGTTGCCTATAACTCTGCCCGGTGCCGTTATGTTCGTCATGCCCGCGCCTGCCATCTGCTCAACGGAGCCCGAAAACAGGTTGAACATATTGGTGCGGCCTATCTTTACCATGTTGTATTCCTTTTTCATTTCGAGCACCGCGGGATCCCAGGTGATCTCGTCGATGTCACAGTTTACCACGCGGCTGCCCTCGGCGTAAAGCATGTACTTCACCGTGATGAAGCTGTCGCCGTTATCGTCCTCTTCAAGCGTGTAGTAGTTTGCCTTGGCGCTGCCGAAGATGTTAGAGGTGGTGACAATGCGCAGGGCAGGCTGAGTTTTGGCGGAAGCGACAAACGGCACGGCTGCCATAGCGGCGCAGAGCACGGCAACGGTCAACAGGGCTGCAAGCGATTTTTTAAATAACTTTTTCATGGTATCCTCCGCGACAGAGCAGGCAGATTTTCGCCGCGTCTGTCCAATAAAAGATTTGATGTATCGGTATGATTTGATTATACCACATCACGGCCGCATTTGCAACCCGAAAAAAGCAAAAAAATCACACCGGTGGGGCGCCGGTGGACGCTTTCTCCGCCTTTTGAAAGGTCGGCATTAACAAAGCCTTCCTGCAACGGCGGGTCGGAACGCGGGCGAACGTTTCCGATAATCGTAGTGACAGCCCCTGCGGCTGCGCCGGTGGGCGCTTTCTCCGCCTGCGCCGGTGGGCGCTTTCTCCGCCTTTGGAAAGGTTAGTATTAACAAAGCCTTTCTGCAACGGCGGGGCGCCGGTGGGCGCTTTTTCCGCCTTTGGAAAGGTTAGTATTAACAAAGCTTTTTC
>CADBWP010000026.1 GCA_902798365.1 uncultured Ruminococcus sp.
ATCGAGGTAAGGCTGACGCCTTGCCGAGATTTTTTGGGCAAGCTGACGGAATAATATTCAAGCAAGCCGTGCGCCTTGATTTGTGCGGTGTTGCCTTAAATATCGCCTACGCGGATCTTTGACAGAACCTTAACGCCCTTTTCCTCAAGCGCGGCGCACTTGTCCTCAAGGTCGCCGTAGCGCATGGGCTCGGTGATGAGCGCCAGCTCGCCCGTGCTGCCCGCAAAGCGAACCTTGCCGAACACTTCCTCTGCTTTGAGAGCGGCGTCCTCGCCAGATACTCTTACAAACATAGCCGAAACGGAATCCTTCCAGCTGATGATGTTTTTGCCGTCGCCGTCCGCCCAGAAGATAAAGCGTCTCGCCTTGAGGTGCTTGCAGCAGTCAACGATGTCGGCAACTACTGCGCTTGCGGTGGGCAGCTTGCCCGCGCCCTTGCCGTAGAACACAACGTCGCCCGTGCAGTCGCCGCGAACCATTATGCCGTTGAATTCGTTGTCTATGTTTGAAAGCTGGCTCTTGAAGGGAACAAGCATCGGAGCGGTGAGAATATCTATATTGCCGTCGTCAAGCTTTTTGACCTTGCCGATAAGCTTTATCACATAACCCAACTTTTCGGCGAGCTTAACGTCGTTGAGGGTTATGTCCGTGATTCCCTCGGTATGTACCGAATCGGGATAAACGTGCTTGCCAAACGCGAGCGACGCTAAAATACAGATCTTGCGGCAAGCGTCGTGACCCTCGATGTCGGCGGCGGGGTTGCGCTCTGCAAATCCGAGCTCCTGCGCCAGACTGAGGGCGTCGTCAAACTGCATGCCCTCCTGTATCATTTTAGTCAGAATAAAGTTTGTGGTTCCGTTTAAAATACCGGCTACCTCGTTGACTATGTTTGCAACAAGGCACTGGTTCATGGGGCGGATAATCGGGATTCCGCCGCCGACGCTCGCCTCGAAAAGGAAGTTTACGTTTTCCTCCTTGGCTATGGCAAGAAGCTCGGCGCCGTGAGACGCAACAAGCTCCTTGTTGGAGGTGACCACGCTCTTGCCCGCCTTAAGGCAGCGCTTTACATAGTCGTAGGCGGGGTTTACGCCGCCCATGACCTCGGCAACCACTCTTATCTCTATGTCGTTTATTATGTCGTCAAAGCTCTTGGTAAAGCGGTCAGCCACGGGGCTGTCGGGAAACTCGCGCAAATCGAGGATGCGCTTTACATATATCTCCTCTCCAAGGTTTGAAAAAAGCTTTTGCTTGTGTGTCAAAAGGATTTCTGCGACGCCGGAGCCTACCACTCCGTGTCCCATTATTGCTACCGATACCATAATTTACCTTACCTTTCGGGCGCTTGCCTGCGCCTGTCCTCAGTTTTTTTACAAATATTTCTGTTACGGCTGGGCGCCGTCGGCGCCGTTGCCTTCGCCGCCTCCGCCGGAAACCTCACCGCCGCCGGGGGCGTCGCCGTCTGCGGCAGAAGCCTCTCCGCCTCCGCCTGAGTCGGAAGCCTCGCTGCCCTCGCCTGACGCGGCCGAGGATTCTCCTCCGCCTGCGCCTGTGGCGGCCTCGCCGCCTCCGCCTGTGGCTTCCTCACCGCCGGGCGAATAGGTGGCTTCCTCACCGCCGGGCGAGTACGTCGCGTCCTCGCCGCCTGCGTAGGTGGCTTCCTCACCGCCGCCCTCGTAGGTGTAGTCCTCGTAGTATGCCTCGCCGAACGCCGGCATGTTGTCCTCTGTGTAATAGCCGATATATTTGCCCGACACGTATTCGGTTGATACCACCAAGCCCGTTTTCGGGTTGTAGGTGGCTGGAATACAGTTGGGTGAGAGCGTGAACTCCTTGACTTCCTTGTCCTTAAGGTATTCCGCCATGACGTCGGCGAAAAACTTTGCGGAGTGCGAGGTGTCCTGTATGGTATCCGGAAGGTCAAAGCCCGTCCAGGTTGCCATTACCGCATAGGGCGACAGTCCGCAGTACCATGCGTCCTTGTCGTCGTTGGTGGTACCCGTTTTGCCCACGATGTCCCAGCCGGGGATCTTTGCGAACATAGCGCGGGTGTGCTGGCTGTTCTCCATGTTGTAGTGGAGCAGCCTGTTCATTATGGTGGCGGTTTCGGGGGAATACGCCTGACGCGGCACGTTGTCGCGGTTGTCTATGATGACGTTGTCCTCGGAGTCCGTAACGTAGTAATATGTGTAGGGCTCGTAATAAAGACCGCCGTTGCCCATATAGGTGTAAGCCGCAGCCATTTCGCGCACGCTCACACCGCCGTTCATACCGCCTATGGAGAGCGAGCCTATCTGGTAGGAGTCGCTTTCCTCAAGGTGGGTAAAGCCCATCTTGGTGACCGCCTGCTCGTATGCCACGGACGGACCGCCTATAAGCTCCATTACCTGAACTACCGTCGCGTTCGAGGAATACTCGATAGCGTCGGGCAGGCTCATCATACCAAAGTAGGAACCGTATGCGTTTCGCGGACCCGAGTTGTAGGTTTGGGTCGCCTCGTTGTATTCGTAGTTGTCTATGGGCTCGTCAAGCACCATCGAGGAGAAGTAAAGCTGCTTTTTGTCGATGGCTATGGGATATGCCAGCACGGGCTTGATTGAGGAGCCCGGCTGCAGGGCAGAGTGCGTGGCTCTGTCCCATTCAAGGTTTACGGTCTTGCGCTGAGAGCTGCCGACGGTGGCTATGACCCTGCCGTCAAATTCCATCAGCACCGAGCCTATTTGAAGCTCGGTATCGGGTCCCCTTTCCATGTTGAGCGCCGCCTTTTCGATGTAGTCCTGCATCCGCTCGTCCATGGCGCTGTATATTTTGAGTCCCTCGGTGTATATCTTTTCGCTGGCTGCGCCGTCGCTTATGTTGTAATACTTGGCAAGGTCGCGCCTCAGGTCATATATCATCTGGTCGTAATACCAGTTCTGAACATCCGAGTATTCCTCTTCCTCGTCGTCATCGTCGCGCCTGAGGCTGTTGCTGAAGCCCACAAAGGTCATGTTTTCCGACTCTGCGCGCGCCGCGTCGTACTCTTCCTGGGTGATTATCTTCTGGTCGAGCATTTCGGCGAGGATGATGTTGCGCCGCTTCATGTTGTTCTCGGGATAAACAAGCGGATTGAACCGCGAGGGGTTCTGGGTTATGCCGGCAATTGCGGCGCACTGCGCAAGCGAGCAGTCCTTTATGCTTTTGCCAAAGTAAAGCTGCGCCGCGGACTCTACGCCCTGGCAGTTGTTGCCGAAGTTTACAACATTGAGGTACGCCTCGAGGATCTGCTCCTTGGTATATTCCTGTTCAAGCTTAAGCGCCTTGGTTATCTCTCGCAGCTTACGGGTTATCGAAACCTCGTTGTCGTCGGTTATGTTCTTTATGAGCTGCTGGGTTATGGTGGAGCCGCCGTAGGAATCTCCGCCCGTGAGCAGAGTGCCCACCGCCGAGAAGGTACGCGTCCAGTCAACGCCCTTGTGGTCAAAAAAGCGCTTGTCCTCAATGGCTACCTGGGCTTCCTTCATATACTCGGGAATATCCTTGTAATCGACCCAGATGCGGTTTTCAACATCATACAGCTTCTGCCGCTCGGTAAACTCGCCCGTTTCCGCGTCCTTGACAAAGATACGGCTGGTCTGGTTAAGCGATTTCGCCTTGAGGTCTATGCCCGTAGGCTCCGACGCAAGCGCGAAGATATAAATGGAAAGCGACACCGCCGTGATTATCCCCGCAATAAACAGCACCGAAAACACGGTGAGAAAGAACTTGCCCAGTCCCTTGAAAAACCGCTTTGCGCCGCTCTCGCGCTTGGCGGGAGCCGCGTCGGGCTCAAAAGCCCTGTCGGTATAATTGCTTATGTCTGTTTCTCGTTTATTTCGCATATTAACTCCTTTTGAGGCAAATAGTCAATAGTCGTGGTACAGATAAACATTCGTAAAGTATATTATAGCACTTTACAACGAAAAAATAAATATCCTAAATCAATTTTTTAATAGAAAATATCGGCGCACGGGCTGCTAATTTTATGAAAAAGGCGAATATTTGCGCGCAAAAAGCCGATAATAAACAAAAAACAGACGGACAGGAAGTGACTGTTAATGAAAAAGCTTATCCTTATCACGGGAATAATCCTGATAACCTGCGTTTTGGTGAGCGTGCTTGCCGCGCCGCGTGCGGCTGCAGGCGGAGCTGCGGCGGCAGACGCGGCGCAGGGCTTTGTTATAAAGGACAGCGGCGGCAGAGTGGCGGTGTTTAAAAGCGGAGAAAACGATCCGTTTTTGACCACCGAGACCTACACGGCGACCCTGCCAAAAAACGATGTGAGCAAGCTGAAAAAGGGCATTGACGCAAGGGACGCAAACGAGCTGAGAAGGCTGTTGGAGGACTATTGCAGCTGACAACCTTCGACGGTAACAAGCTGATTTGGGGCTGTCATCCGAGCCACATCAAAAAACGCCAAAGTTCTCGACAAAATAGTATAAATTTCGCGGCAGGTGATGAAATTTTCTCCTGCCGCGCGGTTTTTCTTGTGGCTTTTTCAGATTGACTTTTAAGCGTATTTGCGGTATCATATACTCGATAATGCCTTGGTATGGCATAAGGCGGGAAAACGCGATTATTTGTTGCTTAATATAGTATTTTCTTGCTTTCTTATATATTAAAGGAGATTTTTATATGATTTCTACCGTAATAGACCGCGAGCTCGGGCTTGAGTTTCCCATTTTTCAGGGCGGAATGGCATGGGTTGCCGACGCACACCTTGCCGCAGGCGTTTCCAATGCCGGCGGTCTGGGAATAATCGCCGCGATGAACTCAAACGGCGAACAGCTGAGAGCCGAGATAAAAAAGTGCAAGGAGCTTACAGACAAGCCCTTCGGCGTCAACATAATGCTTATGAGCCCCTTTGCAGACGAGGTCGCCGACGTCGTGGTTGAAGAGGGCGTGACCGTTGTGACAACGGGTGCCGGCAATCCCGGCAAGTACATGGAAAAATGGCTGGCGGCAGGCATAAGGGTGATTCCCGTGGTGCCTTCGGTGGCTCTTGCCAGAAGAATGGAAAAGCTGGGCGCCTTTGCACTTATCGCCGAGGGCGGCGAAAGCGGCGGTCACGTTGGCGAGCTGACCACCATGGCGCTTGTGCCCCAGGTGGTTGACGCGGTAAAGATACCCGTCATTGCGGCAGGCGGCATTGCCGACGGAAGGCAGGTGGCGGCTGCGTTTATGCTGGGCGCGGTGGGCGTTCAGGTAGGCACACGCTTTTTGGTTGCCGAGGAATGTACCATTTCTCAGGCATACAAGGACAAGGTTTTAAAGGCAAAGGACATAGATTCCGTGGTGACGGGCAAAAGGCTCGGACATCCCGTGCGCTCCATCCGCAACCAATTCACACGCGAATACGCAAAGGCGGAGTACGACTCCTCAAGCGTTTCGGACGAGGAGCTTGAAAAAATGGCGTCGGGCGTACTGCGCATGGCAGCGCGTGAGGGCGACGTCAAAAACGGCTGCGTCCTGGCAGGTCAGGTAGCAGGCATGATAAACAAGGAACAGCCCGCGCGCGAGATAATCACCGAGATGTTCGGCGAGGCAGAGGCTGTTTTGAACGGAGCGACAAAATGGGTAAAATAGCATTTGTTTTTTCGGGACAGGGTGCGCAGTACAGCGGCATGGGCAAGGAGCTTTACGAGTCCTCGCCGGCGGCGCGCGCCGTGTATGATATGGCGGACAGCGTTCGCCCCGGCACCTCGCGGCAATGCTTTGATGGCAGCGCCGAGGAGCTGTGCCAAACCGTCAACACCCAGCCCTGCGTTTTCACCGCCGACCTTGCGGCGGCAAGGGCTTTGGAGGAACGCGGCATAACCGCCGACTGCTGCGCGGGCTTCTCGCTTGGAGAGATAGCGGCTCTCGCCTATTCGGGCATACTCACGGACGAGGCGGCGTTCAAGCTTGTGTGCGTTCGCGGCGAGCTTATGGACATGGCAGCCCGGGAGAATCCCGGCGCGATGGCGGCTGTGATGAAGCTTCCGCCGCAGACGGTTGAGCAGATATGCTCACGCTTTGACAACACTTACCCCGTAAACTACAACTCCCCGGCTCAGACCGTGGCGGCGACCTCGACCGAAAACGCCGAGGCGTTCTGTCAGGCGGTAAAGGAAGCCGGCGGCAAGGCAAAGCTTCTTGCCGTGAGCGGAGCGTTCCACTCTCCCTTTATGGCTCAGGCGGCAAAGGGACTGGGCGAATACATGCAGGACGTGACATTTTCTGAGCCGAAGCTCACGGTTTATTCCGACTTTACCGCAAAGCCCTATGAGGGCGACTTCAAAAGGCTTGTGCGCGAGCAGGTAGAAAAGCCCGTGCGCTGGCAGGCGATAATAGAAGACATGGCGGCAAACGGCGTCGATACCTTTATTGAGATAGGCGTCGGCAAAACCCTGCAGGGGCTGATAAAGAGGATACTGCCCGACGCAAGGGCGTACAAGGCGGAAATCCCTGCCGACATCGAGTCGGTGGCAGGCGCCTTGGCATTATAAACGAAACGGAGATCATTATGGATTTTACAAACAAAACAGCAATTGTAACGGGCGGCTCGCGCGGCATAGGGCTGGCTATCGCCAAAAAGCTTGCGCAGGGCGGCGCGAACATAGCCGTGCTTTATGTGGGCGACGAAAGCGAGGGTCAGACAGCCGTTCGTGAGCTTGAACAGCACGGCACCAAGGTAAAACAGTATCTTTGCAATGTTGCCGATTTTGAGGAATCAAAAAAGGTCGTTGACACCGTAATCGAGGACTTCGGCGGTGTTGATATCCTTATAAACAACGCCGGAATAACCCGCGACAAGCTCGTGCTCAACATGGAGGAGGCGGACTTTGACGCGGTGATAAGCGTAAACCTCAAGGGCAGCTTCAATATGATAAAGCACCTGTACAAGCACTTTATGAAAAAGCGCAGCGGCAGGATAGTGAGCACCTCGTCCATCGTGGGGCTTATCGGCAACGCGGGACAGGCAAACTACTCCGCGTCAAAGGCAGGCATAATCGGTCTTACCAAGTCTGTGGCGCGCGAGCTTGCAGGCAGGGGCGTCACCGTTAACGCGGTTGCTCCCGGCTACATAGCCACCGACATGACCAACGTGCTCCCCGACAAGGTGAAGGAAACCATGAAGGCACAGATCCCTGCCAAAAGGATAGGCGCCCCCGACGACGTGGCAAACGTTGTGGCGTTCCTCTGCTCGGACGAGGCGGCATACGTCACCGGAGAGGTTATCCGCGTTGACGGAGGACTTGCAATATAATATTTAACAATAAACTGATAATACGGAAGTGAATAAAATGAAAAGACGCGTAGCGGTAACGGGACTGGGCGCGATTAGCCCCGTGGGCAACGACGTTCCCACCATGTGGCAAAACATGGTTGACGGCGTGTGCGGCATAGATGAAATAACCGCCTTTGACACCTCTGACCTTAAGGTGCACATAGCCGGCACGGTAAAAAACTTTGAACCCGAAAAATACTTTGAAAAGCGAGAGGCGAAAAAGCTTGACATTTACTGCCAGTATGCTATGGCGGCGGCTCAGCAGGCTGTTGACGACAGCGGCATAATCGGCAGTATCGACCCCGAGCGCTTCGGCGTTTATATAGGCGCGGGCATAGGCGGTCTGAACACCTTTGTAAGCAACACCATCGGGCTTGCCAACGGCGGTCCGCGCAAGGTCAGCCCGTTCTTTATTCCCATGATGATAGGCAACATAGCCACGGGCAACACCGCCATCCGCTTCAACGCCAAGGGCGTAACTCTTTCGGTTATGAGCGCCTGCGCAACCGGCACAAACTCTATAGGCGAGGCGTTCCACGCAATAAAGGACGGCTATGCCGACGCTGTTATAGCAGGCGGCGCCGAGGCAGTCGTGTCTCCGCTGACCATAGCGGGCTTTCAGAACATGAAGGCGCTGTCAACCAATCCCGATCCCAAGCGCGCGTCGCGTCCCTTTGACAAAAACCGCGACGGCTTTGTTATGGGCGAGGGCGCAGGAATACTTCTGCTTGAGGAGTACGAGCACGCCAAGGCTCGCGGCGCAAAAATATACGCCGAGCTTGCAGGCTACGGCAACACCTGCGACGCACACCACGTAACAGCTCCCGACCCCGAGGGCGCGGGACTTGCGCGCGCCATAAGGATAGCCTTTGACGAGGCTGAGGTGACGGACGACGCACAGATATACATAAACGCCCACGGCACAAGCACCCATCTAAACGACCTTACCGAAACAATGGCGATAAAGGCAGCCCTGGGCGACAGGGCGTATGACGCAAGCATAAGCTCTACCAAATCCATGACGGGTCACATGCTTGGCGCGACGGGCGCGATAGAGGCTATCGCCGCGGTCAAGGCGATTTACGAGGGCGTTATCCCACCCACCATCAACCTTGACGAGCCCGACGAGGGGCTTGACCTTGACTATACGCCCAACAAGGCGGTAGAGCGCGAGATAGACGTCGCAGCCTCGACCAACCTCGGCTTTGGCGGACACGACGCCTGCATTGTTTTTAAAAAGATTTGACGGAGGACGAACCGATGATAGATATTGCTACACTTAAGGAATACATAAAGGTGCTTGAGGCAAGCTCGCTCGCCTCTATGGAGCTTTCCGACGGCAGCGACACCATCCGTCTTGAAAAACCCGCCGGCGCCGCAGCTGTTCAGCTTCAGACAGCTGCTCCCGTTGCCGTGGCGGCAGCCGCAGCCGAAGCGGCTGTTGTTGAGGCGCCTGCGCCGCAGCCTGCTCCCGCAGCGGAAAAAACCGTTAACGCTCCCATTGTGGGCGTGTTCTATGCCGCTCCGTCTCCCGAAAGCGAGCCCTATGCCGTTGTGGGTCAAAGGGTAAAGAAGGGCGACGTGCTGTGCATTATAGAGGCGATGAAGTGCATGAACGAGATACAGGCGGAGGAGGACGGCGAAATAACCGCCGTGCTTGCAAACAACGGAGAGCTTGTTGAATACGATCAGCCTCTGTTCGGCATCAAATAAGGAGACGGCGATGAATCAACAGGAAATAATGAAAATACTTCCTCACCGCGACAACATGCTGCTGGTTGAGGAATCCGAAATGCTCGACGAAAACACCGCGCGCGGCAAATACACCGTCCGCGGCGACGAATTCTTTTTGCAGGGTCACTTTCCGGGCAATCCGGTTGTGCCGGGCGTTATCCTGTGCGAGATGATGGGTCAGGCGAGCTGCTGCCTGCTGGCGGACAAGGTGTCCGACTGCACGCCCTATTTTACAAAGATGAACAACGTTAAATTCAAAAACCCCGTAAAGCCCGGCGACACCCTTGAAAGCGTGTGCACCCTTGCCAAAAACCGCGGCGCATTTTACTTTATAGACGCAAAGGGCTATGTTGACGGCAAGCTGTGCGTGACCGCCGAGCTGGCGTTTGCGCTGGTGCCGAATAATAAATAATGTAACCGACAACCTTCACACGGATGTGATAATATGTTTTCCAAAATTTTAATAGCCAACCGCGGCGAGATCGCGGTGCGTATCATCCGCGCCTGCCGCGAGATGGGCATTTCCACCGTTGCGATATATTCAAAGGCGGACAAGGACGCCATGCACGTGCAGCTTGCAGACGAAAGCTACTGCGTAGGCGGCAATCGTGTGTCGGACAGCTACCTGAACATACCCGCCATACTCACCGTTGCGGTGGAAAGCGGCGCTCAGGCGATCCACCCCGGCTACGGCCTGCTAAGCGAAAACGCCAAGTTCGTGTCGCTTTGCGAGCAATGCAACATAAACTTCATAGGTCCCACCTCGGAAATGATAGCGACCCTGGGCGACAAGGATGCTGCGCGCAAAACCATGCGTGCGGCGGGAGTTCCCGTAACCCCCGGCTGCGACGTGGTAGAGGAGCTGTCGCGCGCCAAGGCGGAGGCGGAACGCATAGGCTTTCCGCTGCTTATAAAGGCGCGTTCCGGCGGAGGCGGCAAGGGCATACGCCGCGTAAACTCGATTGAGCAGTTTGAGGACGCCTTTTTGTCCGCAAGCGCCGAGGCAAGGGCGGCGTTCGGCGACGGCGCATGCTATCTTGAAAAATTCATCTATCCCGTAAAGCACATAGAAATGCAGCTTTTGTGCGACAAGTACGACAACATGATCTGTCTGGGCGAGCGCGAGTGCTCCATTCAGCGCAAGAACCAAAAGATGATAGAGGAAAGCCCCAGCCCCGCCCTTGACGAAAAAACACGCAGAAAAATGATGGCGGCTGCGGTAAAGGCGGCAAAGGCGGTGCGTTACATAAACGCCGGAACGGTGGAATTTTTGCTTGACCGCAACAACAACTTCTATTTTATGGAGATGAACACCCGTTTGCAGGTGGAGCACGGCGTTACCGAGATGGTGACGGGACTCGACATAGTTCAATGGCAGATACGCATTGCCGCAGGCGCGCGTCTTACGCGCACCCAGGACAGCATTTTTACCCACGGAAACGTTATAGAGTGCCGGATAAACGCCGAAAACCCCAACAAGGGCTACCGCCCCAGCTGCGGCAAAATTACAAGGCTGCACACCCCGGGCGGCTCGTTCGTGCGCTTTGACACCGCCGTTTATCAGGACTACACCGTACCGCCGTATTACGACTCTATGATAGGCAAGCTTATAGTTCAGGCGCGCAGCCGCGCCGAGGCTATACGCAAAATGAAGATGGCGCTCTCCGAGCTGACCATTGACGGCATAGACATAAACCGCGACGTGCTTGCCGAGATACTGTCCGATCCGCGCTTTATAAGCGGCGAATATACCACCGACTTTATGCAGGACTTTGAACAGGACAAAAACAAGCAAAACAAGGCTAAGCAAGCCTGACAGCAAGCTGAAGCATAAGCTTTCTTCATCAATCATTTACCTTCACGGAAAGGTCGGAACATGAATATATTCTCCTTTGTCAAGCCGAAAAACGAGCTTGAAAACTCTGACGATACAAAACAAAACGTGCCGTTTGTGCCCGAAGAAATGTGGACGCGCTGCCCCAAGTGCAACACCATGCTGCTTACCACGGACATGGAAGAAAACCTGAACGTGTGCACGGGCTGCAACCACCACTTTCGCATGAGCGCGGCTCAGAGAGTTGAGCTGCTTGCGGACGAGGGCAGCTTTTGCGAGCACGACGCATCGCTTGCGGGCGGCAACATACTTGATTTTCCGGGATATGACCAAAAGCTTGAAAAGGCGCGCAAAAACGCTAAGGAATCCGTTATATGCGGCGAATGTCTGATGGGCGGAGTGAGAACCGTGCTGTGTGTGATGGACGCCGACTTTATGATGGGCAGCATGGGCACCGCAACGGGCGAAAAAATCACCCGCGCGTTTGAGCTTGCCACCGAACGCCGTCTGCCGGTTGTGGCAGTAACGGTATCGGGCGGCGCGCGTATGCAGGAGGGCATACTCTCGCTTATGCAAATGGCAAAAACCTCGGGCGCGGTAAAGCGCCACAGCGACGCGGGACTGCTTTATATTACCGTTCTTACCGACCCAACCACGGGCGGCGTCACGGCGTCGTTCGCTATGGAGGGCGACATAATTCTTGCCGAGCCCGACACCCTTGTGGCGTTCGCAGGCCCCAGGGTGATAGAGCAGACAATGCGGCAAAAGCTTCCCAAGGACTTTCAGACCTCGGAATTTGTGCTGCAAAAGGGCTTTATCGACGCGGTGGTCAACCGCCAGAGCCTTAAGCCCACTCTGATAAAGCTGCTTAAGCTGCACGGCTGCAGGGAGGAAAAGAAATGACGGCTTACGAAAAGGTAACGGCGGCGCGCGATGTAAAAAAGCCGACCGCCGTTGATTATATTGCAAACATGTTCGGCGACAGCTTTATTGAGCTGCACGGCGACAGAAGATTTGCCGACGACAAGGCTATAGTTGCAGGGCTTGCAATGCTCTATGACACGCCCGTTACCGTTATCGGCATAGAAAAGGGCAGAAACACCAAGGAACGCGTTGAGCGCAACTTCGGTCAGGCTCAGCCCGAGGGCTACCGCAAGGCTCTTCGGCTTATGAAGCAGGCTGAAAAGTTCCGCCGTCCCGTGCTTTGCCTTGTTGACACCAGCGGAGCTTATCCGGGCATAGGTGCCGAGGAACGCGGTCAGGGTCAGGCTATCGCCGAAAACCTGATGGAGATGATGGCGCTCAAAACCCCCGTGCTCACCATTCTTATAGGCGAGGGCGGCAGCGGCGGTGCGCTTGCGCTTGCGGTCGCCGATGAGGTGTGGATGATGGAAAACGCCGTGTATTCGGTTATCTCTCCCGAGGGCTGCGCCTCAATTCTGTGGAAGGACAGCGCAAAGGCTCCCGAGGCGGCAGAGGCTCTTAAGATGACGGCTCAGGACTTGTTTGACCTCGGCGTTGTGGAGCGTATCATAAGGCAGCCCAAAACAGAGGACAAGGCGATGTTTGAAAGCCTTAAGCTTCTTATCAGCCGCACGCTGACCAAAAACCTGTCGCTTGACCCCGACGTCCTGACCGAGCAAAGATACAAAAGGTTCAGACGCATCGGAACCGGTCACCTTATCACCTAATTTCGGTGTTAACTTAACATTTTTTAATAGCACATTATGCTCCCCTGTGCTTAAGCGTCCGGGGATGGAATTGGTCGGCAATCACCAAATGCCGACCAAAAGCAGAAACGTTTTCGACCCCTCCGTCAGCTATCGCTGACACCTCCCCTTATCGCAGGGGAGGCTTTTTTATTATAACGAAAAAACGGTCGGATACAGACAACTGCCTGTTCCGACCGTTTTGATTTATGAATATAAACTCAAGTTGATCAAATCAGCTCGATAACCGCCATTTCGGCGCCGTCGCCGCGGCGGGGACCGATCTTGGTCACTCTGGTGTAGCCGCCGTTGCGGTCTGCATACTTGGGAGCGATCTCAGCAAAAAGCTTGCTTACTACGTCCTCTTTAGTAACAAATGCCAAAACAAGGCGTCTGTTGTGCAGGGTGTTGGTTTTAGCTGTAGTGATCATCTTCTCCGCCATCGCCTGAACTTCCTTGGCGCGGGTAAGAGTTGTTTCGATTTTGCCGTTCTCGAGAAGGAAGGTTACCATAGCGCGGAGCATTGCGGTTCTCTGCGCGGTGCTTCTTCCGAGTTTTCTTGTACCTGGCATGGTATTCACTCCTTTACCGTAAGATTAAAAGGGTTTAATTATTCGTCTTCCTTCTGAAGACTGAAACCGAGAGAGTCGAGCTTCTGCACAACCTCCTCGAGAGATTTGCGTCCGAGGTTGCGGACCTTCATCATGTCCTCTTCGGATTTGTTTATCAAATCTTCAACCGTGTTGATGCCTGCGCGCTTGAGACAGTTGAACGAACGAACCGAAAGGTCGAGATCTTCAATGGTCATCTCAAGGATCTTCTCCTTGCCCTTGTCGTCCTTTTCAACCATAACCTCTGCCGACGAAGCCTTGTCGGACAGGTTTACAAAGAGGTTGAGATGCTCGGTGAGCACCTTTGCCGCAAGCGACACAGCCTCTTCGGCGTTGATAACGCCGTTTGTCCACACGTCGAGCGTGAGCTTGTCGTAGTCGGTTATCTGACCCACACGGGTGTTGTCAACCGTGTAGTTTACCTTTAAAACAGGCGTATAGATCGAGTCGATCGGCAGCACGCCGATAACGTTGTTGCCCGCAAGCTGCTTGTTGCGCTCGCCGGGAACATAGCCTCTGCCCTTGTCTATGGTTATTTCCATATTGAGCTTTGCGCCCTCGCCCAGCGTGGCGATGTGCAGCTCGGGATTGAGGATCTCTACCTCGTTGTCTGCCTTTACGTCGGCAGCGGTCACCTCGCAGGGACCCTCGGCGTTGATCTCTACAACCTTGGGACAGGTTTCAAAAAGCTTGGCAACCAAGCTTTTCATGTTAAGCACGATCTCGGTGACGTCTTCCTTGACGCCCGGAATAGTTGAAAATTCGTGAAGAACGCCGTCAATCTTGATTGACGTTACGGCACAGCCCTCCAATGAGGAAAGCAGTACTCTGCGGAGGCTGTTGCCGAGAGTGTTGCCGAAGCCGCGCTCGAGCGGCTCAACAACGAACTTGCCGTACTTTCCGTCCTCGGTTAATTCTGCGGTTTCAATTCTTGGCTTTTCAATTTCAATCATTCGCGCGAATCCTCCTGACATGTTACTATCGGTGCTCCGATAGAATTATGTGTAATCTGCCTGTGTGCCTCAGATAGCACAGGCAAAGGGCAGCGCCCTCTGCCAAAGCGCTAAAATGATTACTTGGAGTACAACTCGACGATGAGGTGTTCCTCTACGGGGAAGTCGATGTCTTCTCTCTGAGGAATCGCTATGACCTTGCCGCCGAGGAGGTTTTCGTCCTTCTCAAGCCACTTGGGGGTAAGGGCGGAAGCGTTCTCGCCCTCTGCGATAGCCTTGAATCTTGTTGTGGAGCGGCTCTTCTCCTTTACGGCGATAACGTCGCCCACCTTTACGATATAGGAGGGGATGTTTACCTTTTTGCCGTTTACGGTGAAGTGAGCGTGAGAAACAAGCTGTCTTGCCTCTCTTCTGGTGGAAGCAAGGCCGAGACGGAACACTACGTTGTCAAGTCTGCGCTCGATAAGCGAAAGAAGAACGGTACCGGTTTTGCCCTCTGCCTTCTCTGCCTTTTCGTAGTAAGCTCTGAACTGCTTCTCCATTATGCCATATACAAACTTTACCTTCTGCTTTTCGGTAAGCTGCATGCTGTATTCGCTCTTTTTTCTTCTCATCTTGCCGCCGGGGTTTCTGTTGGAAGTCTTTTTGCTGTAACCCATAACGGCGGGTGACAAGCCAAGCGCTCTGCAGCGCTTAGCGATAGGCTGCATATTTTTAGCCATAAATGATTTCCTCCTTAATAAATACTACACACGTCTTCTCTTGGGAGGACGGCAACCGTTGTGAGGAATAGGGGTAACGTCCTTGATCATTGTTACCTCAAGACCTGCTGTTTGCAGGGCGCGGATGGCCGCCTCTCTGCCCTGTCCGGGTCCCTTTACATAAACCTCTACGTACTTCATGCCGTGCTCCATAGCTGCCTTGGCGGCTGTCTCTGCGGCTGACTGCGCAGCAAACGGAGTTGATTTCTTGGAGCCTCTGAATCCGAGCTCGCCTGCGCTTGCCCAGGATACAGCGTTGCCCTGTGTATCGGAAATAGTAACGATTGTGTTGTTGAATGTTGACTGGATATGCGCCGCGCCCTTTTCAATGTGCTTGCGCTCACGACGACGGCGAATAACCTTTTTACCACCTTTTGGTGCTGCCATAATCCCGTGCCTCCTTACTTCTTCTTATTGGCCATTGTTTTGCGAGGGCCTTTGCGGGTACGAGCGTTTGTCTTTGAACGCTGTCCTCTTACGGGAAGTCCCTTTCTGTGGCGAACGCCGCGATAACAGCCAATATCGATCAGTCTTTTAATATCATAAGCGATGTCACGGCGAAGGTCACCTTCTACGCGGCAGTTATGCTCGATGTACTCTCTGAGCTTTGATACGTCTTCTTCTGTCAAATCTCTGACACGAGTGTCAGGATTTACGCCTGTTGCAGCAATAATGTCTGTTGCAGTTTTACGTCCGATACCGAAAATATAGGTGAGACCGATCTCTACCCTTTTGTCTCTCGGCAAGTCAACACCTGCTATACGAGCCATTCAGTTGCACCTCCATAATATTTTCAAATAGTAATGTTAAAAATCTGTGTGCGTAAAAGGCTCTCAGCCCTGTCTTTGCTTGTGCTTGGGGTTCTCGCAGATCACGAGGATCTTGCCTTTTCTTTTAATTACCTTGCACTTGTCGCACATTTTCTTTACCGAAGGTCTGACTTTCATTTATAATCATTCCTTTCTAAAAATAGAGTTGTGTTCTGCCTGTGCTTTGCCCGGAGCTTACTTGCTTCTCCAGGTGATTCTTCCTCTTGTCAGGTCATAGGGAGACATCTCCACGGTGACCTTATCGCCCGGCAAAATGCGAATGAAGTTCATTCTCAGCTTGCCTGAAATGACAGCCAATATCACGTGACCGTTCTGAAGCTCTACCTTAAACTGAGCGTTGGGCAATGCCTCTCTTACGATACCTTCTACCTCGATAACATCTTGTTTTGACATATACCGTTAACCTCCGTTAAACTGTTTGAGTATTTTTCTAACCTGCGGATTGGTTTCACACGAACCCTTGTAAACCGTCGTTGTGGGAGTAAGGTGTATAAGCTTCTTTTTTTTGGGAGCCTCTACCCTTCGCCGTTTGCCGTCTGCAATATATGCGTAACGGCCGTCAACACCCAGCACCACAAACCAACCGCCCTTGTCGCGTCCCGCCGACGCGCCGACTATGCTGCCCTTTACGATGTTCATAAAAATCCTTTCGTATCAGTCGCATACCGTCAGGATCCGCGGACCGTCGGGAGTTATTGCGATGGTGTGTTCAAAGTGAGCGGACAGGCTGCCGTCTGCGGTAATTACCGTCCACTTGTCACCCAAAACACGGGTTTGGTGTGCGCCCTCGTTTACCATGGGTTCTATGGCAATTGTCATGCCGGGCAAAAGTCTTACTCCTCTGCCGCGGCTGCCGTAGTTTGGTACGTTCGGGTCTTCGTGTAGTTTCGCACCTACGCCGTGGCCGACATAATCTCGTACCACCGAGTAACTGCGAGCTTCGACATACCTTTGCACCGCGTTTCCTATGTCGCCTGTTCGGTTCATGGAAACCGCCTGCTTAATTCCCTCATACAGGCTCTCCCTTGTGGCGTTCAGCAATGCCTGCGCCCGGGCGCTTATTTTGCCGCAGGGGAAGGTATAGGCGTTGTCGCCGTGATAACCCCTGTAGTGCGCGCCCACATCGACGCTCACTATGTCGCCCTCTTTCAGGATGGTGTTTTTGCTTGGTATGCCATGGATAACCACGTTGTTTACGGAAATGCATGCACTTGCCGGAAAACCGCCGTAACCGAGAAACGAGGGAGAAGCTCCCTGTTTCTCGATATAGCGACGGATCTTTGTATCAATTTCAAGCGTCGAAACGCCCGGCCTTACGGCTTCTCCGGCAACACGCAACGCCTCAGCGGAAATTCTGCAGGCGTCTTTCATAAGCGAAAGCTCCCGTGCTGTCTTGATTGATACCATGCTTAAGCCTCGATAGCCTTAAGTACAGCCTCGGTTGTGGCTTCAACTGTGCTTTGACCCACTACGTTAACAAGTTTGCCCTGTTTGTCGTAGTAGTTTGCCAGAGGCTCGGTCTCTTTGTGATAAACAGCGAGACGCGCGAGCACGGTGTCGGGGTGGTCGTCCTTGCGCTGAACAAGGGTGCCGCCGCAGTCGTCGCACACTCCGTCAACCTGAGGCTTCAGGCTCTCGGTGTGATAGGGGCGACCGCACTTTTCGCAGACACGGCGTCCGGACATGCGCTTGGTGATGACCTCGTCGGGCACGTCGATGTTGATGACGTACTGGATGTCAACGCCCATTGCGTCCAGAGCCTCGGCCTGGGGAATGGTTCTGGGGAAGCCGTCAAGGATGAAGCCCTTCTTGCAGTCGTCGGCGGTAAGTCTTTCTTTAACTATGCCGATAACCACTTCGTCGGGAACAAGCTTGCCGTCGTCCATGTAGGACTTAGCCTTAAGACCCATTTCAGTGCCGTTTTTCAGCGCTTCACGAATCATGTTTCCGGTTGAAATAGTGGGAATACCAAAATGCTCGCAGAGTACGGCTGCCTGAGTACCTTTACCCGCACCCGGAGCACCTAACATGATAATGTTCATAATATTATACCTCATTTTCGCTAATTAGTCAAGAAAACCTCTGTAATGACGCATCATCATCTGGCTCTCAAGCTGCTTAACGGTTTCAAGAGCAACGCCGACGACGATGATTATGGAAGTACCGCCCAGCGAGAGACGTCCCATGCCGGTGAACTTGCCATATACCAGCGGAACAAGAGCGATAACGGACAGGAACAGCGCGCCGATAAGGGTGATCCTGGAGAGGATCTTCTTGATGTACTCGGCTGTGGGTGCGCCCGGACGGATGCCCGGAACCGTACCGTTATTGGACTTGAGGTTGTTTGCCATTTCGATGGGGTTGTACTGAATGGTAGTATAGAAATAAGCAAACATTAAGATGAGTAAGAAGTACAATGCGATGTAAAACCAGCTGTTGGTGCTGAACAGGTCAAAGAAGCCCTTCCAGAAGCCTTCTTCTGCTTTTACAAAGAGATTGATTGTACTGGGGATCGAAAGGATTGAGCTTGCGAAGATGATGGGAAGAACGCCGCCCAGAGCGACCTTGATGGGAAGGTGGCTGGACTGTCCGCCGTACATCTTTCTGCCGACAACACGCTTGGCGTACTGGATGGGGATCCTTCTTTCGCTGTCCTGCATGAAGGTGATGATCCAGATGATCGCAAGGAAGAAGATAACCCAAAGGATAACGAACGCAAAGTACTGAGGCTGTGCGTTGCCCTCTGTTCCGTCGCCGAGACCCATGCCCCAGAACATGCCGAGGTCGTGCAGGGTAACGGGAAGTCTTGCGATAATACCCGCAAACAGCAGGATGGAAATACCGTTTCCTATGCCGTACTTATTGATCTGCTCACCAAGCCACATCATAAGAGCTGTGCCCGCGGTGAATACCAGAACGATAACTATAGCGCTGAATACCGCCGAGAAGCCGTCGTTGTAGGTGGTGATGTGGTTGCCGCTGCCGTCGGTTGTGTTTCTCAGATAGAAGTAGTACGCCGTACCCTGGATAAGACCCAAGCCGACCGTTACATAACGGGTGATGGTGCCTATCTTTCTTCTGCCTGCCTCGCCTTCCTTTGAGAGTCTCTCAAGGGCGGGGATGGCTACGCAGAGAAGCTGGATGATAATCGAGCTGTTGATGTACGGTGTGATACCCATTGCAAACAGCGTGGCGTTTGAAAACGCGCCGCCCGAAAGCGTGTTGAGGTACGCAACCATGTTTGAGCTGTCGGTTGTGGCGTTAGCCGCCGACATTACGTCGTGAAGTACGTTTGTGTCGAGGAAGGGAACGGGGATTACCGAACCCACTCTGAATACCACGATGATCAGAAGTGTGAAAAGGATCTTTTTGCGAAGATCCGGAATAGACCAAGCGTTTCTGATTGTCTTAAACAATTAGATCACCTCAGCCTTTCCGCCCGCGGCTTCGATGGCAGCCTTAGCCGACCGGGAGAACGGACTGACAGTCTTTTCCTCTTTTGTGCCGTCTTTCTTTTTGATAACGTTTACGCTCACAACGGGAAGCTCTACGTTGAGCTTCTTCTCGAGCTTGCCGTTACCCAGTACCTTAACTGCGTCAAAGCTGTTTTTAACAATGCCTGCCGCCTTAAGGGTTTCATAATTAACTGTGTCTCCGTCGTTAAACTTTCTGTTTAATACGCTGAGGTTAATAGCAACTACGTTTTTTGCAAAGATGTTGTTGAAACCTCTTTTGGGAACACGGCGCTGAAGCGGCATCTGACCGCCCTCAAAACCGGGACGAATGCTGCCGCCCGAGCGGGCCTTCTGACCCTTGTGACCCTTGCCTGCAGTTTTGCCCCAGCCCGAGCCGTGACCTCTGCCGATTCTTCTGGCGCCTTTTTTGGAGCCTTCAACCGGTGAAAGTTCATGTAACTTCATAAGTGCACCTCCTTGCTTTACGCTTCCTTAACCTCAATGAGGTGAATGATTTTTGCTACCTTACCCTTGGTCTGAGGGTTGTCGGGCTGTGTTGTTGTGTCGCCGATCTTTCTCAGTCCCAAAGCATGGGCGGTTGCAATCTGATCCTTCTTAGAGCCGATAAGGCTTTTAACTAATGTAATTGTCATGTTTCGCAACCTCCCTTATTATAAAATTTCCTTTACGGATTTGCCGCGTACCGCAGCGACCTCCTCGGCGGTTCTGAGCGCCTTGAGGCCTTCGAGGGTAGCCCTTACAACATTACAGGGGTTGTTGGAGCGCAGAGCCTTGGTTCTGATGTCCTTGATGCCTACTGCCTCTACAACCGCACGAACGGGACCGCCCGCGATAACACCGGTACCGGGAGCAGCGGGCTTCATAAGCACTCTGCCTGCGCCGAACTCGCCGATGATCTCGTGAGGGATGGTGGTGCCGCGCAGAGAAACCTTCATAAGGTTCTTCTTGGCGTCCTCAATGCCCTTGCGGATAGCGTCGGGAACCTCGCCCGCCTTGCCTATGCCGAAGCCTACCGTGCCGTTGCCGTCGCCTACTACTACCAGAGCGGCAAACTTGAAGATACGTCCGCCCTTAACCGTCTTTGATACGCGGTTGATGGTAACGACTCTTTCCTTTAACTCGCCTGTTGCTTCAATTTTATTAGCCAAAGTTTTTTCCTCCTGTTCCTTAGAAATTGAGGCCGCCCTCACGAGCGCCTTCGGCCAATTCCTTAACACGGCCGTGATAAATGTTGCCGCCTCTGTCAAATACGACTTCAACGATGTCCTTTGCCTTGGCGCGCTCTGCTACGAGCTTGCCGACAGCTCTTGCTGCCTCTTTGTTTCCGCCATTACCCGTGATGGTCTTGTCAAGACTGGAAGCCTGGGCAAGTGTAACACCGGCTACGTCATCAATAATCTGAGCGTAGATGTTGTTGGTGGAGCGGAATACGCACAAACGGGGACGCTGAGCGGTGCCGCTGATCTTACCGCGGACTCTCTTATGGCGTCTTGCGCGTGCCTTTTTTGTATCAGGTCTGCTTACCATTATTTTTCACTCCTTAATTATTTGCCCTTACCGGCCTTGCCTTCCTTGCGGCGGATAACTTCGTCGGCGTACTTAATTCCCTTGCCCTTATAAGGCTCGGGCGGACGCTTCTCTCTGATTTCGGCAGCAAACTGACCAACCTTTTGCTTATCAATGCCGACAACGATGATCTTGTTGGGATCGGGTACCTCAAGCTTGATGTCGTCCGTATCCTCTACTATCACCTGATGTGAGTAACCGAGGTTCATAACGCACTTGTTGCCCTGCTTCTGAACACGGTAACCTACGCCGTTTACCTGGAGCTCCTTTTTGTAGCCTTCAGTAACGCCGATAACCATGTTGTTGATGAGCGTTCTTGTAAGGCCGTGGAGCGAACGGTTTTCTTTTTTGTCGTCGGGACGGCTTACCTCAATAACTCCGTCCTTAACCTCGACCGTCATGTTGCGGTTAACGTTGAGACTGAGCTCACCCTTGGGACCCTTGACGGTGATGACGCCGTTGTCGTTGCTGATGGTGACACCGGCGGGAATATTTATAGGTTTTCTTCCAATTCGAGACATGTTCGCACCTCCTCTTACCAAATGTACGCGAGAACCTCGCCGCCTACGTGCTGACGTCTTGCCTCGCGGTCGGTCATAACGCCCTTAGAGGTCGAGATGATCGCCACGCCGAGACCCTTCATTACCTTAGGCATATCCTCTGCGTTGCTGTAAATACGCAGGCCGGGCTTTGACACGCGGCGAAGACCCGTGATAACGGGGGTCTTGCCCTCAAGGTATCTGAGCGAAACCTTGATAATGCCCTGCTTGCCGTCTTCTATAACCGTGAAACCCTTGATGTAGCCCTCGTCCGCAAGAATCTGACAAATAGACTTCTTGAGGTTGGAGGCGGGAATTTCAACAGAATCGTGCTTTGCTGCATTTGCGTTACGAATTCTTGTAAGTAAATCAGCAATTGTATCTGTAATCTGCATTACCTTTTTTCCTCCTTGCTTACCAGCTTGCTTTCTTTACGCCCGGAATTTCGCCCTTGTAAGCGAGCTCACGGAAGCAAATACGACAAATACCATACTTGCGG
>CADBWP010000027.1 GCA_902798365.1 uncultured Ruminococcus sp.
CTGTCCGCCGAGCACCCATGTGCCCTCCTGGTTGCCGTCCCATGTCCAAGCGTACCAAACCTCTTCGCCGGTGTTGAACTCTCCTGCGCTGAGGGTAACTGCGCCGTCAGGCTGAGAAACGGGCTGAGTGGTGGGCTCTACATAAGAGCTGCTGGGCTGAGTGGGAATTACAGAGGGATCGTATGTTGTCTTGGGATCGTTGTTGCCTGTGTAAGCTGCGTTGAAGCCGCCCTCATAGATGGAGGTAACGAGCTCATAAGCTACATCTGCATAACGATAGTTGTCCTCGAACATGATCTCGGTCTCGTTTGCTGCCTGAGACATTGTTTCGCCGTCGTTGAGCTTGGAGAGTGCGAGGTCGGATACGTGGAGATCTACTGTGGTGTTCTTAGCGTCCTTAACTCTGAAGGTAGCCGTCACGAAGGGTGCGCGGTTGCCGTTGTCGGAGATAGGAGCAAGTGTAGCGTCTGAGTAGTTGCACCTTACGCCGCCGCTCTGAACGGATGCGGGATGCTGGTTATATACAGCGCCCGTTACGTTGGGCATAAGGCTGAACTTCTGAGTATCGCCTACAGTTACGGAGTTGTCTGCTTCAAGCAGCTCAAGAGCCGTGTTGTCATAGGTGAGCAGCCAGTTTGTTCTGAGCAGATCCTTTGCGCTGTTCATGAAGAAGGTCACGGTGACCTTGTCGGAATACTTGTCAAGGGTCACGGAGTGCTGCGGGAACAGGTTGGAGGTAGCGTTTACGGTGAAGTAATCCTCGGGATCAATATCAACATATCCGCCGTAGTGCTGACCTACGTTCTTGGTGTTGGTATATTCTGCGATATACTTCTGAATGTATGTTACGTCAAAGATGGTAACTCTGCCGTCGCCGTCAACATCTGCGGATTTTGCATTGAAGGGGCTTACGGCATACTCAGCCAGATAACGCTGAATAGCGGTTGCGTCGTTGATGGTAACATTGCCGTCGTCGTCAACATCGCCGTATATACCCTCGGGAATATACTTTGTTGCGGGCTCGGTGGGCTCTTCCGTGGTGGGCTCTATTGTGGTGGGCTCTATTGTGGTGGGCTCTATTGTGGTAGGCTCTGCGGTGGTGCCCTGCTGGCCGCCCTTGGTTACGTCGATAGCCTGAACCTGAGTGGTCTGGGGAACGACGCTAGTAGCTGTCCAGCTGTACCGCTTGTTCTGTCTGGTGAGAACGTGTGAGCCGGTGCCGAGGTACAGGTTCTGTCCCTCGGAGGGATACTGCATAGCGGTGTTGCCGCTGCCTGCGGTACCGATGCAGATAACCATTGTGTTGCTGGACTTGGAAAGATCATACTCAACCTCTACGGGGTCGGTATTTCTGATGGTGTTCTTGTAGTAGCAGATCTTGGGAACTTCTACATAGTAGTAGCCGGAGCCGGGATCGTACTTGGCTTCCTTGCCGTCCCAGGGCTCGTTGAAGTAAACGTCGCCGGTGGTCTTGTTCTCATCATAGATGTAGAACTTCCAGGGACCCTGAGAGTTCCAGGACTGCATCTGGTTCGGGTTTACATATACGTAAACGCCCGAATCCGCGCTCTTCTTCTTTGTATATTTGTAAGAAGTGCTGGTGGTCTGACCCGCAGCGTCGGTAGCTGTCAGGTTGAGGGTGATGGTTTCGCCGTAGTTGTAGTCGGAACCGATCCTGATGGTGGTGTCGCCGGTGAAGGAGGCAGCCGCATAGTTTTCGAGAGCGTATGTACCGGAAACAGCGTTCTCAAGAGAGAGGGTAACTGTCATGGTCTCGCCGTCGAATGTGCCGGATTCCTTGTCCGCGAGGGCTCTGGGAGTAGAGGTGGAGTTATAAACTACCGCTACGCCGCTGCTGCCCATCTGACCGGATACGGTGCCGCCGGATACGGTGAACGCGTTGCCTGTTACGGTATCTACATAGTTGCCGTCGGCCATGCCGGTGCCGCTTACGCTTACGCTGCCTGCGCCGCCGGATACGTTAACGAGAACTACGCCCTGTGTGCCTCTGGCTACATAAGCGATGTTGCCGGAGGAGCCGAGCTTCTCGGAGGTAACGTTAGCCATAGCGTTGTGGAACTTGTTGACCTCGGAAACAGCCGCGCTCTTGTAGCTGGTGTCTCTTGCGGCCTCGCCCATGAGAGCTCCGCCGGGACGAGCGAAGAACAGGGGAACAACGCCCTTTCTTGCAGCTACCAGAGCCCAAGCCTTGGTGACCTTCTCGTCGGAAACACCGGCTGTGTTGGACAGACCGCCGTTGCCCGCGTTGCCCATGTAGGTGTCGTGAGACTCAGCCCACAGAACGATCTTGTCGGCAGACTGACCGGATTCAAAGTTGGACTTTGCCGCGCCGGAAGCGTCGCCGCTGTTAACTTTTGCAAGGATGGTGTCACCGGTCGTGTTGTCGGTGATTCTCATGCTGGCGCTGCCTGCGTTGGTGTAAGCGGAATAGTCTCTGCCGCCGCCGCAGTTGTTGAGGATCTCGCCATATACGAACAGGTCGCTCTTAAGACCCTTTGCATAGCCGAGAACGTTTGACCAGAAGTTGGAGGCTACGCTGCCGTCCTGGCTTGTCTCGATGTGCTTTGCAGCGTCGAAACGGAAGCCGTCAACGCCGCAGTCGATACATTCCTTGAGCAGAGACTTAACTCTGGTCTGAACGTAATCGTTGGCTGTGTTAACGTCGGGGCAGGCCGAAACGTGACCGCGGGTGACCGTTGTCGCGTTGTCGTCGCTGACTGTCTGGTCGGCGTGGAAGTAGGTGCTGTAGTTGTTGTAGAGGGTAGCCTCATAGTTGGCTACAGCGCTGTTGAGCTGGTTGGGATACTCAACGCCGTTTGTCTTTGTGTTTGCCATGTGGTTAGCTACGATATCGCAAATGATTTTGATACCGAAGTTGTCTGCCTCGGCGCACAGAGCGGTGAGATCCGCTTTGGTTCCGAGCCAGGATTTCTGCGCGATGGAGAAGCTGAGAGGCTGATAAAGCTTCCACCACTGACCATCTACGTCTCTTGACAGACCGTAGTCCTTGGGCTGCTGCACAGGAGAGGTCTGTACGGCGGAATAGCCTGCCGCTTTGATCGCGGGCAGATTGTCTTTGATTGAATTGTAAGACCAGTTGAAGGCGTGCAATACTACGCCGTTGTCTATGCTGCTCTGCGTATTCGGCTCGGATGCAACGACTTGCTGAGAGTCGCCGATCTCTGCCGCATTAGCGGAGAAAGTCAGTGCCATAGACGAGGTAAGTAGTGTTGCCGCCGCAACCACGCTTACGAGCTTTCTGAACATTTTCATCAAAAAACCGTCCTTTCATAAAGATTCATTATTATTATACCAAATAATAATTGAAATGTATATGTTTTATATTACAAATTGATAGACTTTTTTTTGTGCAATATTTTATTTTTTGCCGAATAATTTCTTTATTGCAATTAAGCACGCCCTTTAGCGTCCCAAAATTTTAGTGTGCTAAAGTTTTTTTATAAAATGATTTGACTTTTGACAATCTATAGAATATAATGTATCTTGGTTTTTTTGCGACCTTACATTATATAATAAAAGAGCTTGTAAATAAATCGCGGAGCGTCCGCAAAAGGGGTGCATAAATGGAACAGACACAAAAGAAGGTCATCGTATCTTTAAAGGATATTTTTGTGAGGTTTGACGGCGAGGTCATACTCAACCATATAAACCTTGACATCCACGAAAAGGAGTTTGTCACTATCCTGGGACCCAGCGGCTGCGGCAAGACCACAACGCTGCGCATAATAGGCGGCTTTGTGGAGCCCGAAAGCGGCGACGTTATATTTGACGGCGAGCGCATAAACGGCCTGCCCCCGCACAAAAGGCATGTTAACACCGTTTTTCAGAAATATTCGCTGTTCCCTCACCTTAACGTTTATGACAACGTCGCCTTCGGCCTTAAGCTGAAAAAGCTGCCGAAGGATGAAATAAAAAAGAAAGTAACCAAAATGCTCGCCACGGTTGACCTTAAGGGCTACGAAAAGCGTTCGATCCAAAAGCTTTCGGGCGGTCAGCAGCAGCGCGTGGCAATAGCGCGTGCGCTTGTGTGCGACCCCGACATCATTCTGCTTGACGAGCCTCTGGGCGCTCTTGACCTTAAGCTGAGAAAAAGCATGCAGCTCGAGCTTAAGGAGATTCAGCAGCAGACCGAAAAGACCTTTATTTACGTTACCCACGACCAGGAGGAAGCCCTTACCATGAGCGACCGCGTCGTGGTTATGAACAACGGCGTCATAGAGCAGACCGGAACCCCCGAGGAGGTCTATAACGAGCCCGTCAACGCCTTTGTCGCCGACTTCATAGGCGAGGCGAACATTTTGAACGGCACCATGATAGACGACTGCCGCATACGCATATTGGGCAAGGAGCTTGAGTGCGTGGATAAGGGCTTCGGCAAAAACACCCCTGTCGATGTGGTGATACGCCCCGAGGACATAATAATCGTTCCCGAGGAGAACGGACAGCTTATCGGCACCGTAGAGAGCGTCACCTTTAAGGGCGTTCATTACGAGATGAGCATACGCGTGGGCAAGTGCGAGATACTTGTTCACTCCACCCGCAGCGCCGAGCCGGGCAAGACCGTGGGCATGAGGGTGATACCCTTCAATATACAGATAATGAACAAGCTGCTGCCCATTGAGGACAACACAATAGAAACCACGGTCAGCTATTCAAGCCCGGACGACAACAGCTTTGAGTTTGAGCTTGAGGACGAGACCGTTACCGTTGAGGGTCATTGCTATCCCGAGGGCTCCCGCCTTAAGATACACCTGCCGTTTGACGCGCTGTCGATTGCAGGCGAGGGCGAGGGCGACCTTAAGGACGTTTATATAGAGTCGGTCGTATATAAGGGCGAGCACAACGAGATAATCCTGGAGTCCGACAGCCGCAAATGGCTTATGCTCAGCGACACCGACGAGCAGGTAGCCACCTATGTTCCGCTGTGGTTCGACTTTTCAAAGGCTGTATTTGAGGTGCTCGACTCACCCGAGACGGAGGAGGGCTGAGTATGAAATCAAAAAAGCTCTCTCTTCCCTACATCGCCTGGATGCTTGTGTTTACGATGATACCGCTCGTTATGATAGGCATAACCGCGTTCAAAGACAGGCAGGGTAATTTTTCGCTTGAGCCGTTTGCAAATGCGTTCGGCTATTCGGGCGTGTTTTTCAAGTCGCTGTGGATAGCGCTGCTATCGACGCTTATCTGCCTTGTGCTGGCGTATCCGCTGGCATATCTGCTTACAAGGATGAAAAAATCCTCGCAGAACCTTATTCAAATGCTTTTGATGATCCCGATGTGGATGAACTTTTTGCTGAGGATCTACGCCTGGGTGATCCTTTTGCAAAAGAACGGTCCGCTTGACACCGCCCTTTCGCTGCTGGGCATCCACGGCACCTACATAGGCAACACGGGCGCCGTTGTGGTGGGCATGGTGTATGAGTACCTGCCCTTTATGGTGCTGCCGATCTATACCGTTATGAGCAAGATCGATACGGGTCTTATCGAGGCGGCGCAGGATCTGGGCTCAAACGGAGCGCAGGTTTTCGGCAGGGTCATCTTTCCGCTAAGCCTGCCGGGCGTTATCTCGGGCATAACCATGGTGTTCGTTCCCAGCGCCAGCACCTTCCTTGTGTCGCAGTATTTGGGCGGCACCGACGACATAATGATAGGCGACGTAATAGACAAGATTTTCTGGACGGACTCAAACACGGGCTCGGCAATATCGCTCGTGCTTATGGTGTTCATCTTTGTGTTCCTTGTTATTATGAACCTGTTCGGTGATGAGGAGGCGATTGCATAATGCGCAAAAACAAGCTCAGCGTCGTTTCCAAGATATACATAGGCATCATTCTGTTCTTTTTATATGCGCCCATAGGCGTTATGATCTTCGCGTCGTTCAACAAAAGCAACACCACCGTGTGGAAGGGCTTTTCGCTGAAATGGTACGGCGAGCTGTTCAGGGACAAGGCGATAATGAACGCTCTGGGCAACACTCTTATAATTGCCGTGCTGGCGTCGCTGCTGGCAACGGTCTTGGGCACCGCAGCCGCCATAGGCATCAACAACTTTCGCGGCAAAAAGCGCGCGGTGATACAAAACGTCAGCAACATACCCATAATCAGCCCCGACATAGTGATGGGCGTATCGCTTATGCTGCTGTTCTCTTTTTTGGGCGTTATCTTTCACTTTGAGATGGGCTTCGGCACCGTGCTGGTCTCGCACATCTGCTTTTGCGTGCCCTTTGTGGTGCTAAACGTCATGCCCAGGCTGAGGCGCATGGATCAAAGCGTATATGACGCGGCTCTGGATCTGGGCTGCAACCAATGGCAGGCGTTTTACAAGGTGGTCATCCACGAGCTTATGCCCGGCATATTCTCGGGTTTGCTTATGAGCTTTACCTATTCGCTGGACGACTTTGTAATAACCCACTTTACCCAGGGCGCAAAGTTCAACAACCTTTCCACCGAGATCTACTCGATGCTCAGAAGAAAAATCCCGCCTACGATCAACGCGCTGTCGGCTCTGCTGTTTCTCGCAATCATCATCATCATGGTGATGGTCAACATTTATGAGAGGCGCGCCGAAAAGCGCGAGATAAAGCGCGGTAATTAATACATTTTATTTTGGGGGTAAAAATATGAAAAAGATTCTTTCAATCATCCTGTGCGCAGCAATGCTCTGCGCGCTTACAACAGGCATTGCCGGCTGCTCGGGCGGCGGCGCCGAAAGCAAGGGCGAGGTAAACGTCTATAACTGGGGCGAATACATAGCCGCCGGTCAGGACGGTCTGATGGACGTGTGCGAGGAGTTTGAAAAGGAAACCGGCATAAAGGTGAATTACACCACCTATGAAACAAACGAGGAGCTATACAGCATGCTCAAGCAGAGCAACGTCAGCTACGACGTTATAGTTCCGTCTGAGTACATGATAAGCAAGCTCATCAAGGAAAACATGCTTCAGGAGCTTAACTTTGACAACATTCCCAACTACGCAAATCTTGACGAGCGCTTTAAAACCCTTGCGGGCGACCCCGAGGGCAAATATACGGTTTGCTACAACTGGGGCGTGACCGCCATTGTGTATGACAAGACAAAGGTTGAAAACAAGCCCCGCGACTGGGACGCCTTGTGGGACGAAACCCTTGAGGGCGAGATATTGATGTTCAACAACAGCCGCGACGCCATGGCTATCGCAATGCAGCTGTGCGGCATTGACCCCTCAAAGTGCACCAAGGAGGACGTTGACAAGGCGACCGAAAAGCTTAAGGAGCAAAAGCCCCTGCTTAAAAAGTACGTTATGGATCAGGTGTTCAACGAGATGGAGGGCAGCCAGAGCGCAATCGCCCCCTATTACGCAGGCGACATAGCCATGATGATGGAGGAAAACGAGGATCTGGACTACTGCCTGCCCGAGAGCGGCTCCAACCTTTTCTATGACGCATTCTGCATACCCACATGCAGCAAAAACAAAGAGAACGCCGAGGCGTTCATAAACTTTATGCACAAGCCCGAGATAGCCGCCGAAAACTGCAAGTATCTGCGTTACGGCACGCCCAACACCAAGGCTATTGAGCTGCTCGACGATGAAATCAAAAACAGCGAGCTCACCTTCCCGAGCGAGGATTACCTGAAAAAGTGCTACGTTTTTGCCGACGTTGACGAGGACGTGTACGCATATATGCAGGAAAAATTTGTTGAGATCCAGGCAAATTAATTAAATCTCAAAACGCAAGGCCGGCGCAGGCTCAACAGTCTGTGCCGGCTTTTTAATTATAGCATTGACAAAAGACGCAAAATGATATAAACTGAAAGCACCCTGCAAAGGGAATAACCTTAAGGAGAAAACGTATGAAAAAAACTATGGTAACCGCGGTTTCCGTGCTCATGGCCATCGCCATGATCTTCTGCTTTGCTGCATGCGGCGGCAATGACGGCGGAAGCGGCAACAACAACGACGAAGCAAACATAACAAAGTACATAGCCGACAACAACCTTGAAGCCACTCTTGCCGATCTGGGTCAGGGCATTATGGACGTCAAGGTCTCGGCAAATGGCAGCAGCCTTGTGCTTGACATGAACATCAGCATAGACCTGTCAGCCGAACAGCTTTCTTCAATTGAAGGCAGCGCGGCGGAACTGCTTGACGGAATGGAGAGCAGCGCTCAGGAGATGATAACCGAGCTTAAGGACAAGGTCGGCGTTGCCGCTCCCTCGGTCGTTATCAACATAAACAAAAAGGACGGCTCCAACATAGCCACCAAAACCTTTAAGTGATTCAATCCAACCTAAAAAACCGCCCCGGCGTTTTCCTGCCGGGGCGGTTATTTTTTGTAATTATTATCGTTTTGCCGCAGTCACCTTGCTCTTAACGGCGTTCAGACCGAAGCCGAAGCCCATCGCAAGTATGGGGATGATCGGCATACAGTAACGGATGTTCTCGGTGCAAACGTAGGGGAACTGGAAGCAGAAGATGTAGTAGGAAATCATTATCGTGAGAAAAACCAGCGCGAAAAAGATTTTTTGCGGCACATCCATGCCCGTCCTTTTGCTTATCAGCGCGTAGCAAAGCCCGATAAAGCAGGCGATTGCGATAAGACCGGCAATAAGCACAAGGACAGATGCAATGCCCTCAAATTCCCACAGCGTGGTCAGCTCATCGTAAAGCGAGGTTTTGAGCAGACCCACAAGCGGATTGAATTCGTTATAGCCCGCGCCGGGATTATTGGCGAATGCCGCGAAGGGATAGTCAAACTGATAAAAGCTGAAATCGAACAGCCTTTGTCCCACGGGAATGTCGCCGACCCACATGGACATTACCTTGGTATCCCAGACATAGGCGATGGGTACGTCAAAGGCGATAAGATTGCGTATGCCCCACCACAGCCCCAGCGGAGCGCACACCGCGCCGAACACGGCATACTGACCGATAAAGGCGAGCGGCTTGGTTTTCAGATTCTTTATAAATACCCACAGGAACACAAAGGCGATTGCGGGAGCGACCATCCACGCCGAGAGCTTGGTCATCATGCCGCAGCCCACGCAAAGCGCTATGGGGATTATCCTTTTTACCGACGGCTGCTTATACCATTTGAGCGTCCACAGCATTGCCGAAAGCATGAACAGCACCGACAGAATGTCGTTGTTGTAAGCGCCGCTCCAGATTATAAAGGTGGGATGGAGACAGACTATTACCATTGCCGCGACAAGTCCCGCGCCCTTAAGGTTTATCAGCTTGAAGATCCTGTGGCAAACCACCATTATTAGCGAGGAATAAACCATCGGCAGTATTTGCAGAGCCTCCTGCGCACGCGTGAGCTCAATGCCGAGGCTTGTAAATATCCTGAGCATAAGCGCCATAAGCATGTGGTGAAGCGGCGGATGATAGTACTGAATGACGCCTCTCACGTCAAAGTCGGGCAGCTTAAGACCGTTGTTGTACCAGTACATTATGTAGCCCTCGTGACCCGAAAGACCCTCAAAATTATACACGTCATGCTGCATGAGCTGAGCGCCTATGGTCAGCACGTAACAGTAGCGCACTACAACGCCCAGCGCGACGAGAAGCACAACTATCCGCTCGACGGAGACAGCGTTCTCGCGGCGGAGTATCACCACAAGCGGCACAAGCCCGATGATGAAGGGAATGAAAAACAATCTGCTCTTGAAGTGGTTCTGGAAAACTATCATGGCGAAAAGCACGATGAGCAGCATATATCCGAACCACAGCAGGATGTTTACCTTTCTTTTGCTGCTCGGCTTGCCGAGGTATATAAGCGCGGTAACGCCCACTATCCAGACTACTGCCTCAAGCACGATCTCGGCGTCTCTCATATATTCAATTTGACACAGCCCGAAGGGCAGCAAAAACGCGCAGGCAAGTATCACGCAAAGATACGGATGCTTTTGTATCACGCCGAAAACGGCGTCTATTGGGCGCGGCTTTTTGATTGTATTCATCAGTTACCGTCCTTTTCCTCGTGATATTCCTTCTCGGTGTTGACATTCCAGATGTTGTCCTTGCTCTTTTCGCCCGAGAGGATGTTTTTAACGGTTTCAAAGGAAGTGCACATGCTGTGGTCAATGTTGTTGTAACGGTGCTGACCGTTTCTGCCCACGCAGTAGAGGTTCTCGATAGTGTCAAGATACTCTCTGAGCTCGTCCATGTGCTCATATGTGTCAAAGTAAGCGGGATACGCTTTTTTCACGCGCTCAACGTGGAAGTCGAGCACGTCGGTCTCCTTGTCTATAAGACCCATCTTGACCATCTCGGTCATGCCCATCTTGCCGAAGTCCTCATCGGTCATCGACCACATCTCGTCGCCCTCGTTGCAGAAATACTCCAGTCCCATCCACACGGTATGCTCTACGTCGCTGACCATGTAGGGCGACCAGTTGTTGTATATCTGAAAGCGACCCATCTTTACGCTTCTGTCGTGAACATAAACCCAGTTGTCGGGCACGATGTTGCCCATGGTTTTGGTTTTGGTTTCATTTTTAAGGTTGAGGCGCGGAACAAGCACGCCCACGGTCATGTAATCGCGGTAAGGCAGCCCCGAGGCGATCGACACATATTTTTCGGGCACGTCGTTCATGCCCTTTACCAGATCCTTTACGGGCATTGAAGATATGATATAGTCGCCGCTCAGGGTGATGCGCTCGCCGTCCTTTTCATACACAAGTCCCGTAAGCCTGTTGCCGTCCTTAATAAGATTTACAACCTTGGCGTTTTTGATTATGGTTCCGCCCATTTTTTCAAAATCTGCGGCGGTTATGTCCCAAAGCTGGCCGGGTCCCAGCTTGGGATAGGCAAATTCCTCGATGAGCGAGGTCTCCACCTTGCGGTCCTTCTTTTTGAACATCTTGCCGAAGATGTCGCCGAGCACCGCCTTGATAGACAGTCCCTTAACCCGCTGGGCGCCCCACTCGGGCGAAATCTCGCTTGGGTGCCTGCCCCACAGGTTTTCGGTGTAATTCTCAAAAAACATCGAATACAGCTTTTTGCCGAAGCGGTTTATGTAAAAATCCTCCAGCGACTTTTCCTCGCGCTTGTGAAAAACGGTCTTGAGGTAGCTGAAGCCCACCACTATTGTGGTTCCGAGTCCCATGTTTTTGATGGTGTCAAACTTGAGCGACACGGGGTAGTCGAAGAATTTGCTGTTGAAAAATATCCTTGACAGCCTGTTTCTTCTCAGCATTACCCTGTCGGTCTTTTCGGGGTCGGGGCCGCCGCCGACAACGGTGGATTCCCTGCCCAGCACAACGTCGTCGTAGGGCATGGCTCCCTGTGTGGGAAGCATCTTCTCCCACCAGTCGTTGACCTCGGGAACCTTTGAGAAAAACCTGTGACCGCCCATGTCCATGCGGTTTCCCTTGTAATTCACCGTGCGCGAGATACCGCCGAAGCGGTCGCTCTCCTCCAGCACGATTACCTCGTAGCCGCTGCTTTTGTCAAGCAGCTCATACGCCGCGGTAAGTCCCGCCGGACCCGCGCCGATGATCAATACCTTTTGCATTTATATAACACCTTTTCGTTTTATTTTTTCTTCTTGTAAAGCGCCACGCGCCTTGCTGCATAATTCCATATAAGAACTATAATCGTTGAAATGACCCATACCGGCATGTAGTGCCAGCCGATTTGAATGTTGAACACCCACAGCAGCAGCTCTTTTATAAGCAGGCCGATAACGCCTATTACGGCATAAACGACAAACTCGCCCGCGGCGTTGGTTTTTTCGCTTTTCTCCTGAAACACAAACAGCTTTGACAGGATAAAGTTTACCGCAAGTCCCAGAATAAAGGCTATGCCCTGCGAAATAAACACCGTAAAGCCGCTGTCCTCTTTGAAAATAAAGTGCTGAATCAGCCACAGCGCGCCGCCCTCGGCAACGGTAGCCAGTCCGCCCACAAAGCAGTAGCGAAAAAACTGGATGAAAATATTGTCGGTCTTTTGACAGAAAAGCCCCTTGAAATCGAGCTTTTTTACAAGCAAAAACAGTTCCTTCATATTGCCTCCTGTCTGCAAACGTCAAAACGCCTGCAATCTTATCCATTATAACATCTTGTTCGGGGAAATACAATGGTTTTTTTGAGTTTTTTGGTTTTTTGACAGCAAAACAAAAAGGAGCCCTCGCGGAGCTCCCGTGTTGTTTAGGCAATACCGCATAATTCAGGTGTACGGATTGATTTGTGCGGTGTTGCCTTTAGTTTTTTAACGGCAGGCTTACCACAGATTGGGCAGGTCGGTGTCCGTTACAAAGTTGTCTATGCCGTACAGCACCAGAATCTGCTCGGGCTTTTCGTAGGCGACCATCTGCGAGACCTCCTGGCTGTAGTAGCGCATATCCACCATAATTACCTTTTTGTAGTTTTCGGCGAGGAAAGGCACAAAGCAATGGCTGAAGCTGTCCTTGATAACGACAATGGTGCCGCCCTTTGCGTTTGCGTTGGTTATTTCCGTCCAGCCGTGGTTGCCGTCGAGGAATATGGGATACTTGTCCGCCTCGTCGTTATGCTCATAGAAGAACATGGAATGACTTGATTTGACCGGCGTTTCATAAATGCTTACGCTTATTTTGTCCTCTGTGTTGTCGGGGTTGTTCCACACCTCCACCGTGTCGGGCGGGGTGAGCCAGAAGCCGCTGGTGGAATAGGTGGTGCCGTAAAAGCCGTCGTACTTTTCAATGTTGAATTTGCCGCGCGCAGCCGCCTCAAGCCCCACGGCTTTGCAATACTCCTCATAGGCGGTGTAGGCTCCCTCTGTCGTCCAATGGTGATCGGTGCGGTAATAGAGCTGACTGCCGCCTGCATAGGCGTTTTTGAACGCCTCGCGCACATCTACAAAGCCGATGCCGCTCTGCTTGAGCGTATCGGAAGCCGTCGCAAAGTATGCGTCGTCGTTGTAGCTGTTGTGCACAAGGGGCAGCTTGTCGGCTGCTATGTAGCCCGTAGAGGGCGCAAACAGCACGGTCATAGGCACGTCTCCCACGGTCTGTTTGAACTCGGCAAGTATGCCCAGATTCTTGTTAAGGTTGTTTTCGGTGGGTACGGGCTCGTTTATCAGGTAGCCGTCGCTGCAGTTATACACGCCCTTTACCCCGTTGTTGCCCTCGGCAAGCGAGGTATAGGCGCTTATGCCCACCCACAGGTCGCGTACGGGAAAATGATCGGCAAAATACTGCTTGAACTCGCTGCCGAACTTGCCGCTGAATACGCTTTCGGCAGAGGTGTCGGGAAACTTGGAGAGATAGCGTTTTTCCATCGCGCTGAAATCGCTTTTGGGACCCGCAAAAAACCAGATCGCCATTGCAAAGATGAACACCAAAAACAGTATAGCGGGCGCATAACCGAGCGGTGTTGCGGGCTTTGGAGCCGTCGGCGTTGCCGGAACCTCGGTGCGCGGCTTTTTGGGAGCGCGTTTTTTGCTTTGCGCAGGCTTTTTGTCGGCGGCATCGGTGCGCGGCGGAGCGGCGGTTTTTTTACCCTCTGCCGCAGACTTTGCGGAATAAATCCTTGTGGGCTCGTTGTCACGGTGCCTCACGGGGTCGCCCGAGGTCGCCGTTTTGCGCTCGGACACTATCCTGCTCACCGCCTGAGAAACGTTTTGCGCGCTTTCGTCGGCGTAGCGCCTGCCGCTGTCGTGCTGCGGCTTTTTTTCATATCTTTCGCCCGCGTGGCGCTGTCCCTTTGAGTCGGACGCATAGCGTTTGCCGCCCGAGGGCTTTTGCGAGTAACGCGGAGGCGTTTTCTTTTTATCGTTGTCGGCGTAATGCTTCATAGCTGTCACCTGTTAAAATCTGAAATAGATGAAGGGATTGTACGAATCGCTCACCAATGCCGCCGTTGAAAGCAGCAGCACCGCGACGCAAAACAGCGCTTCGGCGATCCACACCCAACGCTTTCCGCTGACCTTAGCGTAGAGCTTTGCGCCAAGCGGAGTGCTTGCGACGCCGGCGATGACCATGAGCGGCAGGTAGCTGAGAATGGCGGTGAGAGCCTGCTCGCCGCACAGCCCGTCCGAGAAGTTGAACAGGCTGCCCAAAAAGCCGAGCAGCTGATTTATGTCGGTAAAATAGAACAGTCCCCATCCGATTACCACGATTATCAGAGTGTATATGTGCTGCACCGCCGAGGGAAGGCGGTCAAGATACTTTTTGAGCACGAATTTTTCGAGTATGAGCAGCAGTCCGTAATACAGCCCCCACAGCATAAAGTTGTAGGATGCGCCGTGCCACAGACCCGTGAGCCCCCACACCACAAGCAGGTTGACGATCTGGCGCGGAACTCCCTTGCGGTTGCCGCCCAGCGGAATATACACGTATTCCTTGAACCAGCTTGAAAGCGAGATGTGCCACCTGCGCCAGAAGTCGGTTATTGATTTTGATATGTAAGGGTAGTTGAAGTTTTTCAAAAACTCAAAGCCCAGCATGTTGCCCAGGCCGCACGCCATGTCGGAGTAGCCCGAAAAATCAAAATATATCTGGAAGGTAAAGCTTATCATGCCTATCCATGTGCCCAGCACGCCGTTGTTCTGCCCCGCAAAAATCTGCTCGGTCAGCATACCCATGGGGTTGGCTATAAGCATTTTTTTGGCAAGACCCACGCAAAACAGCTTGACGCCCTTTGTAAAAAGCGCCATTGTTTCGCGGCGGTGGATAAGCTGCTCGGCAACGTCGCGGTAGCGCACGATGGGACCCGCGATAAGCTGCGGAAACAACGCGACGTATGTGCCGAAGTTGATAAAGTTTTTGCTTACGGGAGCGTCGTCACGATAAACGTCGATGACGTAGCTCATGGTCTGGAAGGTATAGAAGCTTATGCCTATGGGAAGGCTTATCTGCGGAACGGTAATATCCGGGAACGGCAGCAGGTTTATGGTCTCGACTATCATGCCGAGATACTTGAATACGGCAAGAATACCCACGTCGAGCGCACAGGTCAGAATCAGAAAAATCTTTTTATTCGTCGGGTTATCCCTGTAACGGTCAACAAGATAACCACCGGCGTAGTTGAACGCCACGTTGAACACCATAAGCAAAACCAGCATGGGCTCGCCCCAGCCGTAAAACAGCAGGTTGACAAAAAACAGGAATATGTTGCGACCTTTTCGCGGAACGATATAGTAAATAAGCAAGGTCAGCGGCAGATATGCAAACAGGAATACCAGGCTTGAAAATTCCAAGGTCTAACCCCCCATTGTAGTTTAGCAGTTAAAAAACCGCATACACGATTATTTTACATTATTTCGGTATGGAAGTCAAGGAAAGAGTTTTGGCTCAGCACAATTCAGACCGCAAATCAGACCGCCGTGCTCCGAAAAACTCTGCCTCTTGATTCTGCACGGCAACTGTGCTATAATATCATCTATATAAACGAAAAAGAGGTTATACATATGGAATACGTTTTTTCCGACAGAGTTTCGGGGCTTAAGCCCAGCGCTATCCGTGAGATATTCAAGTACGCCGCCGACCCCGAGGTCGTGTCGCTTTCAGCCGGCAACCCCTCGCCCGACGCCTTTCCCGCCAAAGCAATAGCCGAGATCTCGGCGCGCATACTCAGCGAGAACCCCATTTCGGTGCTGCAATACAGCGTTACCGAGGGCTATGCTCCCCTGCGCGCGCACATGCTCGACTATATGAAGCGCGAACACAACACGGGCAGCGAAAACGACGACATCCTTATCACCACGGGCGCACAGCAGATTATGGATCTGTGCTCCAAGGCTCTTGTAAACGAGGGCGACGTTGTTATCTGCGAGGCTCCGTCGTTTATAGGCTCGCTCAACACCTTCCGCAGCTACAACGCAAGGCTTGTGGGCGTTACCGTTGAGCCCGACGGCATGAACACCGACGAGCTTGAAGAAAAGCTTAAGGCGAACCCCAACGCCAAGCTTATTTATACCATACCGAACTTTCAGAATCCCTCGGGCGTTACCATGAGCCTTGAAAAGCGCAAAAGGGTTTATGAGCTTGCAAAAGAGTACGGAGTGCTTGTGATTGAGGACAACCCCTACGGCGACCTGCGCTACAGCGGAGAGAGCCTGCCCAACATCAAAAGCTTTGACACCGACGGCGTCGTTATTTATGCCGGCTCCTTCTCAAAGGTCATCTCGCCCGGTATGCGCGTGGCCTACACCATCGCGCCCAAGCCCGTGTTTCAGAAGCTGGTGGTGTGCAAGCAGGGCAACGACGTTCACACCAACATCTGGTCGCAGGTGGTATGCGACGAATTTATAACCAAATACGACTTTAACGCACACCTGCAAATGCTGCGCGACATTTACACAAAAAAGGCGCAGTTCTGCATGGATCTGCTCGACAAATACTGCGCGCCCGCGATAACCTACCACAAAATAGACGGCGGTCTGTTCATCTGGTGCGACCTGCCGCGCGACGTTGATATGCCGCAGTTTTGCAAGACCGCGGTGCTCAACAAGGTTTGCGTCGTGCCCGGCAACGCATTTCTCACCGACGAGGGCGAGGAGTGCCACAGCTTCCGCATAAACTTCTCTACCCCAACGGACGAGCAGCTTGAAAAGGGCATAAAGATACTGGGCAAGCTTGCAAACAACAGATGATTCGGAGGTATCCACATGGAAAACACAGATAAAAAGCAAGTAGTTTTCAGCGCTATTCAGCCCAGCGGCACCATCACCCTGGGCAATTATCTGGGCGCGGTGCGCAACTGGGTAGCTATGCAAAACGAATATGACTGCATTTACGCGCTTGCCGACCTGCACACCATCACCGTAAGGCAGGAGCCTGCCGCGATGCGCAGGAACATTCTGGACGCCTACGCTTCCATAATGGCGTGCGGCATAGACGTTGAAAAGAGCATTTTCTTTATTCAAAGCCACGTTCACACCCACGCCGAGCTTGCGTGGATACTCAACTGCTACACACAGTTCGGCGAGCTGTCGCGCATGACTCAGTTTAAGGACAAGTCCGCCAAGCACGCCGACAACATTAACGCGGGACTGTTCACATACCCGTCCCTTATGGCAGGCGATATTCTGCTGTATCAGGCTGACAAGGTGCCCGTGGGCGCAGACCAGCAACAGCACATTGAGCTGACCCGCGACATAGCCACACGTTTTAACGGGCTGTACGGCAATGTGTTCAAAATACCCGAGGGTTTTATTCCCAAAAACGGCGCAAGGGTAATGAGCCTGCAAAATCCGCTGAGCAAGATGAGCAAGTCGGACGAAAACGTAAACGGCTGCGTGCATCTGCTTGACCCGCCCGAGGTCATAATGAAAAAATTCAAGCGCGCCGTTACCGACAGCGACGCCTGCGTGCGCTATGCCGAGGGCAAGGACGGCGTGAACAACCTTATGACCATTTACGGCGCCGTTACGGGCAAGAGCTATGAGCAGATCGAAACCGAGTTTGCCGGCAAGGGCTACGGCGACTTTAAGACCGCCGTGGGCGAGGCTGTGGTTGAGGAGCTGCGCCCCATAAGAGAGCGTTATGAACAGCTTATCAAGGACAAGGCATATCTTGAAAGCTGCTATCACAAGGCAGACGAAATCGCCCTGAAAATAAGCAGCAGAACACTTTCAAAGGTAATGAAGAAAATCGGGTTTGTCAGATAATTTTTCAAAAAACACGACAGCCGGGAAAACAATGCACGCTTCCGTGCAGCTGTTTTCCCGGCTGTTTTTCGTTCGGTATTATTTCAGATTATCAGCTCTCCACCAGCAAAAAGCTTTGCGCTTCCATTTTTACCTTGCTGCCGTCAAGGATAGCCTCGCCTATTTTATACACCACATCGCCGCTGCCCACGGCTTCAAGCTCGGCGGGCTTGCCTGTGGGATTAAAATACATCACCATGCCGCCGCGGCGGAACGCGAACGGAAGCTGACCCTCGCGGAAGGTAAACTCGAGCTCGCCGTTGCCGTGCAGGTCGGCGTACTTGTGCCTGAGCGCGATAAGGTCGGTGACAACGCGGTAAATGCTGTCGGGATCGCCGCTTTGGTTTTCAACCGTGGGCGCGTCGGCAGATTTGTCAACGGGCAGATACGTGTCGTCGCTCTGCGAAAAGCCCAGGTTTTTTCCGCTGTTCCATTGCATGGGCGTGCGCGAGCCCGTGCGCGAATAGCCGCCCTCCTTGCTTACAAGGTCTTTTTGATAGCGCATGCCTATCTCGTCGCCGTAGTAAAGGAAGGGCACGCCCGGCATTGTGAAGATGAAGGCGTTTACAAGCTTTATCGCCTGTCTGTCAAGATAGGCGGTAACGCGCGGCATGTCGTGGTTGTTGGTCATAAAGCTTATGTAACCCTTGTCCTTGGTGCGGTTGTAGGCAGGCAGATACTCAACGGCAAACTCCTCAAGGCTGCCCCTGCCGTTGGGGTTGAACGCCGCGCGGTCGCCCCAGTCGCCGTAGCGAAACAGACGGCTGTAGCCGTTGCCGTAGTGGTCAAGGTAAAAGTCCATGTGAAAGCCCGCGTTGTTTATCGCGCGGTCGGGATGACACCATTCCGAAACCATTGCCGCCTCGGGGTATTCTTTGTCAAGCATTTCACGAACGCCGCGCCAGATTTTGGCGGTGGCGATTTTTTCGTCGTCGTTTTTTACAAGGGAGTCCGCCATATCCACGCGGAAGCCGTCGGCGCCCTTGTCAAGCCAGAAGCGCATGATGTCCTTTATCGCCCCGGCGGTCTTGAGGCAGTCGGGATGGTCGTGCGGAAGCTGCCATTCGGGGTGAGTTACCTCGTAAAAGCCGTAGTTGAGCGCGGGCTGAGAGCTGAAGTAGTTGACCATATAGTTGCCGTCGCGCTCGCAAATGCCGCACATCATACGGTATTCGGGCGGAGCGTCCCACACGGTCTTGGTAAAAATGTAGCGGTTGGAGTATTCGTTCTCAGCCGCTTTTTTAGCCTGCAAAAACCACGGGTGGGTGTCCGACGTGTGACCCGGCACAAGGTCGAGCAATACCCTTATGCCCTTGGCGTGAGCCTCCTTAAAGAGCTGTACCAGATCCTCGTTGGTGCCGTAGCGCGGAGCGACCTTGTAATAGTCGCGCACGTCGTAGCCCGCGTCCATAAAGGGCGAGTCATACACGGGATTGAGCCATATCGCGTTGCAGCCCAGCCCGCGAACGTAGTCGAGCTTTGCGATGATTCCGTTTATGTCGCCGATCCCGTCGTCGTTGGAATCATAAAAGGATTGCGGATATATTTCATAAAATATTGCGTCGTTGAGCCATTTCGGCATAAAAACACCCCTTTTGCTTTGATAATTCCAGTATAGCATTTTAATTCCGTTTTGGCAATAGGGCACCTCTAATAATTCACTGTTGTTCAGAGGTGCCCAATTTAATTTTCCAATAAAAATCACTTGCACAGGCAGGTTTTTCGGCATATTATTAGAGTAGATAACATTACGGGGGTTGGCGGCTTTGACGGTTAACAGGCTTGACGGGAACAGGGTGCTTATTATTCTTGCAGACAGCGACATGAGCGAGCTTTCGCTTGACTACAACGCAATGAGCCTGGGCGACAGCCACTCGCGCAGGGTGCTGCTGCGCATAATGCGCCTTGCCTGCCGCCGCTCGGGAATAATCACCCAAGGCAGGCGGGTCAATATTGAGGCTATGATGATGAGCGAGGGCTGCTATCTGCTGGTTACGGTGGGCAGTCGGCGCGGAACCTTCCGCCTTAAGGAGCACGGCAGCCTTTGCTGCAGGCTTGAAAGCGCCGACGAACTGCTTTGCGCGGCGGAAGCGCTGTACCGCGGCGGAATATACTGCGGAAAAAACGCCGCCTACAAAAAGGACGGCGCATATTATTTGATTTTTGATTATCCCTGCGCGCCCGCCGAAATAAAAAAGATACTGTCCGAGTTTGCCGAGCCGCCGAAGGGCGGTCTTGCCGCCGCATGGGTCAGAGAACACGGTATGCCGCTGTGCGAAAAAAGAGCGATAGAGGTGATAGGAAAGGCGGCGGTTTAACAGCTTTATCAAAATTAATCCGCATAAGCGAAAATCCGGCGACCTCTCCGCAACGGGAGTGATCGCCGGATCTGTTTATTTACATTTTGTTTTGTCGGGTTTACTCAAACTATTGACAAAGAGCCGTAAATATCAGTCGAAGAACTTGTCGTGGATCGCCTTTACAGCCTTGTCTGCCTCTGCCTCGTCTATGAGAACGGAGACCTTGATCTCGCTTGTGCTGATCATCTGAATGTTGATCTGCGCGTCATACAGCGCCTCAAACATCTTGGTGGCAACGCCGGCGTGGCTCTCCATGCCCGCGCCCACGATGGAAATTTTGGCGACCTTGTCGTCATATACGATCTCTTTTGCGCCGTGGCTCATCATGTACTCCTCAAGAGCCTCTACAGCCTCGTGAACCCTGGGTCTTGCGACGGTGAAGCTGATGTCTTTTTTGCCGTCGTGACCGATCGACTGAAGGATTATATCTACATTTATGCCCTTTGCGGACAGCCTTGAAAACATTTTAAAGGCAATGCCGGGAATGTTGGGAACGCTGATTACAGAAATTCTGGCTACGTCGGTGTCTTTGGCAACGCCGCTGATTAACATTTTTTCCATTTTGGGTTTCTCCTTTACGATTGTTCCGGGTGCGTGCGTCAGACTTGACAGCACCTCAAGCTCGATATTGTATTTTTTCGCCATTTCTACAGAGCGGTTGTTGAGCACCTGTGCGCCCAGGGTGGCAAGCTCAAGCATTTCGTCGTACGAGATCTCCTTAAGCTTTCTGGCGTTTTCAACCTTGCGGGGATCCGCCGTATAAACACCCTCAACATCCGTGTATATCTGGCAAAGGTCGGCGTGCATCGCCGCGGCTATGGCAACCGCGCTTGTGTCGGATCCGCCGCGTCCCAGGGTGGTTATATCGCCGTACTTTGAAGCTCCCTGAAAGCCTGCGACAACGACTATGTTGTGTCTGTCGAGCGCGACCTTTATTCTGCTCGGATCAATGCGTCTTATGCGCGCGCTTGTGTGCGCCGAAGAGGTTTGAAAGCCTGCCTGCCAGCCCAAAAGCGAGGTGGCGTGATAGCCCAGCTTTTCAATTGCCATTGCCAAAAGCGAAATGGATATTTGTTCGCCTGCGGCAAGAAGCATATCCTTCTCGCGCTTGGAAGCATTGGGGTTTATTTCGTCTGCTTTTGCGATTAGGTCGTCGGTGGTGTCGCCCTGAGCGGATACTACCACGACCACGTCATTTCCCTTGGAAAATGTGTCCGTCACAATTCTTGCAACATTCATCACACGCTCGGCGTCTCTTACCGAGGTGCCTCCGAATTTCTGAACAATCAAGCTCATATGCTCTATACTCCTTTGATATTGGTGAAAGCCTTTTACGGGGTGTGCTCAAAGGCTTAGCTGATGTAATAAATCATTAAGGCAATACCGCATAATTCAGGTGTACGGATTGCGCAGCAAGATTTTTCGTCAGGTTGAACAAATAAATCGAGGTAAGGCTGACGCCTTGCCGAG
>CADBWP010000028.1 GCA_902798365.1 uncultured Ruminococcus sp.
TAGGCGAAAGGTTTGGTTCCCGACTGTATCACTATGGTGCGAATATGTTATGTGCATTACATATATGCCTACGCCAAAAGCCTCCCCTGCGATAAGGGGAGGTGTCAGCGATAGCTGACGGAGGGGTCGAAAACCTTTCCTCTCTTGGTCGGTGTTTGATGATTGCCAAGCGTTAACGACCCCTCAGTCGCCTTACGGCGACAGCTTTTTCTGCGAAAACGGCAACCCTTTTGTCGCTGCGCGACATTTTCCCTGACAGGGAAATCACCTTAGCGCAGGGGAGCCTAACGTGCTGTCAAAAAGGGTTCGCACACTATTAATACAACCGGGCACAAAACCCTTCTCATTAGAAAAACCTATCTGCCCGACCGAAATTCTCCATTCAAAAAACCTCTATTTAGTAATAACCTATAAATTTATGTCGGAACGCCTTAAAAATTACTTGACTATGACTGTATTTACGTCTATAATTAGAGTAGGGAAAGTGTGTTGGCTCTTAATCCCGACAATTGTATTGCCTTAATAAATATCAAGGAGGAAACACTTATGTATTACACAGCAGAAGTTACCAAGATGTGTCCCGTAGCAAAAGGCGCATATCACGGACCTGCGCCCATCCCCGAGGAGGGCAAGTGGGTTCAGGCTAAGGAAATCAAGGATATTTCCGGCTTCACCCACGGCATCGGCTGGTGCGCACCTCAGCAGGGCGCCTGCAAGCTGACGCTCAACGTTAAGGAGGGAATCATAGAGGAGGCTCTGGTTGAGACCATCGGCTGCTCGGGCATGACCCACTCCGCCGCTATGGCTTCCGAGATCCTTATCGGCAAAACTCTTCTCGAGGCTCTTAACACAGACTTGGTTTGCGACGCTATCAACACCGCTATGAGAGAGCTGTTCCTGCAAATAGTATATGGCAGAACCCAGAGCGCCTTCTCGGAGGGCGGCCTGCTTGTGGGCGCTTCTCTTGAGGATCTGGGCAAGGGTCTTCGCTCTCAGGTCGGCACAATGTTTGCCACCAAAGAAAAGGGTCCCCGTTATCTTGAGATGACAGAGGGCTACTGCACACGCATCGCGCTCAATGCCGACGACGAGATCATCGGCTACGAGTTTGTAAGCCTCGGCAAAATGATGGACTTCATCAAGGGCGGCATGGACGCCAACGAGGCTCTTGAAAAAGCAAAGGGTCACTACGGCCAGTTTGACAACGCCGCCAAGTACATTGACCCGCGTCACGAATAAAGGAGGGGGAGCAACATGAGTTTATTTGAAAATTACGACAGAAGAATCGAAAAAATCAACGGCGTTTTGGCGCAGTACGGCATTGCCTCTGTTGAGGAAAGCCGCGAGATCTGCAAAAACGCAGGCTTCGACCCCTACGAGATCGCCAAGGGAATCCAGCCCATCTGCTTTGAAAACGTATGCTGGGCTTACTGCGTAGGCGCTGCCATCGCTCTTAAGGCAGGCGCAAAGAACGCCGAAGAGGCAGCAAGATACATCGGCATCGGTCTGCAGAGCTTCTGCATCGACGGCTCTGTTGCCGAAAACCGCAAGGTTGGCATCGGCCACGGCAATCTTGCCGCTATGCTTCTTTCAAACGACACCAAATGCTTTGCCTTCCTGGCAGGTCACGAGTCCTTTGCCGCGGCAGAGGGCGCTATCGGCATCGTTCGCAACGCCAACAAGGTTCGTGAGCAGCCCCTCAGAGTTATCCTCAACGGTCTTGGCAAGGACGCCGCTCAGATCATCTCCAGAATCAACGGCTTTACATATGTTCAGACTCAGTTTGACTACTTCTCGGGCGAGCTTACCATAGTTAAAGAAACTCCCTACTCCGACGGCGAGCGCGCCAACGTTCGCTGCTACGGCGCAGACGACGTTCGTGAGGGCGTTGCTATCATGCACAAGGAGGGCGTTGACGTTTCCATCACCGGCAACTCAACCAACCCCACCCGCTTCCAGCACCCCGTTGCAGGCACCTACAAAAAGGAATGCAACGAGCAGGGCAAAAAGTACTTCTCGGTTGCCTCGGGCGGCGGCACAGGCAGAACCCTGCACCCCGACAACATGGCTGCGGGCCCCGCTTCTTACGGCATGACCGACACCATGGGACGCATGCACTCCGACGCTCAGTTCGCAGGCTCCTCGTCCGTTCCCGCTCACGTAGAGATGATGGGCTTCCTCGGCATGGGCAACAACCCGATGGTAGGCGCTACCGTTGCTGTTGCCGTTGCAATCCAGAACAGCCTCAAATAATTAATTATACATTCTTTTCAAAAACAGGCGACGGCTCATGCTGTCGCTTGTTAATTTTTTGCCTTAAAACCGATAGATCCCGCCGTTTTGCACGGTTATGGTTATAAGCGCAGTTATGATAGGCGGGAAAAAGCCGACCCAAAACTCAAAAGAGTTATGAGCCGGCTGCCTTGATCGTTACAGACAGATCGTCATATAAGGCGGTATGCACACAATGTCATCCTTGAAGTTGAGGTTTCGCGGGTGGATAACATAGCATTCGCCTATTCTTGCCTTGTATTTTTCTTTGAAGCGTCTGAGCGACTGTATCGAATACTTCATGCCCGATTTGACTTCTATCGGGAACATTTTGTATTTCAGCTTGCTGTTGTTAGAGATAATAAAATCTATCTCAATGTCGTTGCGGTGCTTCTCCGGGCTGTACTGCGTATAAAAATACAGCGTGTGTCCGTTTGCGGTTAGCATTTGAGCAATGGTGTTCTCATAGAGCATACCCTCGTTCATATTCAGCCTGTCGCCGAGTATCTGCTTATATACCTCATCTTCAAGCAGTTCGTTTTCGCTGAAGGCGTGGCTGACCAGCAGTCCCGTGTCACCGAGATAGCACTTAACATACGCTCTGTTCTCGTTTATCGAAAGTCCGACATTAGGATCGTTACACAGGAAGCACTCATTGGATATCATCGAATCGGAAAGCCAGAAGAAGGTCTCCTCATAGTGATTTGCCTTGCTACCTGCCGAAATACCGTTGAAAACCACACGTTTTTCATGCTGAGAGAGCAGCCCCGGTATCTGATCGAATATGGTGAGAACCTTGCTCCTGTATTTGCTGTCTATCTTCATGATGTCGCTGCGGTAAAGAGCAAGAATGTCACGCTTCTCAATATCGGCTTTGTCAAAGTCCTTCCTGCTTTCAAGGAAGGCTATAACGCTCTGCGGCATACCGCCGACGAGCATATACTGCTTGAACAGGAGCATTGCTTTATGGTGCAGCTCGGTTGCAAGCGGTGTTTTATCGGCAAAGCACTTGCGGATATAACCGCATATCTGCTCTTCACCAAGAGCATAGCAGAATTCTTCAAAATCAAGAGGATACATACTCAGATGACGCTCTTCCGATGGAATGACGATATCCTTGACGTTTTCCTTTATCGAGATAAGCGACCCTGTTTCGATATAGTCGTATCTGCCGTCGGCAACAAGATACTTGATACACTCCCTCGCCTTCGGGTACATTTGCACTTCATCAAAGATTATAAGCGACTCACGCTCATACAGCTTCACGCCGAAATAAGCGGAAAGAAGCATGAAGAATGTATCAAGATCGTTTATATGCTTTACGAAATAGTCCTTTACCTCGACAGGACACTTGGCAAAGTCAATCAGAATGTAGCTTTTATAATTGTTTCTGCCGAATTCCTCGCATATCGTTGACTTTCCGATACGTCTTGCCCCTTCGATAAGAAAGGCTTTTTTGCCGTTCAGTTCTTTTTTCAGCTTTAGCAGCTTGTCATACATTTTACGCTTAAGTATCATGTCAACGCCTCTTTTCCATAATGCGCAGGTTTGCAATACGCCGTAAACTCCCGAATGCGCAGGTTTACAATACGCTGTAAATTCCATTATGCGCAGGCTTGCGATAATTATACTACATGACAACGAAAAAGTCAAACGCTCTCGGCTCATGCTGTCGCTTGTTTGTTTTTAAAGTTCAAAAAAACTTTTAAAAAAATTACTTGAAAACTATTGACAGTCAAATGAACCTGTGATATAATCTAATAAACTTTTGGAAAGGATGTGATGCGAATGCAGCTTGGAATGCCAAAAAGCGGCAGGGGAATGTTTTCGGAGTTTCTGCCTCTTATCCGGGCGGCGGACGGGCTCAGCCTTAGGCAGGTTTGTTCGCTTACGGGGCTTGAGGCAAGCACCATCCAAAACTGGATAAAGCGCGGCTTTGTGTCGCACCCCGAGCAAAAGAAGTACCGCGAGCGGCAGCTTGCAAGGATATTGCTGATCTCGGCGCTGCGCGACTGCATGAAGATCGACAGCATAGGCAGTCTGCTTGCCATGGTAAACGGCGACGCGGACGACACCGAGGACGATATAATCAGCGAGGAGCAGCTTTACGACTATCTTTGTCTGATTATCGCCGCCACAGACAAGCCGCTGTCGGCAGCCGACGCGCCCGGGCTTGCCCAAAGAGTGACAAGCGACTGGGAGCCGCCGTCCGACGACGCACGCGAAAGACTTATAAACGCGCTTACCGTAATGGCGCTTGCCTACACGGCAGGACAGTACAAAAAGGAAGCGGACAGAATTTTTAACAGCATGAAGGAGAAAGCACTATGAAAATCAATGCGGAAGGCGTAAAGAACAGCGCCTCTGTAAAAAAGTTTGTAATAATCGGCATAGCCGCAGTTATAGCAATCGTGATAGGACTGAATTGCTTTACAGTTGTTGACGCAGGTCACACGGGCGTTGTGGTTACGCTGGGCAGCGTCAACGAGGGCGTTTTGCAGGAGGGCATCCACGCAAAGATACCGTTCATTCAGGACGTTGTAAAGATAGACAACCGAATCCAAAAGCTCGAGGTCAATACCGAGGCGTTTTCAAAGGACTTGCAGAGCGTTAACACCGTGCTCGCCATCAACTACCGCGTCGATACCTCAAAAAGCTACAGCATATACAAAAACATCGGCGCCGACTACGAAAACGTGCTTGTGGTTCCCGCCGTCAACGAGGTGCTCAAGGCTATCACCGCCACCTACACCGCCGAGGAAAGCGTAACAAACCGCGCGCTCATTTCGGACGGACTTGTCGAGGGGCTCAACGAAAAGCTCAACGACATCGGACTTTATGTTACCGACGTCAACATCATCGACTTCGACTTTTCCGAGGCGTTCATCACCGCCATCGAGGAAAAGCAGGTTGCTCAGCAGCAGCTTTTAAAGGCTGAGACCGAAAAGCAGACCGCAATAACCAACGCCGAGGCTGCCGCAGAGGCTGCAAAAATAAAGGCGGCGGGCGACGCGGCTGCAAACAAGGCAATCAACGATTCGCTCACCGACAAGGTCATCGCCAACAAAAAGATCGAAAAATGGAACGGCGAGCTGCCCAAGGTCACGGGCGGCGAGGGCACCATCATCGACATCGGCGACATCACATCAGACAACAAAACACAATAAGGAGCTTGTATTTATGATTTTCTCAATTATTATATTTATCGTTGTTGTGGCAGTAATAATGACGCTCATCGTGCGCAACTACAACTTTAACCACCGCCTGGGCGAGGGCATGTTCAAGGACAGCGAATTCAACCTTGACGAAAAGGACGACTTTGTCGATAAAAACTACTACGACAAGGACGCGTTCAACGATTTTCTGGGCAAAAAGAAATAAGCGGAACAAAAGCAAATATTTTCTTTTTAGATAGCACGTTAGGCTCCCCTGCGCTAAGGTGATTTCCCTGTCAGGGTAATGTAGGCAACTTAACGTTTTTTGATAGCATATTAGGCTCCCCTGCGCTAAGGGGAGCTGTCGCCGTAAGGCGACTGAGGAAGAGCGGAAACGTTTTCGACCCTTCCGTCAGCTATCGCTGACACCTCCCCTTATCGCAGGGGAGGCTTTTCGGCGTAGGCATATATGTTTCATATATGTTTTCAGAATCATTTGATGTGCTTGCATCACAAAAAAACACTTGCATTTTTTTAAATCCGGTGCTATTATATTACAAGACAACACGGCGACGGAGAGAGTAGCAAAAACCGCCTGTTTAAAAGAGAGACGCGTCGGCGGCTGAAAGCGCGTCATACAGGTCTTTTGTGAAGTTCACTCCCGAGTGGTGCCGCTGAAACACTTTAGTAGGCGGCAACGGCTGACCCCGTTACAGGTTTTGAGAGCTTATCTTTTGATAAGAACAAGGGTGGTACCGCGGATTTTTTCGTCCCTGTGCATTTGCACGGGGACTTATTTTTTATTGGAGGTTAACATGGAGAAAATCAAAACCATAATGGATGAAGTAAAGCAAAAGCTTTCCGACGTCACCGACCTCGGCGAGCTTGACAAGGTAAGAGTAGATTACCTTGGCAAAAAGGGCAGAGTGACCGCTCTGCTTAAGGGCATGAAGGATCTTTCAAACGAAGAAAAAAAGACCTTCGGCGCAGAGGTCAACAAGCTCAAGGGCTTTGTGGCTCAGAAGGTTGACGAAAGGATAGCCGAGCTCAAGCAGCTTGAGATCGAACGCGAGATCGCCGCAATGCCCAAGTTTGACATCACCGCGCCTGCCGACCTGTCGCGCGGCTCCTATCACCCCATCACGCTTGTGCAGCGCCAGTGCGAGGCTATTTTTAAGTCGATGGGCTTTACGGTAGAGGATTATCCCGAGGTGGTCACCGACTACGAGTGCTTTGAGTCGGTCAACATTCCCAAGCACCATCCCGCCCGTGATATGCAGGACACCTATTATCTTGAGAACGGTCAGCTGCTCAAATCGCAGACCTCCGCGGCTCAGAACGCCATTCTCAGAAAGTACGGCAAAAACCTTAAGGAAAACGGCGTGCCCATCAAGGCTATTTTCCCGGGACGCTGCTTCCGCAACGAGGCTACCGACGCCAGCCACGAAAACACCTTCTTCCAGATGGAGGGCATGATGGTGGATAAGGACATCTCTATCTCCAACCTGATTTTCTTTATGAAAACCATGCTTTCCGAGGTGTTCCGCCGCGACGTAAAGGTCAGGCTGCGCCCGGGCTTCTTCCCGTTCGTAGAACCGGGCTTTGAGCTTGACATAAACTGCCTTATCTGCGGCGGTGAGGGCTGCTCGTCCTGCAAGCACAGCGGCTGGCTCGAGCTTTGCCCCTGCGGAATGATCCACCCCAACGTGCTGCGCGAGGGCGGCATTGACCCAGACGAATACACCGGCTTTGCCTTTGGACTTGGTCTTACAAGGCTTGCCATGATGAAGTATAAGATCAAGGACATCCGCGACCTGAACAGCGGCAGCCTTAAGGCGCTGTCGCAGTTTACGGATGACGAGTAAGAGGAAGGAGAGCAAGCTATGTTTTTATCAATGAACTGGATATCCGACTTCGTTGACTTTACCGGTCTTGACAAGCTGGAGCTTATCCGTCAGTTTTCACTTTCCACCGCCGAGGTGGAGAACGATATATTCTTCAAGGGCTCGCAGCTCAGCGGCGTTGTTGTTGCCGAGATCAAATCCGTAGAGCCCCATCCCGAGTCAAAAAAGCTCCATCTGCTCAAGGTTGATGCCGGCGGGGAAGAGCTTACCGACGTTGTGTGCGGCGCTCCCAACGTGCGCGTCGGCATGAAAACCGCCTTTGCCAAGGTGGGCGCAAAAATCGGCGACATCACCATCGAGCCCAGACCCCTTGCGGGCTTTATGTCCTGCGGAATGTGCTGCTCCGAGGCTGAGATAGGCATTTCCGACGACAACTCGGGCATTATGGACATTACCGACGACATCGCAAACGGTACCGACATCAAGGACGTCTATGAAATCGACGACATCGTGTTTGAGGTTGACAACAAGTCCCTCACCAACCGCCCCGACCTGTGGGGTCACTACGGCATTGCGCGCGAGTTTGCCGCTCTTGCCGGCAGAGAGCTTAAGCCCCTTGACGTTGAGGAGCTTAAGGCGTATGACGGCCTGCAAAAGGTCGATCTCAAAATCGAGGACCCGCTTTGCTACCGCTACAGCTGTTTGCAGGTTGAGAACATCAAGCGCAGCGTAAGCCCCGTCAATATGAGGATTCGCCTGTACTACTGCGGAATGCGCGGCATAAACTTCCTTGCCGACCTCACAAACTACCTCATGCTCGAGATGGGTCAGCCCATGCACGCCTTTGACTCGCGCAAGGTGGGCAAGATTCGCATAAAGCGCTTTGACAAGCCGTTTGTGTTCACCACTCTCGACGGCGTTGAGCGCAACATCGACGAAAACACCCTGATGATCTGCAACGACAACACCCCTGTTGCCATAGCCGGCATTATGGGCGGCCTCGACTCAGAGATAGTTGAGGACACCACCACCCTCACGCTTGAATCCGCCACCTTTGACGCGGCTTCCATACGCAAATCCACAGTCCGTCTGGCTCACCGCACCGACGCATCCATGCGCTACGAAAAGAGCCTCGACCCCGAGCTGACAGACGTTGCCATCGCAAGATTCTTAAATCTTTTAAAGAAATATGACAGCGGCATAAAGGTTGTTTCGGCGCTTACCGACGAGTATGCCTACCGCTATCCCAAGGTTGAGCTCAGCTTTGACAAGGCGTTTGTTGACCGCTACACGGGTATTCAAATTGACAACGACACCATCGTAAAAACGCTTAAGAGCCTGGGCTTCGGCGTCAGCCTCGACGGCGACAGCTTTGACGTGGTTGTGCCGAGCTGGCGCGCCACAAAGGACGTCACCATCAAGGCGGACATCATCGAGGAAATCACCAGAATCTACGGCTACGATAATTTTGAGGTGAACACCACCCGTTCGCCGCTTTATCCGGTAAGACCCGACGCCGTCAAAACAGACGAGGACAAGATAAAGGACATGCTTGTAAAGCGCTTCGGTCTGCACGAGCTTCACTCCTACGTATGGGCTTACGCCGACGAATACAAGGCGCTGGGCATTCCCGTTGAGGAGAATATCCGCCTTGCAAACGCCACAAACCCCAACATCGAGACCATCCGCAACTCGATCATTCCCACCCAGCTTTGCCAGGTAAAGACAAACGTGGGCTACGCCGCCGATTTCGGTATCTTTGAGGTCGGCAGAGTTGTCACCGGCATGGACGAAAACAACCTGTGCGTCGAGCACAAAAAGCTCGCTGTGACCCTCTACAGCAAGACCGACGACGTAAAGACGCTCTACCTTAAGCTGCGCGACATTTTGGCTGTGGTGACCGACGACATCAAGCACAAGACCATCACCTTTGAGCAGGCGGCTCCCACTCACAGCTATGAGCACCCGGTAAACCTCAACACCGTTCTTCTCGACGGCAAAGAGCTGGGCGTTATGGGAATAGTTCACCCCGAGGTGGGCAAAAAGATAGACAAAAAGGCGGCGATCGTTTTTGCCGAGATAGATATGCAGGCGTTTGCCGACGCAGAAAACGCCTCCATAGTGTATGACGAGCCGTCAAAGTATCCGCCCATGGATTATGACATCAGCGTTATTATCCCCGACGGCGTGCTGTTTGCCGACATGGCAAAGTGCTGGCTCAACGAGGGCGGAGAAATTCTCAAAAACGTGAGAATTGTAGATACCTACGACACTCCGGCCTTCCACAGCGTCACCGTCCGCTTTGAGTTCTCCTCAAAGGAACGCACCCTTTCCTCTGCCGAGGTTCAGGAGATAATGGACAGGATCGTTGAAAACCTTAAGGGCATAGAGGTTTATCTCAGATAAAATAAATAACACGGCAAATTGTTTCGGTCGGGAAGAAGCCCCCTTCGCTTGAAAGGCGTTTTCTTCCCGGCTGTTTTTTACGCTCTGAAACGGAAGTATGATAAAAATGCGGCTGCTGTGCGAAAAATCGGCGCGAGCCGACAAATATTCTTCTTTTTCTTTTTTCTTTTTCTTCTTCGTCTTCTTCTTTGTCTTCTTCTTTGTCTTCTTATTTGTCTTCTTATTTGTCTTCTTTTTTGTCTTCTTCTTCTTATTGGTCGCCGTCGTATCCACTCGTCACCACTCGTCACCACTCGTCACCGCTCGTAACCAATCGTATCCGTTCGCTTCCCCTTAGCGCAAGGTCATAAACACCCTGAAAAAGTCCCCTTCACTTATAGTGAAATATCGGGAAAAATTGCATAGTTTTATGCAATTTTTGAATTGAAAATTGAAAATGGAAAATGGAAATTCTTTCGTATCAAAAGACAGCTTTTTTGTGAAAAATGAACAATGAACGGTGAATGGTGAATAGTTTCGGTCGGGAAGATAGGTTTGCTTGAATTGAGAATTGAGAATTGAGTTGAAAGTTGAGAGTGGAGAGTTTCGGTTAGTGAATAGTGAATGGTGAATAGTGAATAGTTTCGGGAAGATAGGTTTTTCTAATGAGAAGGGTTTTGTGCCCGGTTGTATTAATAGTGTGGGAACCCTTTTGTCGCTGCGCGACATTTTCCCTGACAGGGAAATCACCTTAGCGCAGGGGAGCCTGACGTGCTGTAAAAAAGACCCGCGCAATAGTGATACAGTCGGGAACAAAACCTTTCGCCCAAGCGAAGCTATCTTCCCGACCGAAACTCTCAACTTTCAACTTTCAACTAAAAAATTCTCCATTCTCAATTCTCCGGTCTCAATTCAAAAAAAATCGTTTTACCTGTTGATTTAGTTCTTATCCGGTAGTACAATAAAATTATAAGATGATTTTCGGAGGGATTCCTTTGAGCAAACTGAAAAACAACGCGCTGTTTTTGCTTTACACGATAATGCTCGGCGCCATCGTCGGCGTTATCGTCTGGGGCTTTTTGCGCGTTATGAACCTCGGCATGGAGTTCTTGTGGGTATATGTGCCGTCGCAGATAAGCTTTCCGCTCTATACGCTGTGCGTGTGCACGGCAGGCGGCTTGCTTACGGGGCTTTGGAAGCGCAAATTCGGCGATTATCCCGAGGAGCTGCACGTCGTTCTGGGCACCGTAAAAAAGACGGGTCGCTATCCCTATCACAATGTTTTTTCAACCCTCGGCTCGGCGCTGCTTCCGCTGCTCTTCGGCGCAAGCGTAGGCCCCGAGGCAGGTCTTACGGGCGTGATAGCAGGGCTGTGCTCCTGGGTGGGCGACAAGCTCAGGCGTTTCAGGCGCGAGGTCGAGGAGCTTACCGCCATCGGTCTGAGCGCGACGCTCGGCACCATATTCCGCTCGCCCATGTTCGGCTTTATGGAGCCGATCGAGTCGGACAGGGACACCGTGCTGCCCAAGGCGTCCAAAACGGTTTTGTACTTTGCCGCCATACTCAGCTCGTTCGGAGTGTTTATCCTGCTCAACAGGCTGTTCGGCATAAGCACGGGCATGGAGGGGCTCGAGGCGGAACGGCAGGAGCTTTGGGTTTATCTGTACGCCGTGCCGCTCACGCTTGCGGGCATTGCCGCAGGCTGGCTGTTCTTCGCCTTTAAAAGACTTACGTCCTCAATAAAGAAGAGACTTGAAAAATACGTTGTTCTGCGCGCGGTTGCGGGCGGTCTGCTTTTGGGAACAGCCGGAACCTTTTTGCCGCTCACCATGTTTTCGGGCGAGCATCAGATAGGCGAGGTGACCGCCGACATGACCGAAATAGGCGCGGTAATGCTGCTTGTGACAGCCGCGGTAAAGCTGCTGCTCACAAACATTTGCATAGATTCCGGCATGAAGGGCGGTCACTTTTTCCCGGTTATTTTCTGCGGAGTCGCCATAGGCTTTGCAATAGGTATGCTCACGGGGCTTGATCCCGTGTTCTGCGCCGCGGCTGTAACCACGGCGCTTGTGGGTCACACGCTCAAAAAGCCGCTTGCCACCGTGCTGCTGCTTATGATCGTTTTTCCGCCCGGGCTCATTCCGATAATGCTCTTTGCGGCGATGGCTGCAAAATTCATTCCCACGCCAAAGCCCTTGCTCGGCAGGGATTAAAGCGCTTTCTTAAGCGAGAACAGCCTGCCTGCAACGCTGTCAAACTGCTCTGGGGTAAGCGACTGTGCGCCGTCCGACAGCGCGTGCGGCGGATCGTTGTGCACCTCAATAATAAGCCCGTCCGCGCCTGCCGCAACCGCCGCCATTGCCAGCGGCTCCACAAGCCAGCTTTTCCCTGCGGCGTGGCTGGGGTCAACAATAACGGGCAGGTGCGAAAGCCGTTTGATCACGGGTATAGCCGACACGTCAAGCGTGTTTCGCGTAAAGGTTTCATATGTGCGTATGCCGCGCTCGCACAGCATTACCTTGCTGTTGCCGTTTGCCATTATGTATTCGGCGCTCATCAGCCATTCCTCAATTGTTGCTGACAGTCCGCGCTTAAGCAGTATGGGCTTGTCGGTTTTGCCCAGCTCCTTCAGCAGCTCAAAGTTTTGCATGTTGCGCGCGCCCACCTGGATTATATCGACGTTTTCAAACATGTCTATGTGCGAAACGCGCATTATCTCGGTTACTATCGGCAGTCCCGTTTGTCTGCGCGCCGTTTTAAGCAGGTCAAGCCCCTCGGACTTAAGCCCCTGAAACGCATAGGGAGAGGTTCTGGGCTTGAACGCGCCGCCGCGCAGCAGGGTCGCGCCCGATTTTTTGACGCTTTCGGCAATGCTCACAATCTGCTCCTCGCTCTCTACCGAGCAGGGGCCTGCCATAATATGAAGGCTTCCGTCACCGATGGTCACGCCGTCGGTGATTTTTATTTGCGTGTTTTCGGGGTGGAACTTTCTGTTCGCCTTTTTGTACGGCTCCTGAACGCGCTTTACGCTCTCTACAATGCTCTGCGCCTCGATATATTCGATATCCACCCGGGTGGTGTCGCCTATAAGACCCAAAACGGTGGAGTGTATGCCGTCCCAGCGGTTTATGGTGACGTCATAATCGGTCTTGAGCTTTTCGGTAAAAAGCGTAAGCTGTTCGGATGAGGTGTTTGGTTTTAATACAATGATCATATCGGTTTTCCTTTCAAAATAAAAAATAAGGGTGCGGCACCGGTCAAAGTGCCACACCCGTGTTTTGTTCTGCTAAAGCTTACAAACGACGGCACAGCAAATCGACCCTACCCTTGTTAAAAAAGGTAAAGCTGAATGTAAAGCCGAAATATTTGCTGCGGTCAAAGGTCATGTTCATAGCGGTTCCTCTGTAAGCTTATTTACTGCTATTATAAAATAGTTGTTTTTGGTTGTCAAGAATAAATTTTTGCTGTTTGTTTGGAATATAATGTCGGAAGCGGCTTTGCTTTCTCGGCTCTTTTTTGCTGTCGTGTGCAACAGTATATAATTTCACTTTCATTTACACGCGGACAATTTTGCCGATTCTGTTAAAAATCAGATAAAATTGCAGGAATAAACCGCTAAACTTGCAAATACATATTGACAAACAATTAACAAGAGCATATAATAGTCAGGTAAAACACTAAAAGGAGCGAGTTATATGTGCGGAATTGTTGGATATGTGGGTCCGCGCGACTGTACCGACGTGTTGGTATCGGCGCTGACAAAGTTAGAGTACCGCGGATACGATTCGGCAGGCATTGCCGTTTTTGAGGACGGCAAAATAGCCGTTGCAAAGGCAAAGGGCAGGCTTACCGACCTTACCGCCAAAATGGAGCGCGAGGGCAAGCCGCGCGGTCACGCGGGAATAGGCCATACGCGCTGGGCTACCCACGGCGAGCCGTCCGACGTCAACTCTCACCCCCATTCGGGCAGAAGGGTCACCATAGTTCACAACGGCATAATCGAGAATTACAAGCAGCTTAAGCAGTTTTTGATAGAGAACGACCGCGACGAGTTTTTGTCCGACACCGACACCGAGGTAGTGGCTCAGCTGCTCGACTTTTACTACGACGGCAATCCCATAAAGTGCATACGCAAGGTGCTTCACGAGCTGCGCGGTTCGTTTGCGCTGGGCATAGTTTTTGCCGACCGCCCCGAAACGGTTTATGCCGTGCGGTGCGAAAGTCCGCTCATCGTCGGTCAGGGCAAGGGCGAGGTTTTTGTAGCCTCCGACGTTCCCGCCATAATAAAATACACAAAGGACTACTATCTGCTTGAATACGGCGAGATCGCCGTGCTCAAAAACGGCTCGGTTCATTTTTGCAGCCTGCACGGACGGCTCATCGAAAAGGAGCTTTTCACTGCCGACTGGGACGAGGACAGCGCCGAAAAGGGCGGCTATCCGCACTATATGCTCAAGGAGATACACGAGCAGCCCACAGCGGTAAAGACGACGGTAACTCCGCGCATAGAGGACGGGCTTCCCAATCTGAGCGAGTGCGGAATTACGCCGGATTCTCTAAAGGAGTTTCAGAATATATTCATAGTGGCGTGCGGCACCGCAATGCACGCGGGCATGGTGGGCAAATACGTCATAGAAAAGCTTGCGCGAGTGTCGGTCACGGTGGATATAGCAAGCGAGTTCCGTTACCGCGATCCGCTGCTCACGCCAAAGGATCTGGTGATAATCATAAGCCAGTCGGGCGAGACAGCCGACTCAAAGGCGGTGCTCGGGCTTGCAAAGCAGACCGGCGCCAAAACCCTTGCCATAGTAAACGTAAAGGGCAGCTCCATAGCCCGTGAGGCGGACATGGTCATCTATACCCATGCGGGTCCCGAGATAGCCGTAGCCTCAACAAAGGCGTATATGGTTCAGCTCAGCGTAATGTATCTGCTCGCGTTTGAAATGGCGTTTGCAAAGGGCATGATAGACGCCGACCGTTGCCGCAGCCTTACCCGTGAGCTGGTGAGGATGCCCGAGATAATAGAAAAAACCATAAACAGCTGCATTGATGTGTGCCAGTATGTTTCCACAAAGCTCATTACAGCCGACAGCCTGCTTTACATCGGTCGCGGGCTCGACTATGCGCTGTCTATGGAGGGCTCGCTCAAGCTGAAGGAGATAAGCTACATCCACTCCGAAAGCTATGCGGCAGGCGAGCTTAAGCACGGAACCATCTCTCTTATCACCGAGGGTATGCCCGTTATCGCCGTAGCTACTCAAAATTCCTTATTGGAAAAAACCGTGTCCAATATCAAGGAGGTAAAGGCGCGCGGAGCGATGACGATAGTTATTTGCGACAAGGAAGCCGACATCGACCGCGAGGCTGCCGATTACCTTGTGCGGATCCCCAAAATAAGCGAAATGCTAATGCCCATGGTGGCAACGGTGCCCATGCAGCTGCTTGCGTACTACACCTCGGTCAACAAGGGCAACGACGTTGACAAGCCGAGAAACCTTGCGAAATCGGTGACGGTTGAATAAATTATTACTCAAATTCTGAATAACAACACGGCGGCGCGTTCCCGGCAGGGGGCGCGCCGTCAACTTATTGTTTTTTGATAACGCATAAAAAAGTGTCGAAATCAGATTCACGCGAAATCGTCAAAAAAGCGGATAGACATAATACCGAAAAAATGTTATAATTATAATATAAGGGTCACGACCCGAACAAAGGCAGGAACGGAATTAAAAAAAAAGGATGGTCATTATGAAAGCTTGTAAAAAGGTTGTTGCGGTATTGTTATCGCTGCTGACGCTTCTGTCTGCCGCGTCCTTTGCGGCGGGGGCGATCACGTTTGAAAAGGACGGCAATTTCTATTATCTGCGGTCGCACACGCCCACCACGGGAGACATCAACGTGCTTGTGGTAAGGGTCGGCTTTGCGGATTATCCGGTTGATGATGAAATGTATCCTGCCGACAGCGAGGAAACCATAGCGTCGTTTTTTGACGGCTCGCCCGACAGCATAAACGGGTTTTACCAAATCTCGTCCTACGGCAAGCTGCGCATGAGCTGCGACACGATCTTCACCTACAACGCGATGTATGACCGCAGGGAGTATGATGAAGAGAACTCAGACGCGATGTCCTCTCCCGAAGGCCTGATGCTCGAGGCGTTCACCGCGTTTGACGGCGAGATCGATTTTGACAAATACGACAGCGACGGCGACGGATACCTTGACGTGGTCTGCTTTGATTACGCGGGTCCCACAAGCAGTTACGCATCCACCTGGTGGCCGCATGTAGACACGGCGGGCGACCTTGAATATGCCGGCAAAAAGGTGGATACATATACCTTCCTTAAAAACTTTGACGACGCGGGCTCCGAGGTTTTTATCCATGAATTCGGGCATATCTTCGGCGCAGCGGATTACTACTCCACCATGAACACCACACACCAAACCATCATGTCGTGGGATATGATGTGCTCCAACGTCGGAGATCACGACGGCTTTACCAAGTGGAGCTACGGCTGGCTGGGTGACGACGACATCGAGTACGTTGAAAAATCAACCGAAGACAAAACCGTGACGCTGGCGCCCATTGAGACCGATTTGGGCGACGGCAAAAAAATAGCCGTGGTGGCGCCCTCAATAGACCGTTCAAACGCCTTTTTTAACGAGTACTTTCTTGTGGAGTACGACAGCGGCATAAAAAACAACGCCTCTGCCTTTGAAAAATACGGTGTTGAGCCGGGCTTCAGGATCTTTCACGTTATCGCAGACACCGCCTTTGTCTCTCCCGATGAAATCATAGATTATACACATGACAATACAGAGCTTCGCTGCTGTCTGATTCACAACGTTAAAAACGAGGACAAATTCCCCGTAGAATCGTATTTTAAAGACAGCATATACAGAGAAGGCGATTCACTCACTCCCGAGGGCTGGCCTAACACGGGTATGCTTGCGGACGGCGTATATAACGGACTGTTCACGGGAATAAGCTTCACCGATTTTGTAACCGGCGACAACCCGTCGTTCAAGGTTAGCTTTTCGGACGAGCCCGTGTCCGACGAGCCCGTTGAGCTGACGCTTTCCTACGGAGAGCTCGGTGCCGACATGAAAATGACCGTAACGGGCGACAAGCCGCTCACCTGTGTTTCGCCCGATAAGGATAACGCTCCCTATCTGCTTGACGGCGACGGCAACAGGTTTCCGCTTGAGATGAAAAACGCGGACACCGGTGTGTATAACTTCACCCTTTATTATCAGCTCAATTATCCCACCATATCGCCCGACACCGAATACACCCTTGTTATTCCCGAGGGCAACCTTAAATACGGCTACAACAAAACCGTCCCCGAGTTCCGTCAGACGGTAAGATCCTCTCATTTCTTCTCTCCCGAGGCTATCGCAATCGTAAAGGCAGCCCCCCGCGGTTACACGCGCTCCACATTATTTGCCGTGACCGACAGCACCTACGGCATGATCTATGTGCCCATGTACAACGATACCTTACGCTGCCGCTTTGACGAATACAACCTCAACGGCGAAAGGGTATCGGGCTTTGAGTTTGAGCTTCCCGACTACAACACAACAAACAGCACGGTCTATAAGTGCATTGTAAGAACGCTCAACGACGGCAATTTCGCCCTTGAGCTCTGCACAATGGACAACACCTATTTTGTAAAGATCGACGGCAGCGGAAACATCCTCAGCGATGTGTATTCCGTTACGGACAACGCCGTATATGGTTATTCCGACTCGGTGTTCCAAATTGATTTTGACCTGTACAAGAACGGACTCTGCGCCAACCTCTATTCATCATCAGATCACAGGTATCTGTTTTTGAGCATAGACTTTGAGAACGCTCCCAAGTTTGAATACGATGACAGCTTTAAAAAATATTATTCCATAGACAGCGATACCTATATGGTTTCAAAAAGCGCGGACGGCAAAGACTGTCTGTATGCCTACGACGCCTCGGATGAGCTTTTGTTCACATGGGAGGTACCCGAGAATAAAACAATAGTCGGCGTCTTTGAGGATGACGGCAAAATATTTGTCCTGTATTACTACTATGACAAAAGCAAAATCGCTCACGTGATGAAGGCGCTTTTTGACAGGGACGGCACGCTGACAGAGGAAACCGACATAACCGACGACGGAGAGCAGGCGACGCGTGAAATGTTTGTAAAAGCTGTTTCAACCGGCTCGGGCTATTATTCGGAGATAACGAACAGGCGCAGAAATAAGCTCCTTGCCTTTGACTCCGACTGGAAATACAAGGGCGAGATCGACCTCGGCGGCTACGACGATCCCGTTATAGTCGGAGTTTGCGGATTGTACGAGAGAACCGAATACATAGACGGCGTGGGAATGGCAAACATCATTTTCCGCTTTAATGTGGGCGACTTTGAGATCGTGCCCGCCCGCGAGTCGGCTCTGCTGGGTGACGCGGACGGCGACGGAAGCATCACCATAAATGACGCAACCCTCATTCAAAGAGCGTCGATAGATCTTGCAGAGCTTGACGACTTGCATACGCTGCTAGCCGACGTAAACGGCGACGGCAGGGTCTCTATTCTCGACGTTACATGGGTGCAGAAATACCTTGCGGAATACAAGCTGCCGTACAAGATCGGCAGACCGGTTGAAAGCGCATGACAGAGTATAGAGCATAGAGCTTAGAGTATAGAGCATAGAGTCGGTCGGGAAGAAGGCTTTGCTTAGGCGAGGACTTTTCTTCCCGACCGGTATTTTAGTGAACAATGAACGGTGAATGGTGAATAATTGAAAGAAACTGTTCCTTATAAGGAACAATACTTGCCGTGAGGTGATTTGTTATGATAGAAACCGAAAGACTGATTCTTCGTCCGTTCGTGCCGGGCGACGCCGAGGATGTGTTTGAATACCTGCAAAGCCCTGCCGTCAACTGCTTTTGTCCATGAGGCTCGGCTCGGTTGACGAGGCGCGGGACATGATAGCAAAGCGCCGCGAGGACTTTTTTAAGGAGTTTGTCTCCTTTGTGAACAACCCCGACGGTACCCCGCACTACGAAAACACCTATCAGTACGCTATACTTAAAAAGGAATGGGACAATTAAATCAGCAGCCCCAATCGGCAACGCCTTTATCCAAAATCGGCGCCGCCGCGTTGAACGGGCTGCTTTTTCGACTACAAAACACGGGCAAATTGTATATTGCTTTTGTGCCGAAACTATGCTATATTATAGTACGTTAAAGACAAAGAAAACGGAGGAATGAAAGATGGAAACAAAAAAGAAAAACCCCGCAACAGCATGGAAGATAGTATCGGCGACCCTTGCCGTGTCGCTTATCGCCGTGTCGTGCACATGGGCGATCACCGCCAACAGCGGTCAGTCCGCTCCCGCCTCAGGCACAGCTGCCACTCAGTCTGTGACCGAAACGGCAGCGTCCGATACAAGCGCCGATCATCTTAATATGTGGACAGAGACCGCACCCCTTAAGGCAGAGCTCACAGATTACATGAAGTCGATAACCGACGAAGGCTCCGCAGAGTATATCCCCGTTGAGGATCGCATTGCGGTGTTCGATATGGACGGAACTCTGTGCTGCGAGACCGATCCCGGCTATTTTGACCACAAGCTGCTCTATCACCGCGTTACCGAGGATCCCGATTACAAGGACAAGGCGAGCGCCGAGGAGAAAGAGACCGCGGCAATCATAAAAGAATACTTTGACACGGGAAAGTACCCCGAGGGCTTGGACGTTAAGCACGGCAAGGCTGTTGCTTCCGCCTTTAAGGGCATGACCCCCGAAGAATTTGACGCCTATGTCAAGGCATACAGAGATCAGCCTGCCCAGGGCTACAACGGCATGACTAACGGTCAGGCGTTCTATCAGCCCATGCTCCAGGTAGTCAGCTATTTGCAGAAGAACGACTTTACCGTATATATCATCAGCGGCACCGACCGCCTCATCACGCGCGGACTTGTTGACGGTGTTATAGATATTCCGCTTGGTCACATGATAGGCTCGGACGAAAGCTTTGTTGCAAGCAATCAGGGCGACGCCGACGGGCTCAAATACACCTTCTCAAAGGACGACAAGCTCATCACGGGCGGCGATTTTATCATAAAGAACCTCAAGATGAACAAGGTCAGCGTTATCGAGAGAGAGATCGGCAAGCAGCCGGTGCTCTGCTTCGGCAACAGCTCGGGCGACGAGGCGATGGCAAACTACACCATCAACAACAACAAATACAGAAGCGGCGCGTATATGCTGTGCTGCGACGACCTCAAGCGCGAGAACGGCAACACCGAAAAGGCTGACAAAATGCGCGCAAGCTGTGAAAAGAACGGCTACACCGCAGTTTCGATGAAGGACGACTGGACGACCATCTACGGCAACGGCGTTACAAGAAAGTAATAAAGGCAACACCGCACAATTCAAGGCGCACGGCTTGCTTGAATATTATTCCGTCAGCTTGCCCAAAAAATCTTACTGTGCAATCCGCACACCTGAATTATGCGGTATTGCCTTAAAAAAGCAGGTATCAAGCGCCGAAAGGCATTTGATACCTGTGTTTTTTGTTTTATATCAGGCTGCTCGCCGACGCTTATTTTCCCGAAGGGATCAAGCCCATGATGAACACGAACAGCATCAGCACCGGCAGCACGTATTTAAAGTAATACACCAGTCCGCGCCGCAGTTTGATTCCCTTGCCTGTGTTTGCCTCGGCAAGAAAACTGTCAAAGCCCCAGCCGGCTTTGAGCGTGCAGAACAGCAGGAACACTATTGAGCCGCCCGGAAGCAGCAGATTGCTCACGGCAAAATCCTCCATGTCGAGAATGTTCATGCCGAAAAGGCTGACGCCCGACAGCAGGTTGAAGCCCAGCACGCACGGTATGCTTCCTATCAGCACAACGGCGCAGTTTATCAGGGTGGATTTTTTGCGCGAGATCCCAAAATTATCCATACAGCTCGATATAAGGTTCTCAAACACCGCGCTCAGGGTGGAGAAGCTTGCAAAGCTCATAAACAGGAAGAACAGCGTGCCCCATATCCTGCCGAACGGCATGTTTATGAATATTTTGGGCAAAGCCGAGAATACCAGCGACGGACCCTCGGCAGGCGTTACGTTGTAGGTAAAGCAGGCAGGGAATATTATAAGTCCGCTCATTATCGCCACAAAGGTGTCCAGCACCGTAATGCGCACAGCCTCGCTCGTAAGCGTGTTGTCCTTTGACATATAGCTGCCGAAGATCTGCATGGAGCCAATGCCCACGCTCAGCGTAAAGAACGCCTGGCTCATTGCCGAGGAGATTATGTTTATAAACCCGACCCTTTCAAGCGACGAAAAATCGGGCAGCAGGTAAAAGCTCAGTCCTTCTCCCGCACCGCTCAAAAACAGGCTGTTGACAGCCAGCACGACGATAAGCCCCAGCAGGGCGATCATCATCCACTTGGAAATGCGCTCCAAGCCATTTTTTATGCCGCCTGCGCACACGGCAAAGCCGAGTATGACGTTAATCGCCATAAACAAAAGCATTTCGGCGGGATTTGCCAGCATATCGTTAAAAACGCCGTCCGCCTGCTCGGTGGTTACCCCGACAAAGGCTCCGAAGCCGAACTTGCAGGCGTAATCCACCATCCAGCCTGCTACGCAGGTGTAAAACATCATCAGCAGATAACAGCCGCCAAGTCCTGCCCAGCCGTGAATGTGCCATTTGCTGCCCCTTGGCTCAAGCGTTTTGTACGCCTTAACAAGGCTTTTGCGGCTTGCCCTGCCCAGCGAAAGCTCCAGCACAAGTATGGGGATACCCATTATTGCCAGAAAGAACAGATATATCAAAACAAACAGACCGCCGCCGTTTTTTCCTGCGACGTAAGGAAACTTCCAGACGTTTCCTATACCGATAGCGCAGCCGGCGCTCACTAAAATAAACCCAAGCCGCGACTTAAAGCTTTCCCTTTCCATAACCGTCTCCCGTCTATATTGATTCCGATACAATTATAAATAAAACCGCCGCAAAATGCAATATATATATTTTTTAATTGAGAATGGAGAATTGAAGAATTGAGAATTTCGGTCGGGCAGATATATTTGCTTGGAAGAAGGGCTTGGCTCCCGACTGTATCAATACTGTGCGAATCTTCCGGAATTTATGGGGTTGCCCGTCGGGTCGTTAATAATTGTTTTGTGAATTCGGCTACACCTGACCTTTGATGTGTAAGTATAGCTACAAACAGGCAGTATATTGCATATTGTATCCGCCGCAAAAAAGTGCTATTATACAGTTACCGAAGCAAAACGTTAAAAAATTCAAATAAAGAGAGGTAATTGCAATGTTAGGTTCGTTCAAGGGTATTCCACTCAAAATCTTTGCCGCTGTTCTCGGTCTGATCGCGCTGGGCGCGGGAATTTATGTTTCCTTTTTTCAGACGGCGGGCTTTGAAACCACAACAGCCGTCATCACGTCCATTGAAGAGGATCCAAACTACATTCCCGACCCGAACACCGCGAATGATAAGCAGTACATCGCCACCATCCGCTATACGGTCGATGGAAAGAACTACACCCAAACGCTCGATTCCTATGCTCCCGACTACGAGGTAGGCAAGGAGATCGAGGTGAAGTACGATCCCAAAAACCCCGGCACCGTTCACTCCACACCGGTATTCGGCTATATTATAATGGCTGCCGGATGCGTGGTACTCCTGATCGTTGTTGTATGGACGGTAAAGGATAAGAAATCCGTGAAGGAGTTGAAGGAAACGCGCGGCGAAACCGTGTATCTGCCCTCGGAAAAGGGCGAACAGCGCACGCTCTACTTCAAGACCGATCTGGGCACACCCAAGTACGGCCATCAGATAGAGGACAAAAACCGCAAAGTTCTGTACGAAGCCAAGATGACTAAGTTCACCATGACAAGCCCCTACGGCTTTGACTTTATCGACCACGAGCACAACACCGTAACTCCGCACCTTGTCGGTCACGAGGAGGAAACCGACTGGAACTCCCTGCTGCTCGACAACCATTACACCTTCAAGCTCGACGGCGAGGACATCTGGAAGCACCTCAAGCGCAACGGAATCACCGTTGAATCAAAACTCGCGCTTAACAACACCGTGACCTCGGCTTATCGCATACTCCGCGACGGCAGAGAGATCGCCGCAATGGAAGCCACAAGCAAGTATGTTCACGAGGAGGACGAGGCGGAGCACAAGGTAGCCTCAAAGATACCCGTTCGCGGCTTCTACCGCATAAGCACCGCCGAGAAGAACCTTGACCTTCTGTTTACGGTCATCCTCGCCTTCGCACGCAGCGGAGCGGCTGACGACAGAGGCGGCAGAATGGGTATGCTCAAGGGCACGCTTAAGGGTTGACAGTCACTATATAACACAGATTAAACCGACAATAAGACACTACAAATCATAAAAGGCGGAAGGAAAGCAGCAAACGCTTTTCTTCCGTCACTTTTTTTGCGGCTTCTTGCTGCAAATCATTTTGAAACGCAAAAACGCAAAAACTGACCTTATCACGGCTTGAAAACCGCTGTTTTTTGTGTTATACTTTCATAAGGGAAGTGAGAATTATGGCTGAAAAGAAAACAAACCGCCGCGCTCAAAAAACAAAGCAGGCGATTTTTACCGCGCTTGCAGAGCTTATGTGTGACAAGGAGCTGCGGCATATCACCGTGCAGGATATTTCCGACAAGGCGGATATTCACCGCGTCACCTTTTACAAGCATTTTCTCGATATATATGACGTGTATGAGCAGCTCGAGACCATAATACTCAGCGACGTGGGCATGATAATAACCGAATACGGCGAAAAGACCTCGGAGGAGCTGTACCGCGCCGTTTTGAAATATATTGCCGATCACCCGGCATACTGCAAGCTGGTGTTCAGTCCTCACAACACGGGCGTGCTCTATCAAAAGCTGCTCAAAATGTTTGATGGTGTTCGGCGGCTTGTGCTCACCGAGCAGCTCGGCGTCGACTTTTCGGACATCAATGCGGATACCGTCATCCGCTACCACGCCAACGGCTGCTTTTCGGTCATTTCCAACTGGGTTATGACGGGCTTTGAACAGCCGCAGAGCGCTATTATTCAAACGCTGTCGTGGCTTGACAAAAACGTGCAGGATTATCTTGGCTCACGGACAAAAAAGCAAGGCAGGTGACGCGTTATGAAGGTTATTAATTCAGGCTTTGAGGCTGATCCCTCGGGCTTTGTGGCGCTTGCGGATTATGTGCCCGCCGTTGTTCAGGAGATACGCTATCACTCCACCTACAACTTTATAGGCGACCGCATAGACGGATATGAGGAGCCCGTGGCGCTTATCACAAAGGAGGCTGCAAGGGCTCTTAAGGAAGTAAGCAATGAAATGATTGTTCAGGGCTTCAGGCTTAAGATTTTTGACGCCTACCGCCCCGTGTGCGCGGTAAAGCACTTTATGCTGTGGGGAATAGAGGATCAGGACGTTCGCATGAAGCCGTATTTTTATCCCGACCTCAAAAAGCAGGAACTGTTTGAAAAGGGCTACATAGCAAAGCGGTTGGGTCACAGCCGCGGCAGCACGGTCGATCTGACCCTGCTTGACATGAACACGGGCAAGGAGCTTGACATGGGCAGTCCGTTCGATCTGTTCAGCCCTGCGTCTCACCCCGATTACCGCGGAATAACCGAGGAGCAGTACAACAACCGCATGATTTTGCAGCATGCCATGCTGCGGTGCGGCTTTGTGCCAATCGACTGCGAGTGGTGGCACTTTACGCTTAAGGACGAGCCGTACCCCGACACGTACTTTACATTCCCCGTGTCGTCGGAATACCTCAGAAGATGACCGTGGGCGTTAGCGAACGATGAATAGTTTTGAGTTGAGAGCTGAGAGTTTTAGTGAACGGTGAACGGTGAATAATGAAAAATTTCCAAAAAAGTTTCACGTAAAGACCCAAAATTAAATATTGCATTTTTCCCTTGTTTGTGATACAATACGATACGTTCGGCGTTTGCCGGCTATCAGCGGAGTTCGGGCTCTAAATCCTTCGCTTAAAACAATAAAACCAAGGAGAATCACAATGAAAGAGAGAATATCATCCGCGACAGCGGATACGAAGTTGCTGTTTCGCAACATCCCGTCTGTCATCACGGCGCTGTTTACAATATCCGTGGTGGTTATGAACATACTTGCCAACAAAACCATTTATCAAAATGACTGGCTGGCGATAGACGGGGGCATACTCGTATCCTGGCTGTCGTTTTTGTGTATGGACATAATAACAAAATCCTTCGGACCGAAGGCGGCGACTAAGCTGTCGGTGTTTGCAATGCTCACCAACCTGCTTGTATGCCTGCTGTTCTTTGCGGTAAGCGCAATTCCCACCGAGGCTGACTTTTCGGCGTTCAACACCGTAATAGGCGGCACATGGTTCATTCTGCTGTCAAGCACCGTCGCCTTTATCTCGTCGGCTGTCATCAACAACTTTTTAAACTGGAGCATCGGCAGAGCCTTCCGAGCAAACCCGGACGGCAAGCTCGCCTATGTTACGCGCAGCTACATTTCCACATTTATTGCCCAGTTTTGCGATAATTTCATTTTTGCCGCGCTCACCTTCATGGTGTTCGCGCCTATATTCTGGGACGGCTTTCATTGGACGCTCATACAATGCGTCACCTGCTCGCTGCTGGGCGCGGTGCTCGAGCTGCTTATGGAGGTCATCTTCTCTCCCATAGGCTACATAGTGCTCAAAAAGTGGAACCGCGACGGCGTCGGCGCCGAATACAGGCGCAGAAGGGCGCTTGCATGAGGGTTATAATAACAGGCGCCTCGGGCGGCATCGGCAGCGCGGTAAGCCGGCGCTTTCTGTCCCTTGGGCACACGGTCTATGGCATAGACATACAGCCTGCCGCCGTGGCTCACCCTGACTATATACATTTTCAGTCGGACATCCGCAGCGACATACCCGACATCACCGACGCTCAGATACTGTTCAACAACGCGGGTGTGCAAAACAGCGGCGATGACATAGGCTGCAACCTTACCGCGACAGTAAGGCTGACCGAGCGCTGCATAGAGCGCTGTCCGCTCAGCTCCGTGCTGTTCAACGCGTCCGCCTCGGCGGTATCGGGTCAGGAGTTTCCCGAGTATGCGGCGTCAAAGTCGGGGCTGCTGGGCTATATGCGCAACGTGGCAATTCGCCTTGCTCCAAGGGGAGCCACCGCAAACGCGATAAGTCTCGGCGGTGTTTATACGCCGCTCAACGATCCCGTGATGAACGATCCCGAAAGCTGGGAAAAAATAATGGCGGTCACTCCGCTCAAAAAGTGGATGACAACGGACGAGGTCGCCGACTGGGTGGTGTTTCTCACCACGCAAAACCGCTCCATGTCGGGTCAGAACCTGATAATAGACAACGGAGAAATGCATCTCAACCCCACCTTTGTATGGAATTGATAAGCGCACCGGAAGCTTTGGCTTTTCGGTGCTTTTGTTTTTGCGCACGGCAGATATTGACATTGACCCGTTTTTGGAATATGATATTAAGGCAACACCGCACAAATCAAGGCGCACGGCTTGCTTGAATATTATTCCGTCAGCTTGTCCAAAAAATCTCGGCAAGGCGTCAGCCTTACCTCGATTTATTTGTTCAACCTGACGAAAAATCTTGCTGCGCAATCCGTACACCTGAATTATGCGGTATGCCCTGCTGCTTGCGGCGCTCACAGCCGTGCTTGCGTCCGCCTGCGGCAGCGCATCAAGTGAAACAAATACCGCCGCGCCTGTCGCCACAGCTACAGCCGACGAGCCGGCTGATACTTATGTGACCGACATGATTATGCCCGACAGCCTGCAGGAATATCTTGACCGCCGCCTTGAAGGAACCGAGTTCAGCGGCGTGGTGCTTATGACCCAAAACGGCGAAACGCTGTGCGAGGCTGCACGCGGCATTGAGAACAGCGGCACCAAAGAGCCGATAACCACCGACAGCCTGTTTTGCGTGGGCTCGGTGTCAAAGCAGTTCACCGCTGCCGCCGTGCTTCTTTTGCAGCAGGACGGCGCACTCAGCGTTGACGATCCGCTGTCAAAGTACTATCCCGACTGCGAGTACGCAAATAAGCTTAAGCTGTTGCATTTGCTTTCCATGCGCTCGGGCATAGCCGAGTTTTACGACGTTGAATACATCGACGGCATTTTTACCGAGCTGCCCACGGGAAGCCTTAGCAAAACCGTAACAAACGAAAACACAGCAGAGAAGAACCGCGACCTGCTCGAGGAATGGCTGCTTTCTCAGCCGCTTGTTTTTGAGCCCGATACGGATTACGAGTACTCAAACTCCAACTTTTTCCTGCTTGCGCGCATAGTTGAGCAGGTGTCGGGGCAAAGCTTTGAGAGCTTTGTAAGAGAGCGCATCTTCGAGCCGATCGGCATGACTCACTCGGGCTTTATAGACGAGAATGAGCTCAGCGACATCGAGCACCTTGCAGCGCCCACGGGTATGCCCAAAACCGTATATAAGGGAGTTACGATGGGCTTGGGCGATATTATCACCAACGCCCGTGACATAGACCTGTGGCTGACAGCTTTGCGCACCAACGCCGTGCTGTCGCCCGAGAGCACCCAAATGATGACCACCAACCGCACGCTCGACGGCGAGGACTACGCCTTCGGCATCCACAACGATGACTACGGCTGGCACCACTCGGGCTTTTTTACCACCTATCAGGCGTTTGTGTGCACCGTGCCCGAAACGGGGCTGAACCTGTTCACCGTTACCAACGACGACCCCGTGTCAAACGTGATCGCCTCCGAAATAGGTTGGGATCTGCTGGAAATGCAGAGCCTTTATTCGTAAAACAAACAGATAACATCAACAGCAGTTTATCGGGAGTCTTACATGAAATTCTTACAGAACGCGACGCGCACAATACGCGTGTGCTGCTTTTTCCTCACCGTGCTGGTGTCCTGCCTTGTGCTGCAGCAATACTTTTTGCGCAATGTTGACCACAACACCCTGCGCGTAGAGGGCTACTATCAGGAGGAGCGCAATTCGCTCGACGTTGTGCTTATCGGAGCAAGCGACATATACACAAGCTTCATGCCCGGGCGCGCTTATGAGCAGTTCGGCTTTACCGGATATCTGCTCGCCTCCGAGTCCATAACCGCGAGCGGAGTTGAGACCGCCGTAAAAGAGGTGGTTCGCACCCAGCACCCGGGGCTTATCGTTATCGAGGCAAACGCCTTTTTGTACGGCAACGCCGAAAACGAGGATGACGAGGCGCATTTGCGCAAGTTCTTCGACAACCTTCCGCTCAGCCGCAACAAGCTTGATTATATTCTTAAAAATGTTCCCGAGGACAAAAAGGCGGAATATCTTTTTCCTTTCGTCAAATACCACGGTCTGTGGAACGAATATCCCGACAGGTTCTTTATGACCGCCAACGACCTTTCGCTCGACGTGCGCGGCTACAACTACCTCAAGGGCTTTCGCACCACGGCAGAGATATACAAGACCGACAGGGAGTGCTTTAACAGCCGCATAGCCGACGAGCACGGCGAGCTTGACCTTGACCCCAAGCTTGAAAAAAAGCTTACCGACCTGCTCGACTACTGCAAAAGCCAAGACCTGAACGTTGTGTTTGTGCGTGCTCCGCACTATGTCACCGCCGAAACCTACGACCGCGTAAAGCGCTCAAACAGAATGGCGGGGATAGTAAAGGAATACGGCTATGATTACTACCGCTTTGAAAACGACGCGGTCAGCATAGGCATCGACGAAAAGCGCGATTTTTACAACGACGACCACATGAACGTGTATGGTGCGCTCAAATTCACCGATTATCTCGCGTCAAAGATCGTCACCGAGCAAAAGCTGCGCCCCGATCCGCTCACCGACTCTCAGCGCGAGGCGTGGCAGGACACGGTGTCGGCAACCAATCAGCTTTACCGCTACTGCGACCACCTCATGTCAACCGGCGATGTGCGCGGCGCCCAGGAGGACGTGCTTACGCTGCTTGCGCTGGGCGACTATTCGGACGCGCCGTTAACGCGCAGATAAGGGGGCGACTGTATGTATAATAACGCAAGGAGCGGCATAAAGGCTCTCCGCTCATCCGCTGTGCTCAACACTATCGCCGGTGCGGTGTATTGCGCCGCCGCCATGTTCACCCTGTTTGTGGGGCGCAAAAGCGCCGATTCGGGCGTTGTGCTCGCCGCGTTTTTCATTTTGCTTGCCGCAGCGGCAGGCGGCGTTGCCGCGCTGTTTTTGCAGATGAAGGGGCTTGCCCGTGCGCGGCGCGACGAGCCGTTGTTCGGCACCGCCTTCACCTTTGTAATCGTCGGCATAATATGCACGGTGGTTTCCGTTTTTACCGCGGGCACGTTCAGCAATATTTTTTCGGGAGTAAACGAGGTCGCCACGCTTTTGGCAAGCCTTTACACCGTTTTGGGCGTTTACAGCCTTGCCCTCGGCTTTGACAATAAAAGGGTGCAGAGCGCAGGCAAGGTGACGACTGTGGCGCTTGCGGTCGTTTTTGCCCTCGCCGTCGCCGGCAGGATAATCAGCGTGTTTACCCCGGCAATCGACTTTGCCCTTGACGCCGCCGTGTCGGTGCTCAACCTTTTCGGTTACGCCGTGTATCTTACATATATTTCAAGAGCGGCAAAAATGTGTGATCCCGGATACATCGGGTAAAATTCAATAAGCATTACGGTCGGAAGGACTGCGGCATGGCGACATGCTCACTCTTTCCGGCTTTTTTATTTTTTCGGTATTTGTTTTTGGAAAATTGCATATTTTTATGCAATTTTTATTCCGTATTTCCCTATTAGTGAAGGGAGCGCTTCCTTCAATAAAACAATCAGGAGGAAAAATGGAAACAAAAACGATATTTGTGAGCTATGACATTAACCGCGCAGACCCGTTTCGCGGGATAGTCATTACTCACGAGAACAACAACAAAACAAGAACCGTCGAGCTTGAGCTGACCGAGGACGGGCAAAAGCTTGCGATTGGCGGCTGTACCGCAACTGCCGCCTTTGTAAGCCGTACAAAGACGGGTAGGGTGCTGGTAGATGATTCCCTCAGCTGCTCGGTCTCGCAGTCGGGCAACATTCTTATTCCGCTTGACAGCGATCATACGGCAGGAACCTCGGTTTTGGAGATCTCGGTAACCGTGGAGGACGCCCTGACGCAGCAAAAGCTTGTCCTGCCTTATCCGCTGCAGGTGTATGTGGCGTCGGACATTTTGCGCGATTCCGTTCCCGAAACCACCTCAAGGGGCACCGTTGCCGACGCAATTCGTCAGCTTCAGGAGAGCGTATCGGCGATAAGCTCCGGCTTTGACGGCAATGTGCGCAATAGCATTTTTGCCGTCCTCGACAGCGCAATGTCGGGCAGCGCCGAGCTTCCGCCCGCCCTGCTGATAGATAACGACAATCAGTCGGGGGAGTACATCATGTATTACACCGACAGCAGCAACACGCGGCATGATATATTCAACTTTTCACGGCACTTTGCCGAGGGACAGGGAGCCGACGGAAAATCCGCCTACGAAATAGCCGTTGAAAACGGATTCTCCGGCACTCAGTCGGAATGGCTTGCGTCGCTTAAGGGCGCCGACGGAACAAACGGAACCGACGGTGCAGACGGTGCGAACGGCGCAGACGGTGCGGACGGAGTTTCTCCCACGGCGACGGTGACTCAGACCGCAGGCGGCGCGACCATTTCGATCACTGACAAAAACGGCACCACCACCGCCAACATCTCAAACGGCAGCGACGGTAATGATTATGTTCTTACGTCGCAGGACAAAACCGCTATCGCCGCCCAGGCTGCGGCAATGGTCGTTGTGCCTCAGCCGTCCGACGACAGCAGCGACGACACGGGCTATTACATAACCCCTGCCACGGCGGTGGAGTTTATAGATCTGTCTTTTACGGGACAGCTCAGAGCCTACAACGGCAAGCTGCAATATCAGGACACCTTTGACAGCAGCGTATATTATGACGTTGCGGACTTTACCGGCTCGTTCTACACAAAGGCGCAGGTGGATTCGGCGCTTTCGGGCAAGGCGGCTTCAAGCCACACGCACTCTCAGTACCTCACCGCCCATCAGGATATAAGCGGCAAGGAGAATTTGTCAAACAAGGTGAACTCCGTCGGCAACTCCTCGTCCGAGACCGAATATCCTTCCGTCAGGGCGATGACCACCTATGTGGGGTCGGCTGTTTCGGGCAAGGCGGATTCAAACCACACTCATGCGCAGTACCTCACCGCTCATCAGGACATCAGCGGCAAGGAGAACATCTCAGACCGCGTTACCACGGTCAGTTCTTCATCGACAAACAGCAAATATCCGACCGCAAAAGCGGTATGGGACGCTATTCAGGCGGCTATAGGAGGTGTTGAGAATGGCTCTTACTGATAAGCTCACCGACATTGCCGACGCGATAAGAGCAAAAACGGGCACAAGCGCCGCGCTTTCGCTTACTCAGATGGCTCAGGCGGTTCAGTCAATAACCCTCGGCTCGGCAAATTCAAGGTGTTTTCTCAAAACCCTGGCGGCGGACGCCTCGGGCACACAGGTCGAGATAAACCCCACGGGCGACGCAGCATTGGCAGCCCACCGCAGCGACAGCAGCTTCACCGTGGGCGTCATCGCTCTGGGAATAACCTCAAGCGCAAGCTTTCGCTGTGCGGTAGTGGGAAACAATTCTCTGCATTCCGCAACAAGCAGCACGGTGTATGGAGTGTATCTGAGAAGCTCGTCGTCGGGCGTGTCAGGTATGTATATGACCGCTCCCGTCAATTCAAGCCCCGACAATTCACCCGGAAACGTCACAGTAGATTCAAACGGCGTTGTACGAGTGTTTGCAAGCTCGGCATATCCGCTTAAGGCGGGAAGCTATATCTGCGTCTGCGGGTGGTAACTGCCGGTACCATGCACTTGAGGCAACACCGCACAAATCAAGGCGCACGGCTTGCTTGAATATTATTCCGTCAGCTTGCCCAAAAAATCTCGGCAAGGCGTCAGCCTTACCTCGCGGTATTGCCTTGAATATTTTTTTATTTGTGTTATACTGTAATCAGAAAAAGTATGAGGTGCAAAATGACTACGCTGACCAAGGACGCAATTAAAAAATCTTTTTTAAAGCTGCTCAACCGCAAGCCCATAAACAAAATCACGGTCAAAGAGATTGTAGAGGACTGCGGAATAAACCGCAATTCCTTTTACTATCATTATGAGGACATACTCTCGCTTATGGAGGAGGTTTTCAACGACCAGGCAGACGAGTTTATTAGCCGCAACATAAGCTATGAAAATCTGTACGACAGCATTATGGAGGCAATAAAATTTTCGCTTGAAAACAAAGCCGCCATCATGCACATCTTCGATTCGCCCAACCGTCAGGTGTTCGACTGCTACTTTAACAGGGTGGCTTACCGCGCGGTGTCCGAGTTCTTCAACGCCATGACCGCCGACGCCGACGACATTGCCGCCGAGGACAAGGAGGCGGTGATAATGTATTACAAATGCCTGCTTATAGGCTTTGTGTTCGACTGGATCTCGGAGGGCGCAAAGTATGACCTGTCTTTAGAGGTCAGGCGGATATGCGAGCTGTTCGAGGGCACCGCCGAGCTTGCCCTTGAAAGGTGCAGAAAAACAGATAACAAAGGTAACGGTTAGGAAACTAACCGTTATTTTTGCCTTAATATAGGCAAAATAGCAAAAGTGTCTGAAAACCCGTCACACTCACGGCTCTGTCTGTTTATAAAAAGTGTTGTTTGAATATAATGTTATTTGAAAAAAGGAGTGTGACAACCATGAAATTCGGAAAAGCGGTTGTAAAATGCCGCGTGGTCATCCTTATTGCAGCCGTCGTGCTGCTGGTGCCGTCGGTGCTCGGAATGATATTTACGCGCGTCAACTACGACATGCTTAACTATTTGCCCGAGGATCTTGACACGGTAAAGGGTCAGCATTATATGCTTGATGACTTTGGCAAGGGCGCGTTTTCATTTTTGATTTTTGAAAATGCCGACGAAAAAACCATGCGCGACGCTTCCAAACAGATTAAAGAGGTGGAGCATGTAGCCACCGTGCTCAATTTCAGCGACATTGCCGACGGGGCTGTTCCCGAGGAGCTGCTTCCCGACAAGATCTACGACGCGCTTAATTCGGGCAGCGATTCGCTGATGGCGGTGTTTTTTGATTCGTCAAGCTCTTCCGACGAAACCATGAACGCCATCACGCAGATACGCAAAATCTGCGGCAGGCAATGCCTTGTGTCGGGCATTTCGGCAATGGTAACCGACCTGCGCGAGCTGTGCGAAAGGGAAGAGGCCGTGTATGTGGCAATAGCCGTTGTGCTTGCCGTGCTTGCCATGATGCTCTTTATGGACAATTTTTTGGTGCCGTTCGTCTTTTTGGCAAGCATAGGTGCGGCGATACTTTTAAATCTCGGCTCAAACTTCTTTTTGGGGGAAATATCCTACATCACCAAGGCGCTTTCGGCGGTGCTTCAGCTTGCGGTCACAATGGACTACTCCATTTTCCTGTGGAGCAGCTACAACGAGCAAAAGCAAAAGTGCCCCGACAACAGGGAGGCAATGGCAAAGGCGATACACGAGACCGTTACCTCGGTTTTGGGTAGCTCGGTGACGACTGTGGCAGGCTTTATCGCACTTTGCTTTATGACCTTCACGCTGGGCAGAGATTTGGGCATAGTAATGGCAAAGGGTGTGCTGCTCGGTGTTTTGGGATGTGTAACGGTGCTTCCCTCCATGGTACTTGTGCTTGACAAGCCGCTTACTAAAACCATGCACAGGTCGCTCATTCCTAAAACCAAAAAGCTTGCGGCAGGCATGGTCAAAATATTCCCCGTATTCATAATACTTTTCGGCGCACTTGCCGTGCCCGCCTTTTACGGCTACAACCAAACCAACAGCGAGGTGTATTACGACATTTCCAAAAGCCTGCCCAAGGACATGGCAAACGTTGTTGCCAACACCAAGCTGAAGGAAGAGTTTGGCATGAGCAACACCCACATGGTTTTGGTGGATTCAAACCTCGGGCAAAAGGAGATGCGCAGCCTGACCGCAGAGCTGAAGGACACCGACGGAATAAAGCTTGCGCTCGGTCTTGACAGCGTTGTAGGCAGTATGGTTCCCGAGGAAATGCTGCCCGACTCGATAAAAAGCATTTTCAAAAGCGACCGCTTCCAAATGATCATTCTCAGTTCGGAGTATTCAACAGCCTCGCCCGAGATGAAGGCACAGGTCAGCGCTCTCAAAAAAATCATCAAAAGCTACGACCCCGACAGCCTGCTTGTTGGTGAAGCGGCGTGCACCGACGACCTTATAAATATAACGTCGGTCGATTTTGCCACGGTCAACACGATTTCGATAGCCGCTATTTTTATCATAATAATGATAGTTGAAAAAAGCATTACGCTGCCCGTCATTCTGGTTGCGGTAATAGAGCTTGCCATATTCATCAATCTCGGTATGCCGCACTATATGGGCGAGTCGCTGCCGTTTATTGCGCCTATTTGCATAAGCACCATCCAGCTTGGCGCAACGGTTGACTACGCCATACTGATGACTACGCGATACAAGCGCGAAAGGCATTTGGGCAACGACAAGCGAACGGCGGTAATCACCGCACTTGAAACCTCGATACCCTCCATAGTAGTGTCTGCAATGGGTCTGTTTGCCGCCACCGTGGGCGTTGCGATATACTCCGACGTGGATATGATAGGCTCGCTGTGTGCGCTTATGGCAAGAGGAGCGGTAGTAAGCATGTTATGTGTTATCCTTATCCTTCCGGCGATGTTTATGCTGCTCGATAAGGTGATAGGCAAAACAACCATAGGATTCAGTCCGAAGAAAAGTGTATAGCGGAGGTAGTTATGAAGATGAAAAAATATTTGCCAAAGGCTTTGTCGGCGGCTATGTGCGCGGTCATTCTTTGCGCATCCGTTGGAACGGCGGCGTTCAGCGCGGGAGCCGAAAGCGCGGGCAAGCCGCAGGCGGCTGCTCAGACAAATAACAGCGAAGCCCAAAAGCAAGGCGGCGGTGCGTCGGCAAAATACAGTAAAAACGAGACCGTTTATGTAATTGCCGACGAGCACGGTACGCCGCAAAAGGTGATAGTAAGCAACTGGATTCAAAACACCGAAAAGGCTGCAAGGCTGTCGGACGTTACAAGCCTTACCGACATCGAGGTGCTAAAGAACGACGTAAGCTACACCATCGACGAAAACAACGCCTGCCAATGGGACGCAGGCGGCAGCGACGTTTATTACAAGGGCACAGGCTCGGCAAGCCTTCCCGTGGGCGTGAACATCACATATCAGCTCGACGGAAAAACTATCGCTCCCGATGAGCTTGCAGGCAAAAGCGGAAAGCTGAAAATCACGCTCGACTATACAAACCGTCAGTACAAGACCGAAAAAATCAACGGAAAAGACGAAAAGATATACGTTCCCTTTGTAATGCTCACGGGCATGATGCTCGATAACGAAAAAGCTGAAAATGTGACCGTAAGCAACGGCAAGGTGATAAACGACGGCAGCCGCACCTTTGTTGTGGGCTTTGCTCTGCCCGGTATGCAGGAGTCGCTCGGGCTTAAGCGCGACGTGCTCGACCTTCCGTCATCGGTGGAGATCACGGCGGACGTTAAGGATTTTGAGCTGTCAACAACGCTTACGCTTGCGTCAAACGACTTGTTCGGCGACCTTGATACGGATAAGCTCGACAGCAAGACAAAGGAGCTCAACGATAAGATAGGCGAGCTTGTGACGGCTGCCGACAAGCTGATCGACGGTTCCTCGCAGCTCTACAACGGGCTGAGCACTCTGTACGACAAGTCGGGCGAGCTCATCGGCGGAGTTGATAAGCTGTACAGCGGCTCCGCTCAGATTAAAAACGGCACCGGCAGCCTGAGAGACGGCTCTGCGGCGTTGAGTGACGGCGTGCAAAAGCTCGACGGCGGCGCAGCTCAGCTTAAAAGCGGCGCGGCACAGCTTGACAGCGGCGCAGAACGGCTAAAGAGCGGTGCGGCACAGCTTGACAGCGGCGTAGAGCAGCTTCGGGGTTATATCGCACAGCTTTCGGGCGGACTGAATACAATATCTCAGAACAGCGCACAGCTTACCGGCGGCGCAAAGCAGGTGTTCGCGTCGCTGCTTTCGGCTGCCGACACTCAGATAGCCGCTGCAGGGCTTACCGCCCCGTCGCTCACCATCGACAACTACGGTTCCGTGCTGACGCAGCTTGCAGGCTCTTTGAGCGAAGAAAACGCGAGGGCGCTTGCCGAAAAAACAGCGCGCGAAACCGTGACGGCAACCGTGGAGAGTCAGCGCGACCTGATACGTCAGGGCGTTGAAAACGCGGTGAGAAAGCAGGTCACCGAGGCTGTGCTGGCGTCGGCAGGCTACTCAATGACCGCAGACGAATACGACGCAGCGGCAGCGGCAGGGCAGATACCCGCGGAAGCTCAGGCGCAGATTACCTCTGCAATAGGAGCTCAAATGACCGCAATGCAGGGTACCATTGACGAAAACACCGACGCACAGGTGCAGTCGCTTATCGAGCAGAACATGCAGTCAGAGCAGGTTCAGGCTCAGATAAATGAGGGCGTTCAAAAGGCTGCCGGCGGCAAAAAGCAGCTTGAGGCGTTAAAGACCCAGCTCGACAGCTACAACACCTTCTATAACGGCGTAATAAGCTACACGGCAGGCGTAGATAAGGCGAACAGCGGAGCAGCCGAGATACTAAAGGGTGCGCAGTCGCTTAAAAGCGGTTCGGGCGAGCTTGCCGACGGAGCTTCTCAGCTTGCAGGCGGTACGGGCGAGCTCAAGAACGGAGCCTCTCAGCTTAAGGACGGCTCGGGCGAGCTGTACGACGGAGCCAAAACCCTCAGCGAGGGCGCCGAAAGGCTTGACAGCGGCATGGGCGAGCTGTCCGACGGACTTCAAACTCTTAATAACAGCGCACCTGCGCTTTCGGACGGTGTGGGCAGGCTTAAGGACGGAGCAATGCAGCTCAACGACGGCATGAAGAAGTTTAAGGAGCAGGGAGTCGATAAGCTTAAGGAAGCCGCCGACGGCGACATGAAAACGCTTATAGAGCGTATCAAGGCAATTTCCGCCGCTTCAAAGGCGTACAAGAGCTACAGCGGCATTTCGGACGAAGCCGACGGCAAAGTGGATTTCATCTTCAAAACCGCAGGCATAGAAAACAAAGAATGACATCAACGCAGCGTCACGGTCTTACGGCTGTGGCGCTGCTTTGGCACACATTTCGGGAAAAAGCAAAAAAACCTTGACAAAAAGGCATGGATATGATATATTACACTTGTAAAGTTAGCTATGGGTAACTTTACATGCCGATAACATCCTCAGACGGGATGTTTGTTTTTTGAACTGTAGTTAGCACAAACTAACCATGCGGTGCAAAGCTGCGTGGCAGCTTTTAGACTAAAACAGTTGATTTTTTTACCATACGGTTAGCTTTAACTAACCTATTGCAAAAACGGAAAAGAGGTATCGCTATGCCGCTTAATCTCGCTGCACTCGGGCAGGATTACATCATCAAGCGTATCGGCGGAAACGCCGAGGTAAGGGCGCATCTGCAAAATCTTGGCTTTGTTCCGGGCGCTTCCGTAACAGTCGTAAGCTCTATGGGCGGCAATCTGATCGTCAGGGTAAAGGATGCGCGCGTTGCGGTCAGCAAGGAATTAGCAGTAAAAATCTTTATATGATTATTATGATGTCAAAACAAGGAGGGATAGAAATGAAAACACTCAGAGAGGTTGCCGTGGGCGGCAGCTGCAAGGTCAAAAAGCTCCACGGTGAGGGCGCCGTAAAACGCCGCATAATGGATATGGGCATCACCAAGGGCGTAGAGATAAAGGTGCAGAAGGTCGCTCCGCTGGGCGATCCCATGGAGGTCACCGTGCGCGGCTATCAGCTTTCCATACGCAAGGCAGACGCCGAAATGGTTGAGGTGGAATAACTTTTTTAAGCGGCACCCGGGAAAAAACGGGATGGCGCCGCATATTCTGCCGTTAGCCTAAGCTAACTAAAACATCGGGAAATGAGGAGCATATATGAAGATGACGATTGCCTTGGCAGGCAACCCGAACAGCGGCAAAACCACGCTGTTCAACGCGCTTACGGGCGCAAACCAATTTGTCGGCAACTGGCCCGGCGTTACCGTTGAAAAAAAGGAAGGTAAGCTGAAAAAGCACAGCGACGTGACTGTCACCGACCTTCCGGGTATTTATTCGCTTTCTCCCTACACAATGGAGGAGGTTGTCGCGCGTAATTACCTTATAGACGAGCGACCCGACGCGATACTCAATATCGTTGACGGTACCAACCTTGAAAGAAACCTGTATCTCACAACACAGCTTTGCGAGCTGGGCATCCCCGTGGTGGTTGCCGTCAACATGATGGACGTTGTTGAGAAAACGGGCGTTAAAATCAACACCGCCGAGCTGTCGCGCGCTCTGGGATGCAAGGTCGTTGAGATCTCCGCGCTTAAGAGCAAGGGTATCCGGGAGGCAGCCGAAGCCGCAATAAAGGCGGCAGAGGAGAAAAAGCCTGTTCCCGGGCACACCTTTGAGGGCTCGGTAGAGCACGCCATAGCGCACATCGAGGAGGCGTGCGTGCACAACATGCCCGAGGAGCAGCAGCGCTGGTACGCGGTCAAAATATTTGAGCGCGACGAAAAGGTGATCGAAAAGCTCGGGCTCGACGAGGCTACCGGGAACCACGTAGAAAAGGACATCAAAGCTGTTGAGCAGGAGTATGACGACGACGCCGAAAGCATAATCACCAACGAGCGTTATCTGTACATCGGAAAGATCATCGACGGCGTGTATAAGAACAAGCAGAAGGGACAGCTTTCAACCTCCGACAAGATCGACAAGGTGGTCACCAACCGCTTTTTGGGTCTGCCGATATTCATTGTTGTTATGTTCCTTGTCTATTACATTTCCATGGTCACCGTGGGAACGGCAGCCACCGACTGGGCTAACGACGGTCTGTTCGGCGACGGTTATCACCTGTTCGCCATAGGCGATGCGGAGTCCGAGGAACACGCCGAGGCTATAGGCGTACTGGCAGGTTCTGCCGAGTCGGCGGAAAACGACGCGGTGCTTGAGGCTCTTGATTTTGAGAGCGAGGAATATGACCCCGACGCGGCTGTTTCCGCCGTAAAGGACTTTGCGGCAGGCGTTAAGGCTGACGACGAATTTACCTATGAGGTCGAGGATGAGGAAACGCTCGAGGTGAGCGAGGAAACCGTCACGGGCGAGAACGTCAAGGCGGCAGCCGAGGTCTTTGAAAAGAACGGCGGCAAATCGGACGACCCCGCCGAGTTCGGCGTATGGGTTCCCGGTATTCCCGCGATAGTCGGCAATTGGCTTGACGCCGCAAACGCCCCCGAATGGCTGTCGGGCTTGATTTTGGACGGTATCATCGCGGGCGTGGGCGCGGTGCTCGGCTTTGTGCCGCAAATGCTGGTGCTCTTCCTGCTGCTGGCTGTTTTGGAGGCGTGCGGTTACATGGCGCGAATCGCCTTTGTGCTTGACCGTATCTTCCGCCGCTTCGGTCTTTCGGGCAAATCCTTTATACCGATCCTGATAGGTACGGGCTGCGGAATCCCCGGCATTATGGCGTCGCGCACCATCGAAAACGAGCGCGACCGCCGCATGACTATAATTACCACCACATTTATTCCGTGCGGCGCCAAGGTTCCCTTTATTTCCATGATAGCCGGCGCGATCTTCGGCAAGTCGCCGTGGGTCGCCACGGGCGCGTACTTTATCGGAATGGCGGCTATCATCATTTCGGGAATCATGCTTAAAAAGACAAAGCCCTTTGCAGGCGAGCCCGCTCCGTTTGTTATGGAGCTTCCTGCATACCACCTGCCCACAATAGGCAATGTGCTCCGTTCAATGTGGGAGCGCGGCTGGTCGTTCATCAAAAAGGCAGGCACAATCATCCTGCTTTCAACCATCGTGCTCTGGTTCCTCAGCCGCTTCGGTTGGATCGACGGAAGCTTTACAATGCTCGGCGAGGAAGAGATCGGCAACAGTATGCTTGCCGCGTTCGGCAACGCTGTGTCGTGGATATTCGCGCCTCTGGGCTGGGGCAACTGGCAGGCAGCCGTGGCTTCCGTTACGGGTCTTATCGCAAAGGAAAACATCGTGGGCACCATGGGCGTGCTCTACGGCGGCGGAGAGCTCTCAACCTGGGCAACTCTCGCACAGGTATTCACAGGCATAACGGGCTTCTCCTTCCTCGTGTTCAATCTGCTTTGCGCTCCCTGCTTTGCCGCAATGGGCGCAATCAAAAGAGAAATGAACTCCGCAAAATGGACGGCGTTCGCTATCCTTTATCAATGCGGCTTTGCTTATGCAGTCGCACTCTGCATCAACCAGATAGGCGGCGCGTTCACGGGCAGCCTGAACGTTATCGGTCTTATAGTTTCTATCCTTCTCATAGCAGGTATGCTGTTTATGCTGTTTAAGCCTTACAAGGAGGCAAGCAAGCTGACCAAGAATGTAAAAATCAAATAAGGAGTTGAGCAGTATGCTCCAATGGATATCCGCAAATATCTGGACGATAATAATATGCGCCGTGCTTATCGGCATTGTTGCTGCTATCATTATAAGTATGATAAGAAAAAAACGCAGCGGCAAATCCGTGGTATGCAACTGCGGCTGCTGCAAGGGCTGTGCCATGCAGGGCTCGTGCCACGGCACACATAAAGAATCATAAGCAAAACAAACCGCCGTGTCACCTTTGGTTTGGGTGACACGGCGGTTTATATTATCTGCCGTTATTGTTTTGTTATCCCAAAGCAACGCTGTATTCCGCTGCGAACTGCTGAATAAGCGTAGCGTCGGCTATGGTGACATTTTCGTCGCCGTCAACGTCGGCAGCCGCAAAGTATGCGCCGTTCAGGGGTTCATACTCGGCAATATGGCGCTGCACCGCCGTGACGTCGCGCACATCGACCACACCGTCGCCGTTGGCGTCGCCCTTGACGGGCACGTCGATCGCCTGTGCCGACAGAAACATCCACAGCAACATTCTGCCGGAGGAATCGGTCACAGTTGCGTTTTTGATGTTGACAACGGTTTTATCATCAAACCAGTAGCCAAAAGCGGGTTCGAGCATTAGGTCTGTATAATAAGTTTCGCCCGCTGCAAAGGTTCCCTCAAAAACGTCGTTATAGCCGTCGCTGTTCTCGTACTGCCAGTAGGTATACTGATAGTCGTCCGGGGCATAAATCGTGTAGTGCGCGCCGGCTTCGGTGATTATAACGGGCGCGGGGGTAAGAAAATCGTTGACCATGGTCACCGTGGTGCCTGCCACGGGCTTTTCAAGCGCGAGGCTGACGCTTTTAATTTTTGTGAAGAAGCAGGCATATACGGTCATGTCAGAGGTGACGGGAGTATCCAGCAGCGTTCCCGCGTCGTTATTGAATTCCTCATCATCGTTAAAATCCGCCAAAGGCTTTGTGGCGAGGTCGCGGAAAATGCGGTCTTCGTTTTCCATTGCGTCCAATGTTTCATAAACCCCATCATAATATACTGCCTCAAAGAATCGAGTGCCGTGCGCGGCAGTCACCGTCAGGGGCTCGCCGTTGCCGTCCAAATCGATCGTTATGGTGTGCCGAATCAATTCAAACACAGGGGTAAGCTCAACGTCGGACGACGGCATAACAAAGCTGTTGTTCTCTATGCTCACATCGGCGCCTGCAATCTGCCAGCCGCTCAGGCAGTAATTCTCCTCGGGTGTTACGGTCAGGCTGACAATATCGCCGAGGTTGGCGCTGTTCGTTCCTGCGGTCACGGTTCCGTGCTCTGCCTGATTTACGGTAACGCTGTGCGGGGAGCCATACACATAGGTGACAAAGCGCACGGTGTCGCCCTTGTAGGCATAATCGCCCACGCTTACGATAAAGGTCACGGCGGCTTCGGTGCTTCTGCGGTAATCAAAGCTGAACCTGCCGTCCTCGTCGGTCGTTCTCGTCCAGTAGCCTGCGGAGCTGTCGGTGGTGATGTGTATTTCCGTATTCGGCAGGGGGAGGCCGTCGGGATAGGTGAGAGTGCCTTCAAGGGTGAAAAAAGTATCTATCTGTGCCTGACGCGGAGCAGACGCGGTGAGAATAACGTCTGTCTGCGGCAGCACGGTAACGGGAGCAAGATACTCCGCGCCGCCCGTATCGCACTTATAGTAGAGCCGCAGGGTGTAATCCCCGGGTTCTGCATCCTCGGGCACGGTAACAGAGCAAACGATATTTAAGTCTCCGAAAAGTGAGAAGGTACTGCGGATACCCTCTGTCAATACCTCGCCGTCGTGAATCAGCTGATAATGGTAATTATCTCTGCTGACGGGTGTGCCGTCGATGCTGTTTGTAAGCAAGCCCTGCGCTCCGATAGTTTCGCCCGGATAAGCGGTTTCGTTGGCATACATGTTCACAAACGAGAATCCGACATAGGTGTCATAAAACACGGGTCTGTAGGTTTTGCCGAATTGATCGTAGCTCGCAAGGCTCCAGCTGTCAAAGAGAAATCTGCCCTCGGTGTCGCCGGGCTTTTCGGGTACAAGCTCAGTCTCGGGCTCGGGCTCTCCCGGGTACCATATTTTTTCGTCAAGCACGGAGCCGTCGCCGTTCAGCCAGGTCACGCTGTAGTCATCGTCGTCATCGTCGCGGGTCCTGAGTACCAGCTGAAGCGTGCTTTCGTTGTGAATGTTGTAATCGGCGAGCGTTCTGCCGTCCTCCAGCCAGTTGCCGTTAAACATCAGCCGCTGCTGATCGGGCGGAAGCCCTTCCTTGTCCTGTATCTTCTGCTTGATGTTTTCAATGGTGTCGCTGCCATCCACCTCTAAGGTGAGGGCTTTTCCCGACAGCATGCGCACGAATATCTGCATGCCCACAGGCTCCGAGCCTGCCGAGGCTGCGCCTGCCGACAGCGGAAAAGCGCCGAGCAGTATGCAAAGTGAAAGTGCAAAAGCTAAGATTTTTGCCAAGGTTTTACGCGTCTTTTTCATGGTTGATGCCTCCTTGTTTCAGTAGTTTTTTCTTTGGTTATATTGTACAATATTTCATTTATTGTTGTCAATATTAAAACGAAAATAACCTGTAATACGGCAAAAATAACTTGTGGATAAATGCCGCTTTTCTGTTATAATGTAATTGACGGAAAATATGTTGAAAGGGTGTCAAAATGATTATCAGAGCATATGAACAGGGCGATTTAAGCCAAATGATCCCGATTTGGAACGAGGTCGTCGAGGAAGGAACGGCGTTTCCGCAGGAGGAATGTCTGGACATGGTGTCAGGCGCGGAGTTTTTTGCCTCGCAAAGCCATTGCGGAGTCGCGGTTGAGGACGGCACGGTATATGGTCTGTACATCCTGCACCCGAACAATATCGGCAGGTGCGGTCACATTTGCAACGCAAGCTATGCGGTGGCATCGCACAGCAGAGGAATGCACATAGGGGAGAGGCTTGTGACGGACTGCATCAAAACCGCAAGGGAGCTGGGCTTTTTGGTTTTGCAGTTCAATGCCGTTGTTGAGACAAACACACGCGCGCGGCGGCTTTATGAAAAGCTGGGATTTACTCAGCTCGGCGTTATTCCCAACGGATTCAGAATGAAGGACGGCAGCTACGAGGCGATCTGTCCGTATTATATAGAGCTGTAATAAAACGGAAGCTCGGACACTTGCCAAACAAAGCAAAACATGCTATAATCCTGTTAGTAAACAACGGAGGTGGGCTCTATGGTACTCAAGGAATCGGGCGAGATGTATCTTGAGACGATCTATGTCCTCAGCAAGCAAAAGGGCTTTGTACGCGCTATCGACGTCGGTGCGGAGCTCGGCTATTCAAAACCCAGCGTAAGCCGCGCCATGGGACTTTTGCGCGAGGGCGGCTATATAACCGTAGGCAAGGACGGAGGTCTTTCTCTTACAGAGGCAGGCATAGAGGTTGCCGAGCGCACCTATGAGCGCCATACCATTTTAAGCGAGCTGTTTATGAGGCTCGGCGTTGATGAAGAAAACGCCGTCAATGACGCCTGCAAAATAGAGCATGTTATCAGCGCAACCACCTTTGACGCGCTGAAAAAGCATTTAAATGAGCATCTTTAATTCCCCAGCCGACGGATCGATTTCTGCCGGCTGATATTTATTGGGGCGTGCTGCAACAAAAAGACTTCGCAGGGAAGTGATAACGTGAAACAATTGAAGGGCAGGGTATGGCTGTCGGTCATAGCCGCGCTCATGCTGATATTGCTGGGCTGGCTTATCTGGCAAAACGCGAGGATCGCGGCAAGGGTCGATTCAACCTCACGATATACCGTTATGCTCGAGGGCGAATACTCGCTTGACGGCGGCGACTGGAAGCCCATCGACAACGAAAAGCCGATAGAGGAGCATTTTAAAAAGGCCGTGTTTCGCGGCAGGCTGCTTGAGGACATCGAATTTTACGGCATAATGAACGTTTTTTCAAAGAACGTATGGTACAGGCTTTGTGACAGCGACGGAGACGAGCTTTGCTCCTACAAGCCCCTCGCTTCCGATACTCCCGGCTACCACGTGAATCTGGTCAATCACGACGAACCGGTGTTTTACACGGGCAAGGATGTGACGCTTGAGGTGGAGTTTCCCTATGAGCCCGCGACCGAGAGCTTTTCCGACTGCTTCAAGGTAATGCTGAGCGAGAGCGAGGGCGCGTATCTGCGGTTTTTCTTTGACGCCCTGCCGTCTATAGTAATGTTTCTGCTCGTGTGCTTTTTCGGCGTGTTCTTTTTCCCCGTGGCAAGCGGACTTTTGGGCAGAATAGATTTCAGATACGTGGCGTTCGGCGGACTGTGCTTTTTTGCGGGTCTATTCATGGTGATCGAAAAAATCTGCGGCTATACGAACCTGTGGATAATGGATCCCGCCGTTTGCATGATGACGGACAAGGTCGCGGGCTGCTTCTTTGCGCTTGCGGTGCTCATATACCTGCGCTCGCTGCTGCGCGGCAGGGTGGTAAAAATAATTGCAAATGTTGTTATCACGGCGTTTTTTGCCCTTACGCTCGGCTGCGTCGTTTTGCAGGCTACGGGCACGGCAGATATGATGACCACCGCCGCCGTAAGGTATCCTGCGGTTATAGTCTGTGCTGCGGTAACGGCTGCGCTGCTTTGCACGGAGATCCCCGGCAAAAAGGGCTTTGCGCTGTTTGACTATCTTATTTCGTGGCTGCCGCTGGGCATATCTCTTGTTATAGACATCATCGACTTTTACCTGCATATCTCGGGCTCAAAATATCTGCAAATCGGTCTTGCCGTCACCATCATCTATCAGATGGTGCGCTTTGGTATGGATTTCAGCCGCCAGTACAGGGAGGCTATCCGATATCAGCAGGTGCAGCGCGAGCTGTACGAGGCAAAGGTGAGCGTTATGGTCAGCCAGATAAGACCGCATTTTATGTACAATGCGCTCAGCTCCATCGCAATTCTTTGCAAGCTCGACCCCGACACCGCCTACAAGGCGACGGTGACGTTTTCCGATTACCTGCGCGGCAATATGGATTCTCTTAAGCAGACCGCGCCCGTTCCCTTCTCGCAGGAGCTTGAGCACCTTAAAAAGTATTTGTACATCGAAAAGCTCAGATTTGACGATAAGCTCAACATCGAGTACGACATTCGTGACATCGATTTTGAGATACCTCTGCTGTCGGTTCAGCCTCTTGTGGAAAACGCCGTCAAGCACGGCGTGGGCATGAAGGAGGACGGCGGCACGGTAAAAATATCATCCCGCGAAACCGAAACAGCCCACGAGGTTATAATCGAGGACGACGGCGTGGGCTTTGACATAAACCAAACAAAGGACGACGGCAGGTCGCACGTAGGCATGGAAAACACCAAAAAACGCCTGCGCGACATGTGCGGCGGCGAGGTGATAATAACAAGCGAAACAGGCAAGGGAACCACGGCGAGGGTTGTTATCCCCAAAAAGGAGGAAAAAGCCATATGAGAATGTTATGTGTTGACGACGAGCCCCTGATGCTCAAAATGCTTGAAATGGCGATAAAGGAGGCAAAGCCCGACGCCGACATAACCGCGCACAAAAAGCAGGCGGAGCTGCTTGAGGACGCAAGGCAAAACGGATGTGATATCGCCTTTCTTGATATTCACATGCGCGGCATGAACGGCGTTGAGCTTGCAAAGGAGCTTAAGGCGGTCAACCCCAAAATGAACATTATTTTTGTAACGGGCTTTTCCGAGTACGCGGGCGACGCAATGAGCCTTCACGCCAGCGGCTATATAATGAAGCCCGTCACCAAGGAGAAAATCGAAAGCGAGCTTGCCGACCTGCGGTTTCCGATAGTTCCCAAAAGCAACGCCCTTTTGCGTGTGCAATGCTTCGGCAACTTTGACGTGTTTTTGCCTGACGGCAGCCATATGCGCTTTGAGCGTCAGCGCTCCAAAGAGGTTTTTGCCTATCTGGTGCACCGTCACGGAAGCTCCTGCAGCACTCGTGAGATAGCCGCGGCGCTGTTTGAGGACGAACCGTTTGACAAAAAGCAGCAGAATCACGTTCAGCAGCTTATATACGCAATGATAAAAAGCCTTAAGGCGGCAGGCGCGGAAAAGGCTGTGGTGCGCAGCTACAACGCCCTTGCCGTAAACCCCGAC
>CADBWP010000029.1 GCA_902798365.1 uncultured Ruminococcus sp.
CGACCAATTTGTATTTCTATCATCTGCATGCCTGCTATTCGATATATCAAAATTTCTTTTGTGTAGGTATACAATTTTTTTGTTGTTCTGAATAGTTACTAATACTTAATAATGTACATACATTCTTGACGGCTCGGGGTCAGAGCCCTTAACCATGCACAGAAATTCCCAGCCGTAGCGTTCATAAAAGCCCGTGTGGTCTGTCAGCAGATAGACAGGTGAAACGCCCTTTGACCTTAAATCTTCAACCGTCATGTTCAAAAGCCTGCCGGCAACGCCCTGTCCGCGGCAGTCCTCCTCGGTATATACGGCGCATACGTTGGGGGCAAGGTCTTTTCTTTCGTGAAAATCATTTTCAATCACGCCCATACCGCCGATTATTCTTTCACCGTCAAGGCATAAATACCATCCGTATTCGGTTGCTTTGTTCAGATAATCGTTCATACATTCAAGATATGCCTCCTTAGGCACACCCCATTTTTGGTGAAACCACTCTGCGGCGGCGTCCTTTAATTCGGGACGCTCGCGCAGGGTTATATATTCATATCGTTCCATGATTATTCTCCTCGTTTAGTGTATTTTTATTATTTGTTCCGCACATTTTATGCCGTCAACGGCGGCGGAGATTATTCCTCCTGCGTAGCCTGCACCCTCTCCGCACGGATAGAGCCCGGCAACCGAAATGCTTTGCAGGGTTTCGGCATTGCGCAAGATCCTCACGGGCGAAGAGCTTCGCGTTTCAGGCCCGGTAAGCACAGCATCGCCGTCGTCAAAGCCGCTCAGTCTTTTGCCCATGGAAGCTATCGCCTGCTTCATGCCGCCGCTCACAGCCTCGGGCAAAATATCATTCAGATTGCTCAGACTGTAGCCCGGGGCGATACTCGGCTTTACCTCGCCCAAAAAGGCGCTTTTGCGATTATTGAGAAAATCCTCAACGCGCTGTACGGGAGCGTTGAAGCCGCCGCCCGTTTCAAAGGCTTTTTGCTCCAGATCACGTTGAAATTCAACTCCGGCAAGGGGAGAGCTGCTTTTAAAATCTTCGGGGGCTACGCCGACAAGCAGCGCGGCGTTTGAATTGACGCCGTCGCGGGCAAATTCGCTCATGCCGTTTGTGCACAGCCTGCCGTCCTCGCTCGACGCGTTCACAACCACACCGCCCGGGCACATGCAAAAGGTGTAGGCGCCTCTGCCGTCGGCGGTGCGCACATTCATTTTGTCGTAAGCCGCGCCGAGCCGTTTGTTGCCTGCAAATTTTCCGTATTGAGCCCTGTCTGTCTTTTCGCGCAGGTGCTCTATCCTCGCGCCCACGGAAAACGGCTTTGCCTCGAGCGGAAGCGCCATAGAGTCGAGCATTTCAAAGGTATCTCTCGCGCTGTGACCTATTGCGAGAATAACGCTGTCGGTGTCTATACGTCCCTTTTCGCCGTTTCTTTCATATAATGCCGAACAAATCTTATTGTCTTTTATCTCAAGCCCGGTAAGCTTGGTTTCAAATAAAACCCTGCCGCCGAGTTTTATTATTTCCTCGCGGATATTTTTTACCGTGTCTTTTAGCTTATCGGTGCCTATGTGCGGCTTTGCGTTTATCAGAATATCGTCGGGTGCACCGTGAAGCACAAATTCCTCAAGCACCTTGCGCTGACGGCTGTCCTTGGTGCCCGTGTTCAGCTTTCCGTCCGAGAAGGTTCCGGCGCCGCCCTCGCCAAACTGCACGTTAGATTCCGTGTTAAGAATACCGCCGCTCCAAAAGCTCTGCACATCGGCGGTTCGGGAGTCAACATCCTTGCCGCGTTCTATCACAATGGGTTTTGCTCCGCTTTGAGCTAGCACAAGCGCAGCAAACATTCCGGCGGGGCCGAAGCCTACAATAACGGGAGAAGCGCCGCCGTTCCATTTGGGAACGTCATACCGGTAGGGAAGCGCCTTTGCCGCGTTTTTCGCACGCCTCAGCACCTTATCCTCATTTGTGTTAAGCTTTGCGTCAATGGTGCACAAAAAGTGAACGTCATCTTTTTTTCGCGCATCAACCGAACGCCTGAAAATCACGGCGCTTTTTACGGCGGAGTCGTCAAGCCTCAGCTCCCTGCATACCGCGCGCCTTACCGTTTTGTCGTCAAAGTTGAGCGGAAGCCGTATGTTGTTGATCCTTATCATATGCTTTCTCCTGCAATAAGTCCGCTCGCAAAGGCAAAGTGCAGATTGTATCCTCCGCATTCGCCGCAAATATCGACCGCCTCGCCGCAAATGTACAGGTTGTCGCAAGCCTTGCTCTGCATGGTGTTTTCGTTTATCATGCTTCCGTGAGCGCCGCCGAGCGCCGCTTGTGCGCGGTCAAACCCTGCCTTGCCCGCAACGGTAAAGCACATCGCGTTTGCGGTGTAAGCGATATTTTTAAGCTCTTCGTCGGTCAGATTTGAACACAAATCGGAAAAGCCGGTTATCCCGCTCTCCTTTAGCACAGCTTGCGCAAGCCTTTTTTGGAGGATTCCCGTAAAAATATTATCTGTTGTTTTTTCCGAAAACAGTTGCCTGTTATTGTTTAGTTTGTTTAATAATTCGTCATTAGAAATATCGGGCAGCAGGTCAACGCTTATTATGTTGCCTTTCTGTGCGAAAAGAGATAAATTGAACACGCAAATGCCCGACAGCGCGTCATCGGTAAACTGAACCTCGCCGCGCTCTTTCTTAAGAATCTTGCAGCCGTTCATCAGGGTCAGCTCACAGGCAGCTCTTATCCCTTTCAGAGAGCGCAAAACCCGGCTGTTGACAATAACGGGGCAGAGCGCAGGTGAGAACGGCACAAAGCGGTGACCGAGGTTTTTCAGGTAGTCGGCGCAGCTTGAGGTGCCGCCCAGCTTGGGCGCAGCCTTTGATCCGCAGGCTATCACAAGCTTGTCGGCGTAAAGCTCATCCTCGGCAAGCCTTACCGAAAAGCCATCTCCCGATTTTTTTACGCTCCTTATCTGAGCATTGCAGATTACTTCCGCGCCCACACGTTCAAGAGTAAATCTCAACACATCGAGCACGGCAGTCGCCTGTCGGCAAATTGGATAATATCTGCCCTCGCTGTCCTTTGAAGTCAGAAGCCCGAGATCTTCAAAGTATTTTAGCAAACGGTCAGCGCCGTATCTGTCAAAAACAGCCTTGCTTTGCATAACAAAGCTTCCCGCGTATTTTTCCGCACCGATTTTTTCGTTGGTCAGATTGCACCTGCCGTTGCCTGTTGATAACAGCTTTTTGCCCAAGCGGTCGTTTTTTTCAAGAATCGCCACGCTGCGGCTGGGATCCTTTCTTTTCGCCGCAACGGCGCACATCATTCCGGACGCTCCGCCGCCTATTATGATAATGTCGTAATGCTTTTTCATATTTCACCTGATATAAAACAGGGCAGCGTAAAGCTGCCCGTTGGTTATTTGGAGTTAGCCATGAATGCAAAGATTCCGCCGGCGCCCATTTTTACCATATAGGTGCCAACGCCCATGATGATTCCCGCCATGAGTACGCCAAGAATTACCGCGATAACGCTCTTTTTAAAGTCCATATCCAAAAAGCTCGCCGCAAGGGTGCCCGTCCAGGCGCCTGTTCCGGGAAGCGGAATGCCTACGAACAGCATAAGAGCGATAAACAGACCCTTGCCTGCCTTTGCCTGAAGCTTTTTGCCGCCCTTTTCGCCTTTTTCGTAACAGAATGTAAAGAATTTGCCGATGTATTTTTTGTCCTTGCCCCAGACGAGAACCTTTCTTGCAAAGAAAAAGATAAACGGTACCGGCAGCATGTTTCCGATTATGCAAATCGGATAAAGCCAGAACACATCAAGACCGTTGGCAATTCCGAACGGGATAGCCACCCTGAGCTCGACGATAGGTACCATTGAAATCAAAAAGCACACTAAATACATCAAAACAAATACTCTCCTTTAATCGTTATAAATCCAAATCAGTATAACAGAAAAAAGTATAATTTTCAATACGTTATTTCAAGGTTTCCGTAAAAATCCAACATATTGTATTAAAATACTTTCATTTCCATTGACTTTGAATAGTTTTCGTGTACAATATACAATTGGGTGATATAATGGAAACCTACAGAGCCTCACGGCGTTTTACAATTATAATGTTTTTGCTTACCGCCGCGTCGATTTGCTTTGCTTTTGTACATTCCGCCATGCCTGCCGACATGTCCGACGACGAAAGCAGGGGAGTGGTTGAGCTGTTTGCATGGCTGTTCAACGCATTGGGGATAGATATGCTTACTGCAGACGCGATTATCCGTAAGCTTGCGCATTTTACCGAGTTTTCGGTTATAGGCGCCATGCTTACAAGCTGTTCCTACGCCTTTGACCGCCCACGCCCTCACCGCTTTTACGCTCAGGTTTTGCTTGCGGGCTTAGTGACGGCGGTCATTGATGAAACCATCCAGCTCGGCTCGCAAGGGCGTGCCGGCGCGGTTGTTGATGTGATAATAGACTTTGGAGGAGTGCTGTTCGGCGGTCTTGTCATGCTGGCAGCGTATTCCATATACAGAAGGATAAGGGGTATCAAAAGATGAGCAAGGCACTTGCCGGAGAAAACAAAATGGGCACAATGCCCATGACAAAGCTGATATTGACTATGTCGCTGCCCGCGATGTTTTCAATGACCATAATGGCGATGTACAACGTCGTTGACAGTATTTTCATAAGCAATTACGACATGGACGGCTTTACCGCCGTTTCGCTGGCATATCCTCTGCAACTGCTGCTTATAGCCGCCTCGGTTGGTACGGCTGTGGGCGTTAACTCGCTTGTGTCGCGCAAGCTGGGCGAAAAAGAGCAGGAGCAGGCAAACGACGCCGCAACGCACGGACTGTTCACCTGCTTGTTTACATACGCGTTTTTCCTGCTGCTGGGGCTGTTTGCCGTACGTCCGTTTATGAACGCGTTCAGCTCAAACCCGAGGGTGGTTGAAGCCGGCGTAAGCTACTTTACCTGTGTGCTGTGCCTTTCTTTGTTTGCTACTGTCCAGATAATGATAGAAAAAACCCTGCAGGCAACGGGAAACATGATATATCCCATGCTGTTCCAGCTTTTGGGCGCGGTCATCAACATCATTTTTGACCCCCTGCTTATTTTCGGAATAGGCATCTTTCCCGAGATGGGCGTGCTGGGCGCGGCTGTGGCTACGGTATTCGGCCAGTTTTGCGGAATGCTCTTCTCTGTTTTGGTCATGTTCAAAAAAAGCCACAGGGTACAGATCAGTTTCAAGGGCTTTCGTCCCAAGGCTTCGGTTTTGAAGAGTATCTACGCCGTGGGCTTCCCGAGTATTATTATGCAGAGCATCGGCGCTGTTATGATGCTCGGGCTCAACGCAATCTTTCAGGCTTACGATTCCGTTATCTCGGTCGTTATTTTCGGAATATACTTTAAGCTGCAAAGCTTTGTATTCATGCCCTGCTTCGGGCTCAATCAGGGCGTTATGCCCATCATAGGCTACAACTACGGTGCGCACAACCAAAAGCGTTTGTACGCCGCGCTCAGAAAGGGTATAATCATCGCGCTTATAATCATGTCGATAGGCGTTATTCTGATGTGGACTATCCCGGACGTACTGCTTTCAATGTTCGGCAACGAGGACAGCTTTACCGATGTTGACCCGCAGACTCTTATGATTGAGGGTGAAAAGGCGTTCAGAATCATCAGTCTTTGCTTTTTGCCTGCGGCCGCGGGCATACTGTTCACCACGCTGTTTCAGGCGGTGGGCAAGGGACTGCGCAGCCTTATGATGTCGTTCTGCCGTCAGCTTATTCTGCTGCTGCCCATAGCCTTTATTCTTTCGCTCAACTTCGGTGTAGGCGCGGCGTGGTACGCCTTTCCGATCGCGGAGCTCGGTTCTCTGATAATAGCCACGCTGTTGTTTATCAATCTTGTCAAAACGGATTTTAAGAAGCTGAAATAATATATTCACGCCCCGCGGCATATTATGCTGTGGGGTGATTGTTTTGGACGAACATTTTGACACAATTACATACGATGACAACTGGCAGTCGGTCACTCAGCCCGAGTACCCTGTTTTTTCGGATAACGCCGATGCCGAAGAAAACGACAGACCGCCCGAAAACAAGCGCCGCACCAAAGCGCCGCGGACGTTTTTGCTTTTGACTGTTCAGCTGACGGCTTGCATCGTTATAGCCGCAGCGGCAATTACGGTAAAGGCTGTCGGGGGCGAGCCGTACGAAGCCGTCAAAGGGTGGTATATTGAAAAGCTGAACGACACGGCGATATTCAGCGAGCAAAGCAGCCTTGACCTGCAAAGGTTCTTCACCTTTGCAACTCCCGATGAAGCTTAGGCTGTTTTCAACGCAGCTTTGGGTGTCATATCCGCTGATTTGTGTTGTTGCAATCGTAATACTGCTTGGCGGCGCAGGTCGCTTCCTGCCCTGTGCCGCGGCTGTTGTTATCCACGAATCGGGACATCTGACTGCCATGAAGCTGTTGGGATATTTCCCTGAAAGAATAAAAATTTCGCCGGTAGAAATAACCATAACCGACTCTTCGAGGCATGACAGAACACCCAAGCAAAACCTTTTAATAATTTTTTTCGGCCCTTTTTTCAATTTTATTTGTTTTCTGCCGATTTATCTGCTATACTTAATGGGAATAGGCAGAGCCCTGCCTTACGCGGCGGCACAACTGAGCGTTGGACTGTTTAATCTTCTGCCCGTTATGTCGCTTGACGGCGGACAGATGATATTTATTTTTCTGTGCGCGTTTTTCCCGTCCGGAACATCCGAGACGGCAGTTAACGTGCTCACAATAGTGGCGCTCGTGCCGCTTGCCTTTATGGGATTTATGATTCTGTTTGAGTCAAAATATAATTTTTCGCTGTTGCTCGTGTGCGTTTATCTTATGGTTTCTCTGCTTTTTCGAGGCAACAAATACTACTGACGGAGGTTGTTATGGTCGGTAAGGAAGTTGAAAGACTGCTGTTAAAGGTTCAAAAGCCCGGCCGCTATGTCGGCGGCGAGCTGAACTCCGTAATAAAAGACAAGCGGAAGGTGGATCTGCGCTTTGCCTTCTGCTTTCCCGATACCTACGAGGTCGGCATGTCCCACCTCGGCATGAAGATATTGTACAGCCTGTTCAACAGCGTTGAGTACATCTGGTGCGAGCGCGTTTTCGCTCCGTGGGTTGATATGGAGGAGGAGATGATAAAGCACGGCATCCCTCTGTATGCCCTTGAGAGCGGAGACCCGATTTCGGACTTTGACTTCATCGGCTTTACTCTCCAGTATGAGCTGAGCTATACAAACATGCTCAATATGCTTAAGCTCGGCGGAGTACCCGTAAAAAGCGCCGACAGAACCGAGCTGAAAAATATTGTCGTCGCCGGAGGCCCCTGCGCCTGTAACCCCGAGCCTGTAGCGGATTTTATCGATCTGTTCTTCATAGGCGAGGGCGAAGAGGTCGATCTTGAGGTTATGGAGCTGTTCCGCAAATGCAGGGCAGAGGGCAAAAGCAAGGCGGAGTTTCTGCGTCTGAGCGCCAATATAGAGGGCGTTTATGTACCGTCACTTTACGATGTTGAGTATAATGAGGACGGAACCATAAAGAGCTTTGTGCCCAAGGACGGAGCTCCGGCTGTGATCCGCAAGCGCTTAATGAAAAAAATGGACGAGTCCTTTTATCCCGACAATTTTGTTGTGCCGCTTGTAGAGATAGTTCACGACCGTGCCGTTCAGGAGATTTTCCGCGGCTGCATACGCGGCTGCAGATTTTGTCAGGCAGGCTTTATCTATCGTCCCGTGCGCGAAAAATCGCCTGATACCATCAACTCTCAATGCCGCGCCCTGTGTCAAAACACGGGCTATGACGAGGTGTCGCTGTCCTCACTCAGCTCAAGCGACTACAGCCGTATAGTGCCGCTGCTTGAAAAGCTGACGTCCTGGACGGGTGAGGAGAAGGTGAGTATTTCACTCCCGTCGCTTCGCGTTGACGGTTTTACCGACGAGATAATGAATAAAATAAAGACAGTAAGAAAGAGCGGACTCACCTTTGCTCCCGAGGCAGGCAGTCAGCGTATGCGCGACGTTATCAATAAAAACGTTAGGCAGGACGAGCTTATGAACACCTGTGCCACAGCTTTTGCAGGAGGGTGGACTACCGTAAAGCTCTACTTTATGATAGGCTTGCCCACCGAAACGATGGACGATGTAGCCGACATTGCCAATCTGGGACAAGCCGTTGTTGATACTTACTACCGCACGCCAAACCGCGCCAAGGGCAAATCCGTGCGCGTCACCGTTTCGGCGTCGTCGTTTGTTCCCAAGCCGTTCACTCCGTTTCAATGGGAGCCTCAGGACACCATTCCCGTACTGCACGAAAAACAGCAGCACATAAAAGACAGTATCACGTCCAAAAAGATACAGTTCAATTATCACGACGCCGACACGAGCTATCTTGAAGCGGTGTTTGCAAGAGGCGACAGAAGGCTTTGCAAGGCAATGGAGCTTGCATGTGAGCGCGGTTTTCACTTTGACGGCTGGAACGACTGCTTCAGTCTGGAAAAATGGCTCGAAATATTTGACGAGTGCGGCATAGACCCTGCCTTTTACGCAAACCGCCGCCGTTCCTTTGACGAGATATTGCCATGGGATCACATAGACTACGGTGTTACCAAGAGCTTTTTGAAAAAGGAATGTGAACGGGCGTACAACAGTCAGACAACGCCGCATTGCCGCCTTAAGTGCAGCGGCTGCGGCGCAGCAAAATACGGGGAGGGCGTGTGCTTTGAAAAACGTGAGAATTTGGTTTAAAAAAGACTATGAGTGCAGGTATATATCGCACCTTGACCTTAACCGCACAATGCTGCGCGCGCTGCACAAAAGCCGCATCCCAATATGGCACACAGAGGGCTTCAATCCCCATCCGTTTGCAACCTTTCCGCTGCCGCTGTCCCTGGGCTTCCGCGGCGTAAACGAGTGTATGGACGTTAAGCTTGAACAGGATGATTATTCTTTTGAAGAAATAATATCCAAGCTAAACGAATGTCTGCCGCGCGGAATACGGGTATTTGACGTTACCGAGGCTGTTATGAAGGCAGGCAAGGTCGCTTATGCCTCATTTACTGTCAGGCTCAGCGACCCCAACACGCCGTCAAAGACTATCTGCCTTCAGCTTGAAGAACTGCTGTCGCAGCCGTCTATAGAGCTTCAAAAAAAATCGAAGAAGGGCATAAAGACCGTGGATATAAAGCCGGGCATAAGGGAATACTCGGTCAAAGAAAATTTTGACGACGCGCAGCTCGATATAATGCTTTCCGCCGGCAGCAGCAACAACGTAAATCCGTCGCTGATTATCGATGCCCTGCGAAATGCCGCAGGCGTTGAATACTACGCCGACATAACACGAAACGATTTATTCAACTCCGACATGGAGCCGTTCAGGTAGGTGCAAGATGTTTGAATTTACAATAAGAGACGCGGAATTTTTGAACGCGTTTTATTCGCAGATTTCCGAATACGTCAACAAATCCTATAAGTTTACGATGGAGTATTTGGCAAACCCCGATATTTCCGACTACAAGGAGGGTGAAAGGCTCACTCTAATCGCTCTCAACAAATCGGTCTATCAGAACATGTACAGCTTTTTGCGGCTTAACGACAGCAATATGCAGTACGCTGCCTTTGCCTGCCTTGAATATGCAGTTTATGCCATACGGCTGTTTTCGGCGCTGTTTTCATATCCCGAATACATGCAAAGCTATTTGACCGACAGCGACTTTGATTTGGAGCTGTGCGAAAAGGAGATAGAAGAAAAGGAAAACGCCAAAGAATACGACAAAAACAAGGAACCGTTTTTGCCGTCGGCGTTCGGAAAGGCTATCCGCTGGTTCAACACCTTCGAGCTTAAAAACCCCGCGGTGTCATCTCAGCTTAACGACGGTCAGGTGTATCTCGGACTTTCCTGCGGAAGCCCCGTGAGCGAGGAGCTGCAGCACGAGGTGCGCAAGAATGTTATAGGAGCGTATATGTCGCTTGTCAGGCATACCTCGCTGTTTGTCAACGACGGCGCCGACCCGGAGCTTGAAAAGCTTGAAAAGGCGTTGTTTGCGCGGCTTATGGATTATGTAAAGCGGTATTCATAATACTTTTTGGTAACCTTCACAAACACTTATGAAAATGTTCAAGCTGCCGTCACATTGCGGTATTATTATATAATCACAGAAAACAAAACAGCTTATAACTGCATTTTCATAGATGTTCCTTTCATACCATAAAGACCGGCCGCACACCGGTCTTTATATCGTTTACGGCTATGTATTATTATTCTTTAAACGAATATTTACAAAAAACCTTCGGAGAAAAGGTTTATAAGATAGCGCTTGACGGCGGTATGACCTGTCCAAACCGCGACGGAACCCTTGGCACAAGGGGCTGTATCTTTTGCAGCGCAGGGGGCTCGGGAGAATTTGCCGCGAGCAGAAGCCTGTCCGTCACGGATCAGCTTTGGCAGGCTAAGCAGCGGATCATTCGGAAAACCGACTGCAAAAGGTTTATAGCCTATTTTCAGCCGTTTACCAATACCTATGCAGACACAGATTATCTGAGAAGGATTTTTTATGAGGCAATAGCTCCCGATGATATTGTCGCTCTGTCGGTCGCCACACGTCCCGACTGCCTGCCCGACGAGGCGCTTGACCTGCTTTGTGAGCTGAACAAAATAAAACCTGTCTGGATAGAGCTCGGCTTGCAGACTATCCGCAAGCGTTCGGCGGAGTATATACGACGGGGCTATCCTCTTGAAGTTTATGATAACGCCTCCATCGCGCTCAGGTCACGCGGAATCAACGTGATAACCCACATCATACTCGGGCTTCCGGGCGAGAGCAGGGATGACATGCTTAAAAGCGTGTCATATGCAGGCGAGAGAAGCGACGGGATAAAGCTTCAGCTTCTTCATGTGCTTAAAGGCACAGATCTGTACGAGGATTATAAAGCCGGTCTGTTTGAGGTTCTTTCGCTTGAGCAGTATGTTGATTTGCTTTGCGACTGTATAGAGGCGTTGCCGCCCGGTACAGTTATCCACCGCCTTACGGGCGACGGCGACAAAAGGCTTTTGGCGGCTCCCATGTGGAGCGGAGATAAAAAACACGTGCTCAACACCATAAACAAAGCCCTGCGAGAACGCGATGTTATACAGGGCTCACAATACAAAAAGCTATAGCTTTTGCGGAGGCATACCGTTTGCCTCCGTTTTGTTTTGCAATCCGACCTTTTGTGTCCAGATCCATGACACGCGCCTGTTGCCCTCGGAAAGCGCCCAGGACAAAAAATACGCGCAGCTATACACCAAAACGGCAAACAGCAGGATATACCACAAGGGACGGGTGTATATCTCCAAAAACGAATACGGTATGCTTTCCTGAGGGATCAGCCCCATTATTATCATAGAAATCACAACCGTGGCATAAAGTGTAATAGGCCACGCGCAATGCAGCCGCATGATGGGCTTCATGTTTTCAACAGGATGATCGTTTATCAAAAAGGATATTATTGACAGCAGCGGTATTGTGACGTGCATGTTAAAGGAATCGTAGCACATAACGTTGGGGTTGTCGGGTATGAACGGCAAAAACGACATCGCTATCACAATTCCTATTATGGCTTCGGTAACCACCGACGACAACCGCGTGTAATAGAGAAGTGGAGAGGTAAACTCTCTTCCGCGTTTTAGCTCTATCATGTTGAGCACAACTATCATTGTTGAAATGATCAGCGTAAAAAGCGTACCGTTCACGGTCATGTAGCGAAAGTTTAGCAAAAGATTTCCGTCAGCCTCGTTAACTGCGGACACGATAAACGAGCTGATCCCCAAAACGACGATCAGCGAGCATATAAAAATATTCACCTGCTTTTTTGTTTTGCAGCACGGACTCAGCATACAGCGCGCGGTTTGTTCCGTAGTTTTTTTCATCGCAAATCCCTCCCGAATGATCACACGGTTTATTCGTTTGCAATTTTTTATTTTCTATGCATGGAATAATATCGGCGAAAATGTGTTTAGTGTAAAATATGCATATTTTTTGTAAAAAATTGCCGATAGAATCGTGTTATTGACTGCGAAAAATTAAATATTGACAAAACTGTGTAAATCAAATATAATTTTACCAACAGCACAGGCAAAACAATAAAAAATTTTTAAAAATATTGTTAGGTACCTTGACAAGATTGATTTTTGGTACTATAATAATAATATCTCAAGGTATCTTTCAAGTTATGGTGGAGCAAAAATGTCAAATAACAACCATATTTATTTCAGTAACCGATTGGAGTACGAAAGAAAAAACATTGAGGACAAAATCCTGCTGAATCTTCGGGATCTGGGCTATAAGATCCATTTCCTGTATGACGGAAAAGACAGCCAAAGGCGAGTTCTTATCATGCTCAGGCAAAGCGGAGACATGTCTCAGCGGGAGCTTACGGAAAGGCTCAGCATTCGACCGGGTTCCATGAGCGAGGTGCTTACCAAGCTTACCAACAAAGGGCTTATATACCGTGTGCAGAACGATTCCGATAAGCGTACAATGACCATTTCTCTTACCGATGAAGGCAAGAGAACAGCTGACGAGGCTATGGAGCTCAGAACAGAAAAAAGACTGGAATTGCTGTCGCGTTTGGAGGAAAAAGAAAAACACTCACTGCTGCTTTTATTGGAAAAAATTAATACTGTTTGATGCAATTACTCAATTATCATAAACCGAAGGGGTGAACGGTTATGGCAGATAAGTTGAAAGTTGTTATTACGGACAATCAAAAGGTTGTTAAAGTGCAAACAGGTATCCGAATGTTGTTAAGGCGTTGCTGTCATGCAATTCTTGAGAACGATAATTATGAAGGCTCAGCAGAAATCGGAATCATCTTTACCGACAACGCCCAAATGAGGGAGCTTTGCAGGCAACATTTTGGTTGCGAGACCGAAAAGGATTACATCGCATTATCCTCCGAAAAGTCAGACAGCTCAATTCAGGGAGAAGCAGAACCCGCGGTATCATATTTGGGAGACGTCTGTATCTCGTTTGAAAGGGCGGTGGAAGCAGCCGCAAAAAGCAACCGTCCCATAGGTAGGCAAATGGTAACGCTTACCGCTATGGGTGTGCTGGAGCTGCTTGGATACACGCCCGAAAAATCAGACGATGACGACGAATTACGGCAACGCGTAGAGCTTGTCCTGTTTCAGTTGGGATTCCCGGTTTCGTCAAGCTATTACATTTCAAAATAATCTTTATGGAGAAGCGCACGCCTGTTCGTGCGCTTTCTCTTGTAAAAAACACTTGATTTTCATGCTTTTTAAGAGTATAATGATTTCATAAACGGGAGCTTGTGAGACAGGCTGAGAGGAAGGCGTTACCTTCGACCGATAACCTGATTTGGATAATGCCAACGTAGGGATAATAAAACCTTGTGGGAGCGTCCTTATCGGAGGCTCTTTTTTGTATGACCGAAAAACTTGGAGGTGTAATGATGGTAACAATCAACGGCGTAGCAACCGACGCGGCGGGAAAAACCGTGGCGGAGTATATCGCGTCGTCAAACTATGACCCGCAGGTAATTGCGGTTGAGCTGAACGAGGATATTGTTTCAAAAAAAGATTACGATACTACCGTACTCAAGGACGGCGACACTCTCGAGGTTGTAAGCTTTGTGGGAGGCGGTTGAATGATACCTTCGCATGAGGAAATGACCGCAGCCCTTGCACAACGGCACGGGGAAAGCTTGCAGCGCGTGTTTTCGTCTGCAAAGGTCGCAATATGCGGTCTGGGCGGGCTTGGTTCAAACATAGCTGTCTCGCTCGCCAGAGCAGGTATTGGTAAGCTTATTCTGATTGATTTTGACAGGGTGGATATTACAAACCTGCACAGGCAGCAGTACAAGGCAAACCAGATCGGCATGTTCAAATGCGAGGCATTGGCGCAGAATCTTAGTGAAATTGCGCCGTATGTACAAACCGAGCCTCATTGCGTAAGACTGACGGAAGAAAACTGCTTTGATCTGCTTTGCGACGCGGACATTATATGCGAGGCTTTTGACAAGGCGGAAAACAAGTCTATGCTTGTCAACTATGCTTTGGAGCATTTCCCCGATAAATACCTTGTTGCTGCGTCGGGCATGGCGGGAATAGGCAGCCCGAACGAAATAGTTACGCGCAGGGTTTCAAAAAGGTTTTATCTTTGCGGCGACGGCAAAAGCGACGTCAACGAATGCGGAAGTCTGTTTTCCGCACGCGTTATGCTGTGTGCCGCTCATCAGGCACATACCGTATTAAGAATACTGGCAAAAGAATTTGAAGATTAATATTGAAAGAAGGAAACAAAATGACAGACGATAAGTTTGTTTTGGGCGGTCACGAGTTCGGCTCGCGCTTTATCCTCGGCTCGGGCAAGTATTCGCTCAGCCTTATTGAGGCGGCGGTAAAGGATGCCGGCGCCGAGATAATCACTCTTGCGGTTCGCCGTGCAAACACAAAGGAAGAGGAAAACATCCTCGACTTCATCCCCAAAAATGTGACTCTGCTGCCCAACACCAGCGGTGCGAGAAACGCCAAGGAGGCGGTGCGCATAGCAAAGCTTGCGCGAGAGCTTGGCTGCGGCAACTTTGTAAAGGTAGAGATAATGCGCGACTCAAAGTATCTTCTGCCCGATAATTACGAAACCGTAAAGGCGACCGAAGCCCTTGCAAGCGACGGCTTTGTTGTGCTTCCCTACATGTATCCCGATCTTAACGTTGCACGCGACCTCGTAAGCGCCGGCGCTTCCGCTGTTATGCCGCTGGCTTCGCCCATAGGCTCAAACAAGGGACTTGCAACAAAGGACTTTATTCAGATATTGATAGACGAGATCGATCTGCCCATTATTGTTGACGCGGGAATAGGCAAGCCCTCTCAGGCATGTGAGGCTATGGAGATGGGCGCTGCGGCAATTATGGCAAACACCGCTCTTGCAACCGCAGGAAACCTGCCCATGATGGCGTCGGCGTTCCGTCAGGCGATAGAGGCAGGCAGAAAAGCGTATCTTGTAGGTCTCGGCAGGGTGCTTACAAGGGGCGCCTCCGCGTCCGATCCTCTAACGGGCTTCTTGCACAATTGACGGTGACGGCATGGAAAATCAGTTTTTTATAGATTCCGATACTCTTTCCAAGGCGGCACTTGAAAAAAAGCACCGCCTTGAAACCGACCCGTCCGCAAGAACAAATCATATGGAGTATATGCCCGGCATGGAGGTAATCGAGTCCGATATTTGCGAACGCGTCATGTCGCATATGAACTCCTACGATTACTCAAAATATACCGCAAAGGACGTAACAGCCGCCCTTGAACATGAGGTCTGCACCATAGATGACTTCAAGGCGCTGCTTTCTCCTGCGGCGGAGCCGTTTTTGGAGCAGATGGCTCAGAGGGCAAGGACTGAAACCGGCAAGCATTTCGGCAACACCGTGTATCTTTTTACTCCGCTCTACATTGCCAATTACTGCGAAAACTACTGCGTGTATTGCGGCTTTAACTGCTACAACAAAATCAAACGCATGAAGCTCAGCCTTGAACAGATAGAGCGTGAGATGAAGGTGATCTCCGAAAGCGGCATGGAGGAGATATTGATTTTGACGGGCGAAAGCAGGGCGCAGAGCGACGTAAAATACATAGGCGAGGCATGCAGGCTTGCGCGCAGGTATTTCAGAATGGTGGGGCTTGAGATTTACCCCGTCAACACCGACGAATACCGCTATCTGCACGACTGCGGCGCGGATTATGTGACAGTTTTTCAGGAAACCTATGATCCCGTCAAATACGAGACCCTGCATTTAGCAGGTCACAAGCGCGTATGGCCTTACCGCTTTGACGCTCAGGAGCGAGCCCTTATGGGCGGTATGCGTGGCGTTGCGTTTTCTGCGCTGCTCGGCTTGTCCGATTTCAGAAAGGACGCGCTGGCGACCGCCTTGCATGCATATTTCTTACAAAGAAAATACCCATACGCGGAGATGTCGCTTTCCTGCCCCAGACTGCGCCCGATAATCAACAACGACAAAATCAGTCCGCTCGATGTTCACGAAACACAGCTTTGTCAGATACTCTGCGCTTACCGCATCTTTTTGCCGTTTGCAGGCATCACGGTTTCTTCAAGAGAGAGCGCGGAGTTTCGCAACGGCATAGTTAAAATCGCGGCTACAAAGGTTTCGGCAGGCGTTTCAACCGGAATAGGCGACCACGAAAGCAAATACAGCGGAAAGGAAACAGACGGGCAGGAGGGCGACGAGCAGTTTGAAATAGACGACAGCCGCAGCCTTAAAAAGATGTATGATGACATCTCGGGCGAAGGCTTGCAGCCCGTTTTGAACGATTACCTTTATGTCTGATATTGTTTGCGTTACGAACCGTTTGTTGTGCCGTGAGCCTTTTTTAAACAGAATAAACGCTGTTGCAAAGGCAAAGCCTCGCGCTATCATTCTCAGAGAAAAGGATTTGCCGCCCGATGAATACAAACGTCTTGCGGCTCAGGTTGCGGAGATTTGCGATAAAAACGCCGTGCCGCTCATTCTGCATTTTCATTATGATGCGGCAATAGAGCTCGAGCAAAAAAGCATACATTTGCCATTATTCATATTAAGAAATATGAGCGCTTCAAAAAAAGCTTGTTTTAATTCTATCGGTGTGTCTTGCCACTCGGTCGAGGAGGCCAAAGAGGCGGAAGCTCTCGGAGCAGCCTACATAACAGCCGGTCATGTTTTTGCCACAGACTGCAAAAAAGGACTTGCTCCGCGCGGACTTGACTTTTTGCGATCCGTGTGCAACAGCGTTACCGTTCCGGTTTTTGCTATCGGCGGTATTTCGTCCGCAAATTTTCCGTCTGTAATAGCAAGCGGAGCCGCCGGTGTGTGTATAATGAGTGCGCTTATGACCTGCGGCGATCCTGCGGAGTATTTGAAAGGATTTGAAAACGGAGATGAAGTTTGACAAAAGCATGCTCCTGCTGTATGCAATTACAGACCGAAAGCCGGGCGATGATTTGTACGCTCAGGTTTCGCAGGCGCTCAAGGGCGGCGTCACTATTGTTCAGCTGCGCGAAAAAGATATGGATTTTGATGCCTTTGTATGCGAAGCAAGGCAAATCGCAGTTCTATGTCACAGCTACGGCGTTCCGCTTATAATCAATGATAACCTTGAGGTCGCTCTTTTGTCGGGAGCCGACGGCGTTCATGTAGGAGCAGACGATTTGCCCGTTGCCGAGATACGCAGACGTGCCGGACGCGATTTTATAATCGGAGCTACTGCAAAAACCACAGAACGCGCAAAGGAAGCTGAAAAATCGGGAGCCGATTACCTCGGTGTGGGTGCGATGTTTCCGTCACCCACCAAAAAAAACGCCGTTCGCATAACAAACGAACAGCTGAAAGAGATTGCATCCTCGGCGAGTATTCCGATTGTGGCAATAGGCGGCATAAGCCTTGAAAACTGCGGCAGTCTTGCGGGAAGCGGAGTTGACGGCATTGCCGTGGTATCGGCAATATTTTCGGCGGACAACATAAAAGAAACCACCGCCGCGCTTAAAAAGAAAGCGACGGAGATCATAGAATAAAAAACAGCGGAGGATCGGGGGCACCACCTTCCTTCGCTCAACAAAAATAATGTGAGGTAACTATGAAAACAGCATTATCAATCGCGGGAAGCGATTCCTGCGGAGGCGCCGGCATTCAGGCAGATATTAAAACAATGACGCTGAATGGCGTGTATGCCATGAGCGCGGTAACTGCGCTTACGGCTCAGAACACGACCGGCGTAACGGCGATCTCGGAGTCATCTCCGGAGTTTTTAAGGCAGCAGATCGACGCCGTATTTGAGGACATAAGACCCGACGCGGTAAAGATCGGCATGGTATCAAGCACGGCGCTTATTGAGGTGATAGCAGACAGGCTCAGCTTTTATAAAGCCCAAAACGTTGTGGTCGATCCCGTAATGGTCGCTACAAGCAGTGCAAGGCTGATAAAAACCGACGCTGTCAACACTCTGACCGAAAAGCTTTTTCCGCTTGCAACGGTTGTGACGCCCAATATTTCCGAGGCGGAGCTGTTGTCGGGCATGGAAATATCAGACGCAGATGATATGCAGACAGCCGCCAAAAAAATCGGAGACATTTACTCCTGTGCGGTTTTGCTTAAGGGCGGCCACAACATCAACGATGCAAACGACCTGCTCTATGCTGACGGAAGGTTCCGTTGGTTTCGGGGCAAAAGGATCGATAATCCCAACACACACGGCACGGGCTGCACGCTGTCAAGCGCGATAGCCGCAAACCTTGCCAAGGGCTATCCTCTTGAAGAATCGGTAGCGTGGGCAAAAGACTATATATCGGGCGCGCTTGAAGCTATGCTCGATCTCGGAGCCGGCAGCGGTCCCATGAACCATGCATTTGACCTTAAGGGCAAATTCGCCGAATACAATATCTGATACCGAATGAAAGGAATAATAAAATGAGAAACTATAAAACACAGATGGAAGCCGCCAAAAAAGGCATTATCACACCCGAAATGAAAATCGTAGCCGAAAAAGAATATATGGAGCCCGAAAAGCTCAGAGAGCTTGTTGCCGAGGGTGTTGTTGCGATTCCCTGCAACATCAATCACAAGTCGCTCTCAGCCGAGGGTATCGGCATGGGGCTGCGCACCAAAATCAACGTAAATCTCGGCATTTCGGGCGACTGCAAGGACTATAGCGTCGAAATGCAAAAGGTGGATATGGCGATAAAGTTCGGCGCCGAGGCTATAATGGACTTGAGCAATTACGGCAAGACCAACACATTCCGCCGAGAGCTTATCGAAAAATCGCCTGCCATGATAGGCACCGTGCCCATGTATGACGCCATCGGTTATCTTGAAAAGGACTTGCTCGACATCACAGCGCAGGATTTTCTTCGCGTTGTCCGCGCTCATGCCGAGGAGGGCGTCGATTTTATGACTATTCACGCCGGAATAAACAAGCGTGCGGTCGAGGCGTTCATGCGTGACAAGCGCAAGATGAACATTGTATCGCGCGGCGGCTCGCTGTTATTTGCATGGATGATGATGACCGGAAACGAAAACCCGTTCTATGAGTATTATGACGACGTGCTCGAAATACTGCGCGAATACGACGTGACCATCAGCCTCGGAGACGCACTTCGTCCAGGCTGTATAGACGACAGCACCGACGCAGGACAGATATCCGAGCTTATCGAGCTTGGAGCCCTTACAAAGCGCGCGTGGGATAAGGACGTTCAGGTTATGGTAGAGGGTCCCGGCCACATGGCGATGAACGAGATAGAGGCGAACATGAAGCTGCAAAAGCGCCTTTGCCACAACGCCCCGTTCTATGTTCTCGGTCCGTTGGTGACGGACATAGCACCGGGCTACGATCACATCACCTCGGCTATCGGCGGAGCCATCGCAGCGGCGAGCGGCGCGGACTTTTTGTGCTATGTAACGCCTGCCGAGCACCTCAGACTGCCCGACCTGAACGACGTTAAGGAGGGCATTATCGCAAGCCGTATCGCTGCTCACGCGGCAGACATAGCCAAGGGTGTTCCTCACGCGAGAGACATAGACAATAAAATGGCGGAGGCGCGTCACAAGGTTGACTGGGACGAGATGTTCAAGGTTGCCATAGACCCCGAAAAGGCGAGGGATTACTTTGAGAGCACTCCTCCGGCAGATCGTCACACCTGTTCAATGTGCGGCAAAATGTGCGCCGTTCGCACCACAAACATGATTCTCGAGGGCAAAAAGGTTGAGTTTTGCACCGAGCTGTAAGGAGCTTATTATGAAACGTATTTTCAGATTATCGGCGCTTATGTTTTTATTTGCATTTTCCGTCATCACTATTTCGGCATGCGGAGGGGGAGAGGAAGTCAACGAAACCACCGCGCCGGTTACCGAACCCGCAGTTCAGACCCAAACATGGGGCAACATAACCCTTGCCGTTCCCGAGGGCTATGAGCTGCACGGAGGAAGTATGCTGGATGAAAAAGACCCCAACGGTTTGTTTTTGCAAATGACAGGTCAGGCTACCAATTACTTCTCTATTAATGTTGTCGATAACGACGATATAGCCGAGAACAGCATTGAAACCACAAGAGATGTAAATTCTGCCGACGATGCGTCGGTTACCGTGGGTTCAACCGAGTGGAAGGGAGTTGCTTATAATTCCTCAGGTGTTGACTGCTTCCATATGTACGGCAAGGTAGGCGGAAAAACCGTGCTTGTCATGTGCGCCGGCAATTCGTATCAGTCGGACGTTGCAAAAGGCGTTCTTGAATCCATTACCATATCATAAAATAACAAGGGGCTGTCGCATTAAGCTCCAACAAAGTAAAAGACCGGGTAGCCCGAAAAGGGTTGCCCGGTCAGTGCTTTCGTTGTATAATTTAATTACCGAAAA
>CADBWP010000030.1 GCA_902798365.1 uncultured Ruminococcus sp.
TCTTACAAAGCAAACCTTGCTCTTAAGGCCGCTGAATACAACTGTGGGACCCTGTCCGCCGAGCACCCATGTGCCCTCCTGGTTGCCGTCCCATGTCCATGCATACCAAACCTCTTCGCCGGTGGTTACCGCAGCTGCGCTGAGAGTAACGGAACCGTCGGGATTAGGGTTGGGGTTAGGATTGGGGTTGGAACCGCCGCTCCAGGAGCCTGTCATGGTCTCGCCGCCCCAATCGCTGATGGTGTAGGTGCCGCCTGCCTGAACTGTAAGGTTTTCTGTCTTATTCCAAGCTATGTCTTCCTCCCAGGAGGGACCGCCTGTGGGGTTCATTCTTACGAATACTACGTTGCTCTGGAGGCCGCTGAAGGTTACGGTTGAGCCTGTGCCGCCCATTACCCATGTGCCTTCGGAGCCGGTATCCCATGTCCATGCATACCAAACCTCTTCGCCGGTGGTTACTGCAGCTGCGCTGAGGGTAACTGCGCCTACGGGCTGAGAAACGGGCTGTGTGGTGGGCTGGGTTGCGGGATGTGTGGGAGGCTGAGTTACGGGCTGTGTGGGCTCCTGATCGCTGGTGTAGGTGCCAACATAGAATACGTCTGCGCTGTCACGATACTCGGCAACATACTTCTGAATAATGGTTACGTCCTTGATGCTGGGCTTGCCGGATCTGTCGCAGTCCGCAGCAACCTGCTGCTTGAGCGAAAGTGTCTCGAACTCTGCAAGTACTCTTTGAACGAGAGAAGCGTCTTTGATGTCGATAATGCCGTCCATGTTAACGTCGCCTATGAGCACGTCGTCGGCACCGGGAGTGGGAGGTACGGTTGTCTCGGGCTCTGTGGTTGTCTCGGGCTCTGTGGTGGGCTCGGGTACTGTTGTGGGTACGGTTACGGGAACATCGCCGTCGGTATAGAGATATACAACGTTTACGATACCTGCAAGGTAATTGCCGTTTGCGTTAACGGGAGCGATGTAATCCTCTCTGCCTGCAAGAGCAGTTGTGGTGTAGGTGTCGGTAGCTGCAACCTGTGTGCCGTTCTGGGTTACGTCTGCGGCAACCTTCTGACCTGTTGCAAGGTCGATGTGGCTGGTCTTAACAGTTGACGAGAAGGTGAGCTTCTTGTTCTGGATCCAAGCCTCGCCTGCGCAGAGGTAGCCGGTCTCGCCCTGTCCGGGCTCCTGAACGGAACCGAAGGAAGCGGATGCGGGATGGAACATTACATAGCAAACGGGAACGTTGATGGTGATTCCGTACCAGCCGTTGCCCTCGCTTGTCATAAGCGTTGCGTTGTCCCATGTGCCGGTGGGGTTCTGACCGCTGTCGGTGTAGGTGTAGCAGCGGATGTAGCCCCAGTTGTTGCTGTCATAGTAGTGAACCTTGGTTGTGGTTGTAGCATAGGGCTTATAAACAAAGTTGATGGTAACATCTTCGCCCGTGAAGGTTCCGGCTGTGCCGGCGGGGAAGCGGTCGGTATCAAGCTCATAGCCCTGGATGGCAACTGCGGGAGCCTGGAAGGACTCGCCCCCTCTGAGGTGAGTTCTGGTGCTCTCTTTAATGGTAGTGCCGCTCTGATTTACATAATTTACCGTGAGGTAACCCTCTGCTATAGCGCTGTCGGAATAGGTGAAGGTCACGTTGTAGGTGCCGTTTGCAGCAACTGTGCCTGTAGCGTTGCCTGTGGTGTTGACCAGCGAGCGGCTGAACAGGATGGTGCTGTCGGGAAGCGCACGATAGGTGCTGCCTGTGCGATACTTAACGGTCTGGGTCTTAAGGGTCTGACCGCTTTCGGTAACGTGGCTTACATTGAGTGTGCCAAAGGTGTCGTCAACGGTGATGTTGCCCTGCAGTAGAACGATTGTGCCGCTTGCGGGAACGCTTACGGAACCGCCGTTGATGGTGGTAAGGCCGTTGATGTCGGCGCCGGTCTGAGAGATCGAGGTGCCGGATACGCTGTTGGCGATAACCTTCCAGCTGCCGCTGGGCAGGTTGGTCATGTTGTAAGGGCTGCTCTTGTCGTTATTTGCGAATACCGCAAGCTTTGCTCCGGTATTGCCGTCTGTGTAGTAATATGCCGCGATGTGGCCGTAATCGGAGAGAACGGTGGGAGTTGTGAAGCTCGAAGCGTGGAGAGCGCCGAACGCCTTTCTTAACTGTGCAAGGGTCTTGTACCACTGAGACAGGGTGGGCATTGCGGATACTCTGCTCCAGTCGATCTGGTTGATAGCATCGTTGGCATTGTAGCTGTTCTTGTTGCCCTGCTTTGAACGTCCTGTCTCGGAGCCCGCGGTCATGAACGGGATACCCTGAGAGGTGAGCAGCAGAGCCATTACCTGCTTAGCCTGTCTTTGAACGATCTCGTCCGTGCCGGTAGCGCTCTTGCCGTTTGTGAGGGCGAGCTTATCCCAGAGGATAAGGTTGTCGTGAGCGTCGGCATAGGAAACTATCTGAGAGGGTGCGTTGGAGGAGAAGTTCTTGCCCTTTACGCCGCTGAGTACGGTGTAGGTCTTGTCCTCGTTGCCCTGAACATAACCGATGTTTGTGCCGGTTGTGCCGGTGCCGTCGGTGTTACCCTTGATAGCGTCGCGGTAATCGTCGTTGAAGATACCGATGCCGCTGTTGAGCGAGGTGAGGGTGCCCTTTGTTACGGGGTCGCTTACGGGAGCTGTGCCGCCGTCGCCGGTCCAGGGCTCGCCGTAGATGAGGATCTTGCTGCCGTTGGTGGTGCCGTTGAGAGCGGTGCGGATTGCGTTCATGGTGGTTCTGTCATGCAGACCCATCAGGTCGAAACGGAAGCCGTCCATGTGGTACTCTTCTGCCCAATACTTAACGGAGTCGATCATGTACTGACGGTACATCTTCTTGTCGGAAGCCATCTCGTTGCCGCAGCCCGAGCCGTTTCTGTAGGTGCCGGCAGCGGTGAATCTGTGATAGTATCCGGGAACGGTCTTTTCAAAGCAAGAGCCGTCGGAATGATAGGTGTGGTTGTAAACAACGTCCATAACAACAGAGATGTTTCTGTCGTGGAGAGCCTGAACGAGCTGCTTGAGCTCCTTGATCCTTACATTACCGTCGTAGGGGTTGGAGGAGTAAGAGCCCTCGGGAACGTTGTAGTTAACGGGATCGTAGCCCCAGTTGCGGTTTGTGGAGCTGGGAGCGGTCTCGTCAACCGAGCCAAAGTCGTAGATAGGCTGCAGCTGTACGCAGTTTACGCCTTTTTCTACAAGATAATCAACGCAGGTGGAGATGCCGCTTGCGGTGCCGTTGAGCTTTGTGCCGCCCTCGGCAAACGCAAGGTACTTACCTTTGTTTTCTTCGCTTACGCCTGAGTTTGCAGCGATGGAGAAGTCACGAACGTGAACCTCCCAAACAACTGCCTCGCCCGCATTGTTGAATACAACGTGCTGATCGTTGTCCCAACCCTCGGGGTCTGTTGAATCGAGGTCAACAACCATTGAACGTGCGCTGTTGACGCCTGTAGCCTGTGAATAAACGTCCTGTGTTTCGTTTGTCTGACCGTTTACGGTTACAAGATAGGTGTAGTACTTGTTCTTGAAATCGCCCTGAAGTGTGAGTGACCAAATGCCTGTAGAGTCATTTTTGGTCATGGCGTGCTCGCCGAGCACAGCTGCGCCTGATTCCTTGTCGGAACCGGTGCTGTACAGCTTAACCTTAACGGCAGTAGCGTCGGGCGACCAGGTGTTCCAGGTCGTTGATGCCGCGCTGTAGGTGCTGCCCAGCTTAACGCCGGAATTGATCGCAGCCTGCGCTTTGTCTTCGAGAGTGTTCTGGTTGTAGTACGCGCCTACTTCCTCGCCCTCTGTCGGAGCCGCGCTTGCCGCGAAGGTGGCTGAGCCCATTATCATTAATGCGGAAAGCACCAATGATAATGTCTTTTTGAATTTCATCGTTATCACTCCTGTTAATAGATTTCATAATTGGACATACCATGATAACTATATTTTATCAAAACAGAGTGCAATTATATTTCCTAATTGGAAAATATATAAAGCGTACAGTCCAAAATTTCAGCCTTGTTTTTGGTAATAATGCACTAATAAAAGCGCTTTGCTTTTAGTCAGGAGCCCGCGGACTCGTAGGCGCTTATTCCCCTGTGCCACACAAAAATGCCCAAAGCCATAACAGCCGCGGAAATGAGGACGGTGAGTCCTATGCAGAACAGCGGGTTTTCGTCGCGCAAAATATAAACCGCGGGGAAGTACGCCGTAAAGGCAAAGGGTATTATGTAGGTGATGACAAAGCGCACTGCGTTGTTGTAGATGGTGACGGGGTACTTTGCAAAGTCGTGCACCATGTAAAACATATATATTATGTTGCCGCTGCGCTTTACCCAGAACGCTATGGCGGCAGTTATCGTCTTTATACCGGTATATATCAGCGTGCAGAACGGAATGACAAGCAGCGCGAGCGCCACCTTGAGCACGCTCCAGCTTATTGCAAGCTGCGGCAGGGTAACGCACACAAGCGCGATACCCGTCAGAAGCTCGCCGAAGGCGTCGATCTGAAGCTTTTCGACCATTACGTGAAACAGCGTATCGACCGGACGCGTGAGGTACTTGTCAAAATCGCCCTTGCGCACTATAAAGAACCCTATGTTCCACAGGTTGTCGAACAGCAGGTGGTCAAGCCCCTTGGGAATGAGCGAAAAGCCATAGATGAACACCACCTCGTTCATGCTCCAGCCCATAAGGTCGGGAACCTGAGTGAAGATTATCCACAAAAACAGCAGGTTTGCCACCTGAGCGAGCAAAAAGCCCACTACGCCCACAATAAAGTCGCCCTTGTACTCGGTCATGCGCTTTAGCTCCTGAACCACAAAAATGCGGTGCATACGGAAAAGTCTTTTTATCTGCTTCATGCGCTAACCTCCCTGAACGCTGAGACGCCGCACGCATACTCGCCACAAAAGCTTTGACAGCCCCCAGAACGCCGCCGCCCAGAACACCTGCAAGCCGAGGAAGTACAAAAGCTCGGCGCCGCCGTACATGTTCATGTATATCATTACGGGGGTGTAGCCCAGCGAGGCGAACGGCAGCATCAGAAACACCTTTTCAAGCGCCGGAGGCAAAAAAGCCAGCGGAACGGTTGCGCCCGACAGAAAGCCGACTATCACGTTTTTCATCATGTTGGCGCCCCACAGGTACTTTATTATGAACGCCACAAAGCCGAAGCATATGCTGAAAAAGAAGTTGATGAGATAACCCAGCACACAGCTGAGAAGATAAAGCAGCAGGCAGAGCGGATTAAACTGAACCGAGCCGGTGAGCGCCGTTCTGACTATCTCGAGCACAATGAGCAGAGGCACAAGCAGCACCGCCTCGGTGAGCAGCTTGTTGCCCAGCTCCTGAAACAAAAACGTGGCGTTGTAGCTTACGGGCTTTAGCAGGCGCATGGCTATCGTGCCGTCGCGCACCTCCTCGCCCACAACGTATGACGCGTCGCTGCCGACTATCATGCTTGTGACGAACATCAAAAAGATATACACGGTCATCTGCGGCATTGTGAAGCCGTTCATGGCTCCGCCTCCGCCCGAGGCGAACACCGCCTTCCATATAAAATAGGACACAAAGCAGCCCGTAACGCTGCCTAAAATGTAAAAAATCCAGTTGACGCGGTAGGTGGCGGTCTCCTGCATGCCCGCGCCGATAAACGGCAGGTATATTTTCAGCTTTCGCCTCATGCATCCACCCCCTTGTAAAGTCGGCGGATTATCTCCTCGATGTCGGCGTCCTTAACGCTTATGTCGCTGACGTTCACCGCAGCCAGCGTGTAGGACAGCATTTCGGACACGGGCACGGACGCGCTGTTAAAGCGAACCTTAACGCGCTTGCCCTCGCACTCGAGCGTGCAATCATCCTCGGAAATGTTGAAGTGACGGCAGTAGCCGAGGGTTTCGGAGGGATCGGGATCGTCCGTCTCGAACACCAGCTCTCTCATCTGACCGTATTTGCTTTTCAGGTCGGCGATGGCGCCGTCAAAAACGTTGCTGCCCTTGTCTATCATGACGATGCGCTTGCTCAGAAGCTCTATGTCGGCAAGGTCGTGGGTGGTGAGGATGACCGTGGTCTGCTCCTCGCGGTTGATGTGCTCTATAGCCTTGCGAATGTTGTCCTTTACCACAACGTCAAGCCCTATGGTGGGCTCGTCCAAAAACAGCACCTTCGGGCTGTGCAGCAGCGACGCCGCGATGTCGGCGCGCATACGCTGACCCAGCGAAAGGGTGCGCACGGGGCTTGTGATGAAGCTGTCGAGCTCCAGAACCTCGTTTAAAAACGCCATCCGCTTTTTGTAGCGGTCGTCGGGCACCTCGTACATCTCCTTGAGCACGCCGTAGGTCTCGCGCAGGGGCAGATCCCACCACAGCTGGGTTCGCTGACCGAACACCACGCCTATCTCTTTAACATAGCTTTTGCGGTTTTCGCGCGGGTTCTTGCCGTTGATGGTGCACACGCCCGAGGTGGGCGTCAATATGCCCGTCAGCATTTTTATCACGGTGCTTTTGCCGGCGCCGTTGGGACCGATAAAGCCCAGTATCTCTCCGCGCGGCACGTCAAAGCTGATATCCTTTACTGCCACTACCTTTTCGGATTTGGGGTGAAACAAGGACTTTATGCTGCCCTTAAGCCCGGGGTCTTTTATTGTTTTCTTAAATTCCTTTCTCAATTTCTCTACATGTATCATAAAGAAACCTCAGTTCGCTGCACTCCCCCAAGCAAACAGACACGATATTCGGTTGGGTTTGTGAGTATTTTTTTCGGCGGAGCAAAGCGCTTCCGCCCTTGCCCTCAACGTAAGTGCAAGACGCGCCGCCCGCAAGCAGCGGTGCATGGCATTATTGTAGCATATTTTTTCCTCCGCCGCAATCGTTTAATGAGCAATAACACGGCAATCTTATTCTGACAGTTTTTTTAATATATGCCTCAAGGCTGTCATTTCGACCAAGCGGAGCGCAGCGGAACGCGTGGAGAAATCCTCTTGTCAGAGGCAGATTGTATGGCTCCCGACCGAATAACAGCATTATCGCTGTTATTCTGTGATGACAGCCGCAAGGGCTGTCACTACGATTATCGTAAACGTTCGCCCACGTTCCGACCCGCCGTGTGCCGGTGGGCACTTTCTCCGCGCACCTGACGTTTGCGTGAAAGGTTACCTTACAGCCCGCGTTCCGCCCCGCCGTGTGCCGGTGGGCACTTTCTCCGCGCACCTGACGTTTGCGTGAAAGGTTACCTTACAGCCCGCATTCCGACCCACCGGCGCGGCCGCAAGGGCTGTCACTACGATTACCGAAAACCTTTGCCCACGCTCCGACCCGCCGTTGCAGGAAGGCTTTGTTAATACTGACCTGTCAAAAGGCGGAAAAAGCGCCCACCGGCGCAGGCGGAGAAAGCGTCCACCGACGCCCGACATGTTTTTTGTGCTGTTTTACATAAGCTCGTGTCCCCGGTCGTCCGGGCTGTACTCCAACAGGTCGCCCGGCTGGCAGCTCAGAGCCTCGCATACCGAGGTCAGGGTCGAGAATCTTATCGCGCTTATGTGCCCGTTTTTCAGCTTTGATAGGTTGACCGTGGATATCCCCGTCTGCCGCGAAAGCTCGTTAAGGCTTATTTTTCTGTCCGCCATAACGCGGTCAAGTCTTATGATTATCTCTCCCACGGCGCACCTCACACGGTTTCGTCGTATTGCTTTTGAAGCTGAGCCCCGTAGCCGAAAATCATTGACAGCAGGAAGATGACCACTACAAGCGATATCATGCCGAGGTTTACCGAAAAGCCTATGCTCATGCAATGCGATACCGTTGCGCCTATGATGGTGTTGGCGACCTCGCCTGCAATGGCGGCAGGTATAAGCGCGATGGCAAAGCTGCGCATTTTTGTAACAACTCCGCTGCAAAACGGCGTGTCGCAGACGGCAAGCTCCTTCATAAGCGACTTGAGGAAGTACAGCGCGACAAGCACGCCTGCCACGGCAAATATGCCTGCGATGCAGATTCTCAGGGCGTCCCAAAGGTCATATGTAACGCTGCCGGAGCGAAAGCTTGCGTCAATGCGGCTTCCGTCGATTTTGATGTCGGCGTTTTCGTCGTCCATGCCGGCAACCGCAAAGTTGCCCACCTTAAAATCGAGCTTGGAGTCGCCTTGATCCACGGTAACAAACGAGCCGTCAATAACTGCGTGAGCCGAGCCGTTAACGGTCAGCGTCACGGCGTCCTTGGGGAGTATCGCGGTCACTATTGTGCCTGCGACCAGCGCGCCCTCCGCTATGTACATGCACACGATGAGTATGATGGTTATGATTTTGCCGACCTTGCCGAATATGTTGATTTTTTTCTTTATGCCTTGCGAATTGTCCATGATGTCCTCCCGATATAATAAAAAACTTAACGATTATCGTTATGGTTATTATATCACGTATTTTTCATTTGTCAATAACCTTTTAATGATAAACGTAAAATTTTTAAACTTATAGGGTAAACCTGATTGACAGGAAGCAATTCGTTGTGCATTAAAAAACGGCTCAAACCCTTTTGGGGAATGAACCGTTTTAATAAGCTTTTGTTAATCCTTAAACAGAATGTCGGCTGCCTCGTCAAGGTAATTGCCCTCGAACGCCTCGGCTCTGCCGTTGTCTATGCAGGCGGCGAGCGACGGGTCTATGGGCAGCTTCGCCAGCACCCTTGTGTTGTATTTGGCGGCTGTTTCGTCTATGCGGCTGTCGCCGAACACGCTGTGCCGCTTGCCGCAGTCGGGGCAGGTGAAGTAGCTCATGTTCTCAACAAGCCCCAGCACGGGCACGTTCATAAGCTCTGCCATCTTTACCGCCTTTTCAACTATCATGCCCACAAGCTCCTGCGGAGAGGCCACGACAATAATGCCGTCGAGCGGAATGCTCTGGAACACGGTCAGCGGAACGTCGCCGGTGCCGGGCGGCATGTCTATGAACATGCAGTCGATGTCGTGCCACACAACGTCCGTCCAGAACTGCTTTATGGTGCCGGTTATCATCGGCGCTCGCCACACAACCGGGTCGGTGTCGTTTTTGAGCAGCATGTTTATCGACATTATCTCTATGCCTGTTTCGGTCACGGCGGGAAGAATACCCATCTCGCTGCCCATTGCCTTTTCGGTCACGCCGAACGCCTTGGGGATAGACGGACCCGTTATGTCCGCGTCCAGAATGGCGGTGTGCATGCCGCGGCGGTTCATCGTCACCGCCATAAGCGAGGTGACAAGGCTTTTGCCCACGCCGCCCTTGCCGGACACAACGCCCACAACGCGGTTTACGCTGCTGAACTGATTTAGCTTTTCGTGCAGATCGTCCTGACTGCCGCAGCTTTGCGAGCAGGAGGAGCAGTCGTGATTACATCCCATTTTTTTATACCTCTTTTGATAAATTATTCAGGTCGGGCAGATAGGTTTTCCTTGGCAGAAGGGTTTTGTGCCCGACCGATTTTTTAGTGGAAAGTTGAAAGTGGAGTGATGGTCGGGCAGACAGGTTTGCTTGGGAGAAGTGTTTTGTGCCCGACCGGCGCCGGTGGGCGCTTTCTCCGCCTTTTGATAGGTTGGTATTAACAAAGCCTTTCTGCAACGGCGGGTGCGCCGGTGGGCGCTTTCTCCGCCTTTTGAAAGGTCGGTATTAACAAAGCCTTTCTGCAACGGCGGGTCGGAACGCGGATAAACCGGATAAAAAACAAACCTTCTTTACGGCAGGAAAATGTTTCGGATCGTCTTTATCTGGTCGTGCGTTATGCCGACGTCGGTTATAAGAAAGTCCTCGATCTTTTCGTTGAGGTTTTCTCCGCGGTAGGTTTCAAGCTCCGCCTTGAGCTGATCTATGCTGCTGTTGTCAAAGTAGCCCTTGTCCAAAAAGCCCGTCAGGCGGTACTCAAACTCCATGTTGTCCTCGGAGACGCCCAAAATGCCCTGCAAAAGATACACAACGGTGCCGGTTCTGTCCGCGCCGTAGGTGCAATGCATATACACGGGATAGTTGCTGCGGTCTGCAAGGTCGGAGAATATCTGCCGCAGGCTCTCGTGGCTTTCCTCGTTAAAGATATCGTTGTACTGCGGCGCGTTGTAAAAGCGGTGTGTCACGTCGCTGCCCAGAGGTGAAACGTAGTCGTCGCCCTCATAGGTGTAGCTGTCGCGCAGATCCATGTCAAGCTTAAAGCCGAACGCCTGTGCAGCCGCCTGATCCTTAAGCTTGTAGCTGCTTTCAACAAGCCCGTCAAGCTCCGAGCCGCGGATAAGCAGGTTTTGCTTAACGGCGTGGTTGTACGCCGTGGTATAACCGCCTATGTCGCGCGTGTTGACGGCGCCGTCGAGCTTTATAAAGCGGTTTGAGGGCGCGGTGCGCAGCGTGCCGGTGTAGGTGTCGCCCAGGGCTATGATGGTGTAGTCATACAGCGTGTCGGTCTGCAGGTTGTCGATCTGTACGCTTTTTGCCCCGGGAGGCATGTTATAGCTTTTGCCGTCTATCTCAAGCGTCGCCTGCTCTTTAAGGTCATAGTTGAAGCTGTATGCCTTGTAGGGCGGCTCGGCGGAGTTTTTGAGCTGATCAAAGGTCAGGTCGCCCAAGTAGTATTTTTCAAGATCGTTCGAGCACAGATACACCGCGCTGTCGGGCTGCGGCAGCTCAAACGGCGCGGTCTCGTCCATATAGTCCGACGCCTCGGAGCTTTTTACCGAGGGGGGATTGCGGTACGACTTTATGGCGACTATCGCTCCGCCCACAAGCAGCACGGCGGCAAGCGCCACGCCTACGGGTATTTTGAGCGCTTTAAAGTTGATCTTGCTTTTGGAGCGCTTTTTTTTGTGCGATCTTTCGCGCGGGGCGATATAGCTTTCGGGAATCACCCTGCCCTTTTCGTCAAACTCATAGGCTCCGTGTCTGAGCAGGTCGTTTGACATGGACGAATGTACAACGTGGATGGCGTTGGTGATTATCTTTCCGTCCTTGCCGGCGTAGTATATCTCGCCGTTCACCTCGACAACTCCGCGGTGAACCGGCTCGCCGTTCTCGGTGTAGTACAATGTGCCGCCTTTTTCCACTATGGCGACGTTCTTTTCGTTTTCCGTAATCTTCACATCCCCGGGTTTCATTTATAAGATATAAGTAATAATAAGCGTTTGTTTTTTGCCGTACCCGTATATATTACTATAAACGGCTGTACAATGTCAAGAATCCGAGGGCATTTTTGTGTTGTTTTCGCTCATTGCCGATATATCGTCTATGGGAACGGCGGTTTTATCGGTAAAAATCAGCAGGCGGCGCGCGGTATCCACACGCCTCACGGCTCCGCTGTGCTCAAAATACGCTCCGCCGCTCTTCCTTTTGTCGGGCACAAAATAGGTCACGCTGACGCTTATAATACCCGGCGGCGATTCGGCTGCTTTAAGCAGCAGCAGGTTTATGCGCGCGGCTTCCTCGCTGTTCACCTCGCGGCGGCTGTCGGTCAGGCGCGCCTGCTCGCGTATCTTGTCCTCATAGCCCGACAGCGCGGCAAACGGCGCAAACTGCGCGGCGCGGTCGTGCAAAGACATTTGCCGCCGTGCATTGCTTTTGCGCGGCGCAAGGCCGATTATGTCGAGGTATGCGTCGGTCATGCCCTGTGACCTCCTATCTGAGCGTTCCTTTCGCGTGCGGTGGCGCCTTCAAGGAAGTTGAAGCCCTTAAGCACGGCGTTTTTGCCGAACCTGCGCTTAAGCGACAGCACGGCGTATTGTATGGCGCGCTCGCGCTCCTCACAGGCGTCGGTCTGCTCCGCGTCCGCTGTGTCAAAGAGGCTGAGCTGCCGGTTCTTCATCGCCTCTGCCGCCCTTTCGCGCGGGACGGTGTGGTTGGCTGCGAGGAACATGCGCCGCACCAAAAGCTGAGGGTCTGCCGTGCGGTCAAACAGCCTCAGCGTCGCGTTCACCACGCGCTTTTCCGAGAAGGTGAAGCCGCCCAGGCTCTCGGTTCCGCGAGTGTGCCGCGGCGTCTGCCTGCCGTAGGGGTCGGTCTTTACCTCTCCGCGGTAAGAGGCGCGCCGCCCGGGGTCTTTAAGGTTTTGTATGTCATAGCACACCGTAAGCACCATCTGATCGGCGGCAAGCCCCTTGCGCAGCAGGTCAAACGCCAGCTGCTCCGCCATTTCGCGGATTATCAGCCGCGCGTGCTCAAAGTCATACGCTTTGGGCAGTACCTGTCCAACGCTTATCGACTTGCTTTGCGGTGTGTAGGACTTTATGTCCTGCATGGTGCAGGGCTCCGAGCCCCACGCGTGGTCTATCAGAAGCTCGGCGTTTACCCCGAACAGCCTGTACAGCAGGTCTTCGTTTTGCAGCGACATCCGCGCCACGTCGCCCATGGTGAACATTCCGTACCGCGCAAGGGTACGGGAGTAGCCGCCGCCTATGCGCCAGAAGTCGGTTATGGGGCGGTGCGCCCACATGGTTTTGCGGTAGCTCTGCTCGTCCAGCTCGGCTATGCGCACGCCAAGCTCGTCGGCAGGCATGTGCTTTGCCAGCACGTCCATTGCTATCTTGCACAGATAAAGGTTGGTGCCTATGCCCGCCGTGGCGGTTATGCCGGTTTGGGCAAGCACGTCGCGTATCATAACATAGGCGAGCTGCCGCGCCGTCATGCGGTAGGTCTTAAGGTAGGGGGTAGCGTCTATGAACACCTCATCGACCGAATACACGTGAATGTCCTCGGGCGCTATATACTTTAAATATATGCCGAAAATTTTTGTGCTCACGCTCAGGTACTCCGCCATGCGCGGCGGAGCCACTATGTAGTCAAGCCTGAGCCGCGGATTCTTTTGCAGCGCCGACGCCGTGACCGACGAGCCGTCAAAGCCCGTGCCGCCAAGCCGTGCCCGCCGCGCCGCGTTTACCTCGCTCACGCGCTGTATCACCTCAAAAAGCCGCGCCCGCCCGGGTATGCCGTATGCCTTGAGCGGAGGCGACACCGCAAGGCAGATGGTTTTGTCGGTGCGGCTTTTGTCCGCCACCACCAAATTTGTATCGAGGGGGTCAAGCCCGCGCGCCGCACATTCCACCGACGCGTAAAAGGATTTCAGGTCTATCGCTATATATTGTTTTAAGCTCACAAGGGTCACCGCCGATCATCTGATACGTTTGTTCGAGTATGGTTGCATTATAGCACATGTGTTCTAAAATGTCCAGAGGAACACGAAAATATTTTCGAGAAGTTTTTAAAAAGCGTTGCACAGTCCCATAAACAGGACACCTGATATTTTTTTTAAAAATTTGCGAATTTAAAGTGCAAACAAGGTCGAAACCCGGGCATAAAAACACCAAATTTGAAAAATTGCCTAAAAGATTGAGCCGATAAGGGCGAAAATCTGCCCTTTTTCCAAAGTGATTATGCATTATGCACAACTATTTGCCTGATTTTTTGGATTGCATATTTTGCAAAAATATTATATAATTATATTGAATATTTTTGGTAAGGAGGAAAACTATGAAAAATAGCATTAAAAAGCTCACCTCTATCGCTTTGTCGGCTATGATGGTTATCGGCTCAACGGCGCTGCCTGCGTCTGCTGCCGTTGCCGGAGAGCCTGCAGCGGACGGGGAGACAAAAGTCTATTTTCAGTATCCAACCGATGGCTCTTGGGGCGACGTAAGCAGCGTAGCAAACTACAATACAGTAGGCGCCGGTACTAACGTATTCTGCACCATCTATGCCATCAGCGGCAATTCAACATCACTCAAAAGCGCTGCGTGGCAGACCTCTCTTTACGCTTGTAAAGCAGAGGGCAACGGCGTTTTCTCGTATGATACCACAGCTCTGGGTACCATTGAGGACAACGCTGATTACGGAATCCTGTTCTCGTTCGGCAGCTATCAGACCTGCGACATTCTGATGACCTCAGAGTGCCTGGGCGATACTCTGGTTATCGACGACGGCGCACCCACAAGAGAAAACGCGGGCGACTCTTCAAAGAGAGATTACCTGGGTCACTGGGTAGGTCACCCCGCGTATTCGTCACTCAAAAAGATCACATCACTCAACGCTATCATCGACGGCGTGTATCCGCCCTACCAGGATCGCGGCGAGCCGATGGCATATTGCTTAAGAGACTATCTTAACAATTCCATCAACATCAGCGCGTTCACACTGTCAAAGAACCTGGCTACCATCGAGGCTTACGGCACCACACCTCTCGCGGTTTACAACGCTTACATGAACCTGTATGCCGACAAGCTTCAGGAGGCTTCATGGACAGAGCCCAACACGGACGATCCCAACGCTCCCGATTCCGAGTACTCGATCGCACTTTACACCCATCAGGACGGCGTGGATGACCTTGAGGCCGACGGCGTTACCCTTAAGGATCTGTACAGAAAGTACGTGATGACCTCCAACGTCTATGCATGGAACAAAAAGAGGAATGAGTATAAGGCTACTGCTACCACCACTTCCTTCCCGACCCGTGACTATGTAATGGATCGTCTCGGCCTCACAGAGGAAGACGTCAATCCCACCACCGCGGCTCCCACCACCGAGGAGCCCACAACAGAGGAGCCCACCGAGGCTGAGCCCGAAGTTACATACATCATCGCAGGTAACAGTGCCGAGCTGTTCGGCACCGTATGGGATACCGCAAACCTCGACAACATCATGACCAAGGACGGCAGCGTTTATAAGAGAACTGTTACCGTTCCCTCGGCTATGACCGAGATCCAGGTTAAGGCGGTCAAGACAGCCGAAGGCGAGAACGAGGCTGTTTATTACGGCGACGCCACAGGCAACAACATCACCTTCAACATGACCGCAGCAGGCACCTTTACCGTCATCTTTGACCCCGCTACCGAGCTTGTAACCGTAGAGGGCGCAAATGTTCAGATTGTAACCGAGCTCACCATCAACGACGGTATATATGCAGCCGGTAACGGTGAGGGCGACTGGCTTTGGGGCGCAAACTGGGTACCCGACTTTGAAGACAACCTTATGGAAGAGGTTGCCGACGGCGTTTGGGAGACCGAGTACTGGGAGATCCCCGCAGCGTTCGGCCGTCAGGTTAAGTTTGCTGTTGACGGCGCATGGACACACAACTTCGGCGGCGTGTTCGAGGGCAGCGGCATTGCTACCGCAGCCGACTACAACGGCGCCAACATCGCGTTCGATACCACTTACGAGTCCAGCACCATCAAGCTTCAGCTCGACCTGAGAAACTTTGATTATGCAACCAAGGAAGGCGCTACCTTCACCATCACCCTTATAGATGAGAATGAGGAGCCCACCGAGGAACCCACCACCGAGGAGCCCACCACGATAGAGCCCACCACAATAGCTCCTACAACCGTAGCTCCCACCACAATAGCTCCTACAACCGTAGCTCCCACAACAATAGCTCCCACGACCGTACAGCCCACTACCGTTGCTCCTACAACCGTAGCTCCCACAACTGTACAGCCTACAACCGTACAGCCCACAACCGTACAGCCCACAACCGTACAGCCCACAACCGTACAGCCCACAACTGTAGAGCCCACCACCGAGGCTCCCACAGATCCCGCTCCCTCGGATGTATATCTTGTAATGGGTAACGACACAAGCCTGTTCGTAACTGAGTGGGACAGCGGAAACCTCGACAACCAGATGACCTACAGCAACGGCGTATATTCCAGAACCTACACCGTAACAGGTCCCAAGAAGGACATCTCGCTCAAGGTTGTAAAGGCAAGCGATGAAGAGCCCGAGTACTTCGGTAACTCCAAGGGCAACAACATCATCTTCGACATGACCGCGGCAGGTACCTTTACCGTAACCTTCGATCCCAACCAGACAGACGATCCCAAGGTTGCTACCGTAACCGGCGACTATGTCAAGTTCAACACCAGCCTCACATATGACTGCGTATATGCCGTAGGTAACGGCGACGGCGACTGGCTGTGGGGCGCATCATGGGTAACCGACTATGAGGACAACCTCATGGAAGAGGTTGCCACAGACGTTTGGGAAATCGAATATACCGAGATCCCGTTCGGCTTCAACCGTCAGGTTAAGTTCGCTATAGACGGCTCATGGACCTACAACTTCGGCGGCGTATTCGAGGGCAGCGGCGTTGTAACTCCCGCTCTGTTCACAGGCAACCCGCCCAACATCGCATTCGATACACTTTATCAGTCTCAGACCATCAAGATTCAGCTTGACCTGAGAAACTTCGACTTCACCACCACCGAGGGCGCAACCTTCACAATCACCCTCATCGACGAGGGCGGCGAAGAGACAAGCACCGAGCCCACCACAACCGAGCCCGTAAGCGATCCCACCAACCCGCCCGTACCCGTTGACGGCTTCACCGTAAACGCTACGTCCAACCTCTTCGGCGACGCTGCAAAGACCTTCACAACCTTCAGCAACGACGGTTATGTAACCGTTAACTATCTGATCAATGCGCAGGGCAAGAGCGTTGTAGATTTTGAGCTTGACGCTCTCACCTATGATCCCACCGTTCTCGAGTGGAACAGCTCCTACAACCAGAACTTCTTTGCCGCAGCAGTTGAGGCAGGTCTGGGCAACGGTGTTACACACCTCACCGAGGCAGGCAGAGTAACAGGTAACTTTGCTTCCGTAGATCCCGCACTTGCAGCTTCCGGCGCAGAGGATGTAGTACTTGTAAGCGCTAACTTCCGCGTTATCGACGCAAGCAAGGGCGCAACAACCGTTAACCTCATCGTTGAGAACTTTGCTCTCTGCGATTCGACCCTTGAAGAGCCCGATCCGCAGTACAAGGTCGTAGATGGCCAGAACGTTAACGCTGATCTTGCTGCAGGTCTCAACCTGAGCACAGTAATCAACGGCGACGGCGGCGAAGAGCTCCTCATCGGCGATGTTAACAACAACGGCATCATCGACATCGACGACGCTACCCTGATTCAGAAGTATGTGGCAGAGGTTCTCGTTAACGGCCAGCCCGCTATCGATGTTACCACTCCCGCCAAGTTCAATCAGGCAGACGTAAACGGCGACGGCAGAATCAGCGTAAAAGACGCTACCGAGATTCAGAGATTCATCGCCGAGTACATCACCAAGTTCAGATAATCGCAGGATTACCGCAATACCGGCGGCAGCTTCGGCTGCCGCCTTTTTGCGTGCGCCGGTGGGCGCGCCGGTGGGCGCTTTCTCCGCCTGCGCCGGTGGGCGCTTTCTCCGCCTTTTGAAAGGTCGGTATTAACAAAGACTTCCTGCAACGGCGGGTGCGCCGGTGGGCGCTTTCTCCGCCTTTGGATAAATCGGTATTAACAAAGCCTTTCTGCAACGGCGGGTGCGCCGGTGGGCGCTTTCTCCGCCTGCGCCGGTGGGCGCTTTCTCCGCCTGCGCCGGTGGGCGCCTTTTCCGCCTTTGGATAAATCGGTATTAACAAAGCCTTTCTGCAACGGCGGGTGCGCCGGTGGGCGCTTTCTCCGCCTTTTGAAAGGTCGGTATTAACAAAGACTTCCTGCAACGGCGGGCGTCGGTGGACGCTTTCTCCGCCTTTTGAAAGGTCGGTATTAACAAAGACTTCCTGCAACGGCGGGTCATACCATTGAATTGTTCTGTGAAAGAGCAGCGGGCGTCGGTGGACGCTTTCTCCGCGCGTTTCGCTTTGCTGCACTTGGTCGAAATGACAGAAAAAAAGCGTCCGCCTTTTAAGCGAACGCAATTAATATAAATGTTTAAGAATCCAAATTGTTGATCAAATCGTTGACATTAAGCGCCTTATTCGCGCCGAACGGCTCCCTTGAAGCCTGAACCGTATCGCAGCCCTTGTCGCATTTGAGCCTGACAGCGCAGGCGATGTCGGCGTAATCGTCCGACACGGTGAAGAAAACCTTGTTTTTGAACGGCAGCGCGTCAAACTCACGGGCAAGCTCGTGACTGCACGCGTTTTGGTCGTTAAACTTGACAAGCAGCCTGTCTCTGTTTATCCTCGACTTGCGCCTGTTCCACTTTTCCCTTGCCTCCTGCTCGCTGTGATAATGCAGGAACATGATCTCTATATCCTCGCCGCCGAGCGAAATTTTTCCCACGGGATAGCTGCCGAACCGCGGATCGCCGGTAACAAAGGCGTACTTTGAGGCCATCGACTTTTCGGGAGCGACAAATTCAAGCTCGGCGTTCAGATACTCGTCAAGCCTTTTCAAAAAGCGGATATAGTCAGCGGCGACAAAAAACATGCCCACCGTGGGCGACTGCTTTTGCAGGGCGTAGCTTTCATAAACGGTGCCGCCCCAGCAGTTGTTTGAGATTATGGTAAAGCTCTTATTTTTCAGCTTCTTTTGCCGCGACTTGGCGGTAAGCGGAAAAATCACGTTGTTGCGCAGCTTCAGCCTGAGTCCTTCCAATGTCAAAATAAAACTCCCCTTTGCCCAAAAATCGGTCTTTGGTTATTATACCACACCCGGGCGCGTTTGGCAATCAATAACGGGGTATAACCTACGTTAATCTGATTTTGACTATACTTCAAAGATGTCAACTCGTGCAATTTGCACTTTCTCTTTTCTCTGTCATTTCGAGCAAGCGGAGCGCAGCGGAACGCGCGGAGAAAGCGCCCACCGGCGCAGCCGCAGGGGCTGTCACTACGATTATCGGAAACGTTCGCCCGCGTTCCGACCCGCCGTTGCAGAAAAAGCTTTGTTAATACTAACCTTTCCAAAGGCGGAAAAAGCGCCTACCGGCGCCCCACCGGCGCCCGCCGTTGCAGAAAGGCTTTGTTGATACCAACCTGTCAAAAGGCGGAGAAAGCGCCCACCGGCGCCCGCCGTTGCAGAAAAGCTTTGTTAATACTAACCTTTCCAAAGGCGGAAAAAGCGCCCACCGGCGCCCCACCGGCGCCCAACGGCGTGATTTTTTGCTTTTTTCAGGTTGCAAATGCGGCCGTGATATGGTATAATCAAATCATACCGATACTTCAAGGCAACACCGCACAATTCAAGGCGCACGGCTTGCTTGAATATTGTTCCGTCAGCTTGCCCAAAAAATCTCGGCAAGGCGACAGCCTTACCTCGAT
>CADBWP010000031.1 GCA_902798365.1 uncultured Ruminococcus sp.
TCGGTAATTAAATTATACAACGAAAGCACTGACCGGGCAACCCTTTTCGGGCTACCCGGTCTTTTACTTTGTTGGAGCTTAATGCGACAGCCCCTTTTTAAATAGTATCAAATCACATAATCGTTAGCGTATAGCTCGCGCTGCCTGTCGAGGATATCCTGAAGCGTTATGCCGTCAAGATAGTCCGAGATGACCTTGTCCAGACCCTGCCATATGGGCAGAGTGATGCAGTCTTGGGCGCGCTCGCATTGTATGGGGTCACACTCAAGGCAGGCAACGGGAGCAAGGCTGCCCTCGGTCAGCCGAAGAATATCGCCCACGGTGTATTTGTCGGGCGACTGTGCCAGACGGTAGCCGCCCTGATATCCGCGGTTTGCGTTCAGCGCGCCGGAGCGGTTGAGTATGGGAATTATCTGTTCAAGGTATTTTTTAGAGATGCTCTGCCGTTTGGCAATGTCCTTAAGCGCAATATATCCGTCGTTTTGGTGCTCTGCCAAATCAATGAGCATCCTGAGCGCATAGCGTCCCTTTGTAGATATTTTCATTCAAATCCCACCAAACTGATATGTATTGAGAATATTATAGCACCAACCGCAGAATTTTTCAAGCTCTAAAATTCCGAAAACACAAGATGAGCCTGCGAATTATCCACGTTAAGGGGCTTGCCCACCTCGGCGTGGTTGATGCTGCCGAACAGCCTGCCGAACAGCACGGTGGTTTTGTCCATATAAGCCGCCATCGCCTTGCCGCCCACGGTAAAGGGCTTGAAGCAAAGATCGACAGCAGTTACGCCGCCCTGAAAGAAAAACGGGCGGTCAAGGCGGCCCGGGTCGCCCTTTACGTTTATCTTTGACAGCTTGTGAATCTGTCCGCCCGTAAAAAAGCAGTTTTCGTTGCCAAAGCGGTTGTCGCCCACACGGCTGGCAAGGCACAGCGAAAAGCGTTCGCCGTCTATCATGCAGTCGGCGCTGAGCCTTTGATAGTTGTGGCGGCGCGGCTTTGAAAACCGCGTCCAGTCAAAGTATGCGCGCGAGTTGATTTCGTTTAAAGAATATTCCAGTCCTCCGACGCGAATAACACCGTCGGCGGAAAAGTTAGGCACAAAGCGCTTAAGATAAAAATACTTGCGGTTGCGCTCAAAGGGCGCAAGCTCGTTGAGGCTTTCGCCGACCGTTTTTTTCAGCACAAGGTTGACATAAAGGTTTTTTATGCCCGCAAAGTCGATAAAGTCGCATTTAATAAACCGCCCCTGCGGAGAGTTGGTGAGCTGCAGCTGAAGCCGCTTGTCATTAAAAATAAACTCGCCGTTGTCGCCCGACTGCGGAAGCTCGTTTTTTATAAAATTCAGTTTTTTAATGATGTAGTCGCTTATGACGCCGCCGCGCTTCAAATCAGCCACGGCGATCTTTACCGCAAATTCAAGCCCCAAATTCTCAACGGACAGATAAAGCGACACCTCGCTGCTGTTAATAAAGTAGCAGTCGCGTTCGCCGTGCCTGCCGTGGGTCTTGCTTACCGGCTCGTTATAGTTGAACAGCGCATGCCGCGCCCAGCCGGCGTGCATGACCTCGCCGTTATCCTCAAATACATAACAGGGCTTTATAATTTCACGCTGCAAATCTTTCACTCCGTTTCATGCTTATCCGAATATACTATACCAAAAGAAATAATGCTTTTCAAGAATATTAACAAAACTGTAAATGAATAATCGTCCGTTTTGCGGAATAACATAGCAATAAGGATATTTTATCACGGAGGCAGAAAGAAAAATGAAGAAATATGTCTGCGCCGCGCTTATTGCGGTGATTTTTGTGTTTTGCGGCTGTTCAAACGGCGCGCAGGGCTATACGGGCGAGCTTACGGGCGGAAGCTGGCACGCAAGGCTCGACGGCGGCGGAAGCATCAGTCTGAGCTTTGACGGCGACCACGCCGCTATGACCCTTGAAAACGGGGGAGAGAGAGCGACGATACGCGGCAGGGTGATAGCCGACGACAGCACCTTTGTTATTTTTGACAGGGAGCTGGGGCAGAACTACGGTTTTTCGTATGTTCCCGAGGGCGATACAATGGAGCTGAGCTATGAGGGCAACACGGTGATAATGGAAAGAGAAAACTAAAGAACATCCGCCTCTTGTTCACTCAAAACATTGACATAAATAAAGTGCAATGTTATAATTATATTGTGTAATATCACTTTGATGTTTTCAATCAACAAAACAGGAGGTATCGCCATGAAAAAAACAATTGCGGTCGTTCTGGCGCTGCTTACGGCGCTCGGCTCGCTTGCCGCGCTTTCAACGGCAAGCGTTTCGGCGGCGGGCACGTGGAAAACCGCGTATCAGAGTTTTATCAACAGTCATATGACAGAAACACAGGGGCGTTATAAGTTCCCGGACATTGACGGCGACGGTATTCCCGAGCTGGCATATTATTCGGGCTCCGACTCGGGTTCTGTCGTTATCTGCAATTTCGGCGACTACGGGCTGAACGTCGAATATCTCGGCTCGGGTCCCACAAGCTATTACAAGGGAGCCGTTCACAACAGCTATGGCGCGGCAGGCTACTACTACGACACGGTCATTCTGTTCAAGAACGGAGCGTCCCAAAGCCTTTTCTCGGGCAGCTACAAGGCAAAAAGCTCAAGCTTTGACTTCAACAACCCATACGACTTTACCTATGCCTACTCAAAGGACGGCAGCTACCACAACAACGTTTCTCCCGAGGAGTACAAGGCAAACCTTTCCTCGGTGTTTGACGAAGAAAAATCTACCCTGATAGACTTTTGGGTAGGCGCGCTCAACCACACCGACGCATACAGCTACGTAAGCAACTACGTGGGTCCCACCGAGATCACAGGTCTTTCCTACGCCAACGGCTGTGCGCTTGTGTGGAAGGAGGCTCCGGGCGCCGACAGCTACCAGATAGCCAGAAAGCAGACGGGTCAGGACGGCTACGACTATATCACATCGACGGATCCCTTCCTGTTTGACATGGCGGTAAAGCCGGGTGTAACCTGCACCTATCAGGTTCGCGGCCGCAAGGGCTCGACCTACGGGCCGTGGTCTTACAGCCGCTCGGTAGTAACGCTCAACAAGCCCGAGCTCACGGTTTCCAACAAATCAAACGGCATCCGCGCGGAGTGGAAGGCTGTTCCGGGCGCAAACAGGTACGTCATTTACTACAAAAGCAGCACCGCTACCCAGTGGTCCTGGTTTGAAACAAAGAACACCTACTATCCCTTCCTCGACCTTACGGCAGGAAAGCTGTATTATTTCCAGGTGCGTGTGCTGGGCGACAGCGTAAACGGCCCCTATTCCGACGTTAAAAGCCTTACGCGCTCTTACGTGAGCAACGAGGCTCCCGTTGTCACCGTTTCAAACAAGTGGAACGGCATCCGCGTTGAGTGGAACGCGATTTACGGCGCCACAAGCTACATAGTGTATTACAAGAACGTCCATGACTCAAGCTGGTCATCGACAGAGACCAAAAACACCTACTGGCCGTTCCTTTCCGCCGTGTCGGGCAACGCCTATCAGTTCCAGGTTCAGCCCGTGTTCAACGGAGACAAGGGCGCGTACTCTTATGTCAGGACGATCACCTTCTATACTGCGAGCAACGAAAAGCCGAACGTCACCCTGCTCAACAAGACGGGCAGCATCCGCGTGCAATGGAACACAATCACGGGCGCCACAAGCTATATCCTCTACTACAGAAGATACCACGACAGCAACTGGTCGAGCACAGAGCTCGGCACAAATTCCTATAACTACACGGGAGTTTCTCAGGGCACGGCGTACTGCTTCCAGGTTCTTCCCTTGTTCAACGGTCAGAAGGGCGCGTACTCAAGCGTTGAAACAATAATCTACTCAACGGTTCCCACCCAGGTGCCCAAGCTCACGCTGACCAACACCGCGTCGGGCGTGCGTGCCGACTGGAACGGTATTTCCGGCGCGACGTACTACATTCTCTACTACAGAAAGTACCACGACAGCAGCTGGGCTTCGATAATCACCTACAGCACGAGCTACATGCACTATTCGGCGGTGTCGGGCACGGCGTACTGCTTCCAGGTTCAGCCCGTGTTCAGCGGCGAAAAGGGCGGATATTCAAACGTGCAGACCATCATCTTCAACGCCTACGCCAAGGAAAAGCCGCAGGTCACACTTGAAAACAGAGACAACGGCATCCGCGTAATGTGGAAAACCGTGCCGGGCGCGACCTCGTACATCGTTTATTACCGCAAAACCTCCGACAGCAGCTGGTCGTCGGCAACCACAACGAATCTCTACTATCCGCACCTCAACATCACAAAGGGCGTTAGCTATTCCTATCAGGTTCAGGCGGTATATGGCAGCGAAAAGGGCTACTACTCAGACGTAAAATCGCTCACCTTCTCGCCTGTCTATGGCTGATTGAAGGCTTGACCGGCGTGACAAAGCAATAAAAAACCGGAGCCGGCTCTCCCTTTCAGGAGCATTGAGCCGGCTTCTTTTTTTGCCGCGTGACGCGGATTTTTTGTAAAATGGTGAATTGAAAACGGAAAAACCTTTGCACAGCGCTTGAAAAACACGTGTTTTTGTTCATATTTTATAAAAAATACACGAAAAATTAGTTGATAAATTTTTGAATTTGCTTGAAAATCACAGAATTTTTTGGTATGATATATATGGATATTTCTAAATAGCGGGAGATGAACCTATGAACTACAGCTTTAGCGAGGAACGCGACGCTGCCACCCTGTTTTTTGAGGGCGACAGCATAAGGGCATATGAATACTTCGGCGCTCATCTCGCTGAGCGTGACGGCAGCAGCGGCGTGCTGTTCCGCGTGTGGGCGCCCAACGCCCTCGGCGTGTCTGTTTCGGGCAGCTTCAACGGCTTTGACGTCACCGCCGCGCCAATGGTCAGGGACGACCGCGGCGTGTGGGAGCTGTTTGTTCCGGGCGCAAAGCAGGGCGACTCTTACCGCTATTGCATCGAGACCCGCGATTTTGAAAAGCAGCTTAAATCCGACCCCTTTGCCTTTCGCGGCGAGCTGCGCCCCGACAACGCCTCCGTGATATGCGACATAGAGGGCTATGACTGGGGCGACGCCGACTGGTACGAGCGCAGGCGGGGCGAGGACACCATGCGGCTGCCTATGAACATATACGAGGTTCACCTTGCCACCTGGAAGCGCAATCCGGACGGCAGTCTGTTCAGCTACAGGCAGTTTGCCGACAAGCTGTGCGCCTATGTAAAAGACATGCACTACACCCACATTCAGCTGATGCCCGTAACAGAGTATCCTTATGACGGAAGCTGGGGCTATCAGACCACGGGCTATTTTGCCCCCACGGCGCGTTACGGCGAGCCGAAGGATTTTATGTATTTTGTTGATACCTGCCACAGGCAGGGCATAGGCGTTATTCTGGACTGGGTGCCCTCAAACTTTCCCAAGGACAGCTTTGCGCTGGCGCGGTTTGACGGAACGGCGCTGTTTGAGCACGAGGATCCCAAGCGCGGCGAAAGACCGTCGTGGGACACCTGCCTGTTTAATTTTGCAAAGCCCGAGGTCATCAGCTTTTTGATCTCCTCCGCCAATTTCTGGCTTGAAAAATATCACATAGACGGTCTGCGCGTGGGCGCGCTGTCGTCAATGCTCTATCTTGACTACGGCAAGGCTGCGGGCGAATGGGAGCCAAACAAATTCGGCGGAAAAGAAAACCTTGAGGCTATAGACTTTGTAAAGCGCCTCAACACCGCCGTGCACATGTTCCACCCTCAGGCGCTTATGTTTGCCGAGGAAAACACCGCCTGGCAAAAGCTCACCCACAGGGTAGAGGAGGGCGGCATGGGCTTCGACTACAAGTGGAACCGCGGCTGGATGAACGATATGCTCAACTATATGACGCTCGATCCCCAATGGCGTCCGTTCAACCACGACAATCTCACCTACAGCTTCTTTTACGCTTTCTCCGAGCATTTTCTGCTGCCGCTCTCGCACGACGAGGTCTCGCGCGGCAAGGGTACGCTGCTTTCGCGTATGCCCGGCAACAAAAACGACAAGTTTGCCGACCTGAGAGCGTTTATAACATACATGTACGCCCACCCGGGCAAAAAGCTCATGTTTATGGGCACGGAATCGGGTCAGCTCATAGAATGGGACTACCGCGTGCCTATCTTCTGGAACCTGCTTGAGGAGGATATGCACCGCAAGCTGCAAAGCTTCTTCCGCAGGCTGAACAGATTTTATGCGGAAAACCGTCCGTTTTACGAAAACGACGGCAGCTGGAAGGGCTTTGACTGGATCCACCACGACGACTACACCAACTCGGTTATCGCGTTCAAGCGCACCGACGCCGACGGCAACGAGATAATCGCCGTGTGCAATTTCAGACCTATCCTTCACGAAAACTACCTTATCGGTGTGCCCAAGCCCTGCGCTTACTGCGAGGTGTTCAACTCGGACAGCGTAGAATTCGGCGGCTCGGGTGTCTCAAACGGCAGCAGCATTACGCCGCAGCCCATGAAGATACACGGCTGCAATCAGGGTATTTCCCTCACCATTCCGCCTATGGGCGTGATATATTTAAAATGCGCCGACAGCGCGCAGGATTAATTTGCTTATAATTAGAATAAAATTATAAAATATACTATATCGGAGGTTATTTGAATGCAAATGTTCCCAAAACAGGAAGTAGTGGCAATGCTGCTTGCGGGCGGACAGGGCTCACGCCTGGGCGTGCTCACCAAAAAGCTTGCCAAGCCTGCGGTTCCGTTTGGCGGAAAGTATCGCATAATCGATTTTCCGCTTTCCAACTGCGTCAATTCGGGAATCGAGGCCGTGGGCATACTCACCCAGTATCAGCCCCTTATTCTGAACGAGTACATAGGCAACGGCCAGCCGTGGGATCTGGACGGGATGCACTCGGGCGTGAACTGCCTCAGTCCCTATCAGGCTATCAAGGGCGCGGACTGGTATTCAGGCACCGCCAACGCTATCTATCAGAACATCAACTACATTGACCGCTACGATCCCGACTATGTGGTTATTCTCTCGGGCGACCACATCTACAAAATGGACTACAACAAAATGCTCGAGTATCACAAGGAAAAGAACGCCGCCTGCACCATAGCGGTTATCGACGTTCCGCTTGAGGAGGCGTCGCGCTTCGGTATCCTCAACACCCACGAGGACGGCGAGATCTACGAGTTCGACGAGAAGCCCGAGCATCCCAAGAGCACCAACGCCTCAATGGGCATCTATATTTTCAGCTGGAAAGAGCTTAGAAAATATCTGACCGAGGACGAGGCAAAGGAAGGCTCCAGCCACGACTTCGGCAAGGATGTTCTTCCCACGATGCTCGAGGCGGGTGAGAGAATGTTCGCCTATCCCTTCGAGGGCTACTGGAAGGACGTGGGCACCATCGACAGCCTTTGGGAGGCAAACATGGATCTGCTCGATCCCAATGTTACGCTCGACCTTAAGGACATCTATTCGCGCAATCCCATGATGCCCCCGCACTATGTTTCCGCCGACGCAAACATCCAGAATTCACTTATAGCCGACGGCTGCAACGTAGAGGGCAACCTTGAGTTCTCCATCCTTTTCTCGGGAGTTACCGTAGGCAAGGGCGCAACCGTCAATTCCTCAATAATCATGCCCGGCGCGGTGATTGAAGAGGGCGCAAGCGTTCAGTTCGCCATCGTTGCCGAAAACACCGTCATCGGCAAAAACGCCAAGGTAGGCCAAAGACCCGAAGAGGTTGACGACCGCGACAACTGGGGCATCGCCGTTATCGGAGAAAACACCCGCATTGCCGACGGCGCGATGATCAAAGCCAAAGAAATGATTGATACCGATACGGAGGTGGCAGCTAAATGAGAAGTAACGACGTACTCGGCTTTGTGTTTGCCGACACACTTGACGACAAGATCCCCGAGCTGGCAGCTTCAAGAACCACCGCAAGCGTGCCCATAGGAGGCAAGTACAGGCTTATTGACTTTGTGCTTTCAAACATGACAAACTCGGGCATCAACAACGTAGGACTTGTTGCCAAAAGCAACTTCCTTTCGCTGACCGACCACGTGGGCTCGGGCAGCGCCTATGACCTTTCAAAGAGAAGGAGCAACCTCACCCTGCTTACCCCCTACGGCGGCAAGACCTTCTCAAACTATGTTGAAACCATCTACAACATGCACGGTTATCTTGACCATTGCCGCGAGGAGTATGTGCTCATCTCGCAGGGCAACATAGTGACCAATTTTGACTACACCGACCTGTTCGACTTCCACTCCAAGAAAAACGCCGACATCACCCTCATCTACAAAACAGGCAGGGTTCCGGGCGGCTATGACCGACCCATCACCGTTGACGTTGACCGCGACGGAAAGGTTAGCCAGGTATTTGTAAAGCCCAGCGCCACCGACGAGGAAGTAAACCACGTGTATGGCTCCATGCTGGTTAAAAAGTCGCTGCTTATGGAGGAGATCCGCCAGGCTCTCAGCCTCAACCGCCTCGACATAAAGCGCGTCATTCAGGACACCGTCGGCAAGTACCGCGTATATGCCTTTGAAAACAAGGGCTACACGGCAGCCATCGGCTCCATCAACGCCTACTTCGACTTCAACATGGATCTTATGAAGAAGGAAGTGCGCGACGAGCTGTTCAACCCCAAGCGCCCCATCTACACCAAGGTGCGCGACGACGCTCCCTCGCGTTACGGACTTAACAGCAGCGTCAAAAACTCAATAATCGCCCAGGGCTGCGTCATCGACGGTTCGGTAGAGAACTGCGTCATTTCCAAGGGCGTTTATGTGGGCGAGGGCGCAATGCTTTCCAACTGCATCGTTATGCAGGACACAAAAATAGGCAAGGATACAAACCTCAACTATGTTATAATAGATAAGGACGTTACCATCAAGGACGAGCGTTCGCTGATGGGCTTCGACTCTTATCCCATTTATATAGCCAAAAAATCAGTGGTCTGACAGGAGGAATTTTAAATGAGAATTTTATACTGCGCGTCCGAGGCTAACCCCTTCTGCGGAAGCGGCGGACTTGCCGATGTTGCGGGCAGCCTGCCCCATACCCTGTGCCGCAAGGGACAGGATTGCAGAATAGTGGTGCCCCTTTACGGCACGATTCCGCAGGATCTGAAGAATCAGATGAACTTCATCACAAACTTTACCGTGCCCGTGGCATGGAGACATCAGTACTGCGGCTTGTTCTGGGCGCGCTGGAACGACTGCACCTACTACTTCATCGACAACGAATACTACTTTAAGCGCGGCACCCTTTACGGTCACTATGACGACGCCGAGAGATTTGCGTTCTTCTCGCGCGCTATCCTCGAGATGCTGCCCTATATCGACTTCCATCCCGACATAATTCACGCCAACGACTGGCAGACCGCCCTTGTTCCCGTGTATTACTATCTGTTCTATTCGCACAGACCCTGGTATTACAACATCAAGAGCCTGTTTACCATCCACAACATTCAGTATCAGGGAGAGTACGGCTGGGAGGTCAACACCGAATGCGTGGGCATTCCCGCAAGCGAGTGCTATCTGCTCGAGATGAACGGCAAGCTCAACATGATGAAGGGCGCCATCGAGACCTCTACGCGTGTTTCCACCGTTTCGCCCAGCTATGCCGCCGAAATCAAAGACCCGTGGTACAGCTGGGGTCTGCACGACGAGCTCAACCTTCGCCACTACAAGCTCTGCGGCATAAAGAACGGCATAGACCTTGCAAGCTACGACCCCGCCACCGACTATCAGCTCTACTGCAACTACACCAAGGAGGATATGAGCGGCAAGGGCGAGTGCAAGCGCCGCCTGCAGGAGCGCCTCACCCTCGAGGTCAACTGGAGTATTCCGCTTGTTGCCATGGTCACCCGTCTTGTGGCGCACAAGGGTCTTGATCTGGTTCGCATGGGTCTTGAGGAGCTTATGAACACCGAGAACATGCAGTTTGTTATCCTCGGCTCGGGCGACAAGGAGTATGAGGACTACTTCAACCACATGCAGCAAAAGTACCCCGGCAGGCTGATCTTCTGCCACGGTTTCGTTCCCGAGCTTGCAAGAAAGATCTACTCGGGCGCGGACATCTTCCTCATGCCCTCGGCTCAGGAGCCCTGCGGTCTGTCTCAGATGATAGCCCTGCGTTACGGCACCATCCCAGTGGTTCGTGAGGTCGGCGGTCTTAAGGACAGCGTATTTGACTCTGCCGACGGTTACGGCAACGGCTTCACCTTCAAGAACTACTATACTGCCGACATGCAGCACGCGGTACGCCGCGCTCTGTGGGGCATTCAGGACGACCAGGGATGGCATCAGCTTATGTGGCGCGCTATGATGAGCGACAACAGCTGGGAGCGTTCGGCTCAGGACTATATCAACGTGTATAGCGACACCCTCAACTGGGCATAAGCTTTGGTGATATAACCGAATAAAAACCAAACGGGCGCAATCGTCACGGTTGCGCCCTGATTTTAGGAGAATGTATATGAAATTTTTCGTAAAAGCGGCGGCAGTCGCGGCGGCTCTTGCCCTTGCGGCATGCGCTCTTGCGGCGTGCGGCGGAAACGGCTCCGCAGGCACGGACGCAGCATCTGCCGCAGATACCACGGCACAGCCCTCCGAAACCAAGGTGTATGCCCAAAGCACGGACGACGGCGGCTACGACTTCTCCGCTCCCGACTTTATCATTGAGTTTGACGACTACGACGGCATGAAAAACTTTGCCGACGCAATGCTCGCGGGCGGCTGCGACGGCAAGGTGGTCAAAATAGAGGGCACCGCCACCCGCTCCGAAATGAGCGTCAAGGGCTCTGTAACGGAGAGCAACGGCGACGGTCAGAGCATCGGCGTCACCTATGTTATAGATGGCATAGATGACATAGAAAAATACCCCATAGACGGCGCCAGAATAGAAATGGCGGGCGTGATAAAGGCAGACGAAAACGGAGTAAGATACGTTTCCGTGCCGATAACCAACGTGAGGATAGTCGGCTGAGTTTGTTAAAAAATGAAAAAACGGTCGGAAAGACAGCCTCGCATTTGCGACAGCCTGTTTTTCCGACCATTGTGTTTTTGACAGAATACTTTGAAGAGTACTGCAAATAATAACAGCGATCTACCTGTCGGCTCTGTCTAAATAATTCTGTAAAATTATCGTCGCCGCCACCGCGTCAACCGTTTCCTTGCGCTTTTTGCCGCGCGTGTTTGTGTCGTTGAGGTAATTGTGCGCGGTTATCGTGGTGCCGCGCTCGTCCTGCATAACGGTTTTAACACCCGTAAGCTCGCTCAGCCTTTGTGCGAACGCGCGGGCGTTTTGCGCGCTTTCGCCCTCGGTGCCGTCCATGTTTTTCGGAAGCCCCACCACAATAAGCTCTGCGCCTGCCTCAGCCGCCGCCTCGGCGACCTTTTCGGGCAGCTTGTTGGGCGATTTTTCAAAAATCACCTTATACGGCGACGCCAAAAACTCCGTTTTGTCGCTCACGGCAAGCCCCGTTCTCGCTTTTCCCAAATCAACCGACATTATTACCATGAAAAAAATCCTTTCAGCTTTATATGAACATTATACTTCAAAAGCGGCGGCGTTTCAATACGCTTGGTTTAATTTCTGCAAAAGAATATAAAAAGGCTCACACAAACAATGACATTTCAATCGGGGCAGGCAAACTATAATAATAGCATATCAAACAAAGGAAGTTGAAGCTATGGAAGGTGTAAAGGCGGCGCGTGTGCGCGCGGAGCAAAGAAGTAATTACAGGGGACTGGTGCAGGGCGCGGCGTTTTTTGCGCTTGGCTTTTTGGCGTCGCGCGGAACGGTCATGGGCAGCCTTGCGCCGTTCGGAGCCTCGCTTGCGGCGGCGGCTCCAAAAAAGCGGCTGATCTGGGCGATAGCCGGCTCATCACTCGGCTATGTTACGCTTGCGCCCTCCGGCAGCTTTCGCTATCTTGCGGTGCTGGCGGCAATAGGCGCCCTGCGATGGCTGCTGTGCGACATAGACGTTGTGCGCCGCAGCAAAATCTACTCGCCGCTGCTGGCGTTCGGAGCGGTGCTCGCCTCGGGGCTGGCGCTGCTGTTCGGCAGTACGGGCACGCTCTCGTCCTTTGCCGACTGCGCAACAGAGGCCGTGCTTGCCGGTGCGGCGGCGTATTTTATGCAATCTACGCTCAGACTGTCCCTTTCGCGCAAGCCCGTTTCGGCTTTTTCAAGGCAGGAGAGCGCAGGCGCGGTGCTTACGGGCTGCGTGCTGCTGCTCTCGCTGGGCAGCCTTTCGTTTGAGGGTATCTCGCCCGGCAGAATAGCGGCTGTTGCGGCGATACTGCTCTGTGCGCGTTACGGTGGAGTGAACGGCGGCGCCGTAAGCGGCATCGCGGCAGGCGCGGCGTTCGGGCTGGCAGATTACGGTCAGGGCTATATTTGTGCCGCATACGCCTTTGCCGGGCTTATCTCGGGGCTGTTTGCGCCCGTGGGAAAGGCAGGCTGTGCGGCGGCGTTTCTGCTTTCCGATGCGCTTATGAGCCTCGCCTTCGGCAGAGAGGCGGCTCTCGCTCCCGTGCTTATCGAGGGGCTCATCGGTGTGTTTGTGTTTATGGTTTTGCCGTCCGAGGTCGGGAATATAATCTCGCCCGTGTTCGGCGGCAGCGACAGCGCCTCGCTGTCGGAAGCCCTGCGGCGCAACATTGTCATGCGGCTCGATTTTGCCTCAAAGGCGATCGCGGGCGTCAAAAACGACGTAAGGGACGTGTCGCAAAAGTTAGGCGAGCTGTACTCTCCTACCTTTGCCCGGGTCTGCGAAAGCGTTGCAGGCGAGGTTTGCAGCGGCTGCGGACTTAAAATGTATTGCTACGAGCACGAGGGCGGGGTCACGCGCGACGATTTTATGCGCCTTGAGGAGCTTCTTTCACGCCGGGGCAGAATAAACGACAGCGATGTAGAGGCGGCGTTTGTAAAGTCGTGCTGCAAAAAGGGCGAGATAGCCTGTGCCATGACCCAAGCCTATGGGCGTATGCTGGCGGCGCGCGAGGCGGAAAACCGCATTTCCGACCTTCGCGGAGTTGTTGCAGGGCAGTTTGCAGGCGTAAGCGATATTCTGCGCGATCTTTCGCACGAGTTCGGCTCCGCCATGAAAAGCGACGAGGATGCCGCGCAAAGGGTAATCTCCGCGCTCACCGCCATAGGGCTCAACGTTGCCGAATGTGTCTGCCTGCTGGGCAGCGGCGGCAGAATGACCGTAGAGCTGACCCTTGCAGGCACAGTCACAGACGAGCTGAGCCGCGGCGGTCTTATGCGCGAGGTGTCGCGCTGCTGCGGCAGGCGTTTTGACCTTCCGTCCGTGTGTGAGCAGGGCGGCAGAATACGCCTTGCCTTTTGCGAAATGCCGCTGTACGACGTTGAAATAGGAAGCGACCAGCACATTGCCGACGGCGGCAGGCTTTGCGGCGACTGCATAGATTACTTCAACGACGGCATGGGCACCACCTATGCGCTTGTGTGCGACGGCATGGGCACGGGAGGCCGCGCCGCGGTTGACGGCAACATGGCAGTGTCGGTCATGGGCAGGCTGCTGCGCTCGGGGCTCTCTGCCGACAGCGCGCTGCAAATCGTAAATTCCGCGCTTATGATAAAAAGCGAGGACGAGTCGCTATCGACCGTTGACCTTGCCGGGGTCGATCTTTATGCCGGCACGGTGACGCTCAAAAAGGCGGGAGCCGCACCTGCTTACATAAAAAAGCGCGGCAGGGTGACGTCAAGAGAAATGCCGTCTCTGCCCGCGGGAATCCTTAACAACATCAGGTTTTCATCAGATACAATAAAGCTTACGGCAGGAGATATGATAGTAATGGTGTCCGACGGAGTGCTTACGGGCGACGAGCGCTGGCTCGAACGGCTTATAAGAACATGGAACGAGGGCAGCTCTCAGGAGCTTGCTCAGGCGGTGGTGCAGGAGGCGGTGCGCCGACGCGCTCAAACAAAGGACGACGATATAACCGCCGTTGTGATGAGGCTCACCGAAAACGAAGAATAATATACGGGAATACAGGCAATCGCGGAGAAGACCTGTATTCCCGTTTTGTTTTTCGGAAAATGTCCCGATACCGCCGTTTTGCACGGTTACCGTCATCAGATGATTGACAAAACGGCAAAAAGGCATTACAATAAATATAAAATATAACAAAAGGAGAGATCATTTATGTTTTGCGAAAGATGCGGAGGCAGCGTGAATCCCGGCGAAAAGTTCTGCCAGTCCTGCGGAGCTCCCGTGCCGCAGCAGGAGTCGGCTCAGCAGCCCGTGCAGCAGTATCAGCCCGTTCAGCAGCCTGCCCGGCAGTATCAGCAGACTGCTGGGCAGTATCAGCAGCCTGCTCAACCATATACGCAGCAGTATCCGCCTTATCAGCAGCAGCCCGAACAGCCCAAAAAGAAGATGTCAAAGGGCGTCAAAACGGCTATCATCTGCTCGTCTATCGGCGCGGTGGTAATCGCCGCCGGTCTTGTGGCTCTGTTTGTGTTCATTTTGCCCATGATGAACCGCATAGACCCGTCACAGTACATTACCATGACATTTGACACCGATACCGTGTATGACGGCTCAATTTCGGGCGACATCTGTTTTGATTTTGACAAGCTCAAAAAGGACAAAAACTGGTCGGACAGCGACCTCATAAAGCTTGAGGCGGCAAAGACCGTGATGAATTCGCTCGAGCTCAGCTGTTCAAAAAAGGGCAGCGACGAAGAGGCGTCCAAAAACAATCACCACGTTGAATTCAGAAAAGCCGCCAAAGACGACGTTTATGTTGTAACCATTGCATGGCCTGCAAGCTCAAGCGACAAGTCGATAATCGACGCCGCAACAAGCTACGCCGGAATCGGCTTTGACGAATCCGCCAAGACCGTGGAACTCAAGGTGGGCGACTATGCCACCGAAAGAGGCATTGAGGTCAAGGATCTTATCGAGATCGACTTCCTCGGTCACGTCAAGGAGCATCCCGAAATGATAGTCACCTCCGGCAGCGACAAGGATATGTCGGTTTATGTCGAGGAGTTCAGCATGACCATGGGCGACTATTTGCTTGAAAAGGATTCAAAGTACGACAGCTACATCAAGGTGTTCGACTCATCCGAGGAGTTAATAGGCGAGTTCTATGTTGAGTTTGACAAGTCATATCAGCTTTCGGACGGCGACACCGTCACCCTGTCCTATGACGACGACTGCAACGGCTACTACACCGACACGCTGATGTTCAAGCTCTTGGGCGACCCCGTTGAGTACAAGATAGTCGCTCCCGTGCCCGTTGATGCAAACACAGCCAAGACTCACGCAACAGAGATAAAGCAGGCGATAGAGTCAAAGCCCACATACGACTGGCACGCCAAGGAGGACGACAAGACTGAGGTCAAGGAGCTGTACTACGCCTGCGACAAGGACGATCCCACAAAAACACGCCGCATTGTTGCGATAGTGTATAACTCCACGCAGAATTACTATATCTCTATGGAATTCTCGGTTGAAGATTACGTTTATATGCAGGGAGATATATTTGTGTTCAGCAAGGGCGCATATGCCTCCACAAACGGCGAGTGCGATTCACAGCAAAAGGCGGTAGAGTCCTCGTGGTATCTCAGCGAAAACCACGCAAAATACTACACGACCACCAAGCTGCTGTAATACGGTTGGCATGGAATAATGCGGCTTCTTCCCGGCAAAAAGGATATGTGACATGTTAAAAAACAAACAAAAGCGAAGAATGCTGAAAAAAGCATTCAAAACCGCCGGAGCGGACAAGATCATCGGAGCATATATTATTTGGTTTTTGCTGTCCGCCGTTCCCATATGGATATTTGAGCCGGGCATAAAAAGCTACCGCGACGCGCTGTGGTTTTGCTTTGCCTCCGCCACCTCTATCGGCTACGGCGACCTTGTGGCGACAGGCATTGTAGGCAGAATAATCATCGTTGTGCTTACTGTTTATTCCATTGGAGTAATAGCGATTTTTACCGCGGTCATCACAAGCTTTTTCACCGATTTGGCGAGGTTCCGCGCCGACGAAAGCGTCAGAAAATTCGTTGACGATCTGGAACGCCTGCCCGAGCTCTCAAAGGAAGAGCTTGAGGCGCTGTCGCAAAAGGTGAAGAAGATGAGAGAATAATCTCCACACAATAGAATATCGGGGCTGTGCGGTTTGATTCGTTCCGCACGGCAAAAAAAGGGCAGACAGGTTCGATGATAAAGCCTGTCTGCTCGTTTATTGATTAATAGGAAACAGCTTGATCCCGCCGTTTTGCACGGTTATCGTTATCAACGCAGTTGTGATAGGCGGAAGAGAGCGCCCGCCGGCGTCATAAGGTTTTGTGCTCGCTTCTGGCTATAACGTCCAGCTGTTGTTCTCGGGTAAGGTCGATAAACTTGACCGCGTAGCCCGACACGCGAATGGTAAAGTTTGCGTACTCCGGCTTTTCGGGGTGCTCCATGCAGTCGAGCAGCTTGTCAACGCCGAACACATTCACGTTCAGGTGGTGCGCGCCCTTGTCAAAGTAGCCGTCGAGAATATGCATGAGGTTTGACACCCTTTCCTCGTCCGTGTGACCAAGGGCGTCGGGGCTTATAGTCTGGGTGTTTGAAATGCCGTCCAGCGCATACTCATAGGGCAGCTTTGCCACAGAGTTGAGCGACGCCAGCAGACCGTTTTTCTCGGCGCCGTAAGCCGGGTTTGCGCCGGGTGCAAAGGGAGCGCCCGCCTTTCTTCCGTCGGGAGTGGCTCCCGTTGCCTTGCCATATACAACGTTGGAGGTTATGGTGAGGATAGAGGTGGTGGGTTCCGAGTCGCGGTAGGTGTGGTGCTCGCGCACCTTCTTCATAAACGCCTTCAAAAGCCAGATAGCTATTTTGTCGGCACGCTCGTCGTCGTTGCCGTAGCGAGGAAAATCGCCTTCTATCTCGTAATCCACAATAAGACCGTCGTCGTCGCGTATGGGCTTAACCTTGGCGTATTTTATCGCGCTGAGCGAATCCACAACATGCGAGAAGCCCGCGATGCCGGTCGCAAAGGTGCGACGGGTGTAGGTGTCGATAAGCGCCATCTCCGCCGCCTCGTAGTAATACTTGTCGTGCATGTAGTGTATAAGATTCAGCGTATTTACATAAAGCTCAACAAGCCAGCTCATCATGGCGTTGAACTTGTGCATGACCTCGTCATAATCGAGATATTCACTCGTTACGGGGGTTATCTCGGGACCCACCTGCTCGCGGGTCTTAAGGTCAACGCCGCCGTTCAGGGCATAGCCCAGGCACTTGGCAAGGTTTGCACGCGCGCCGAAGAACTGTATCTCCTTGCCCGTCTGTGTGGCGGATACGCAGCAGCATATGCTGTAGTCGTCGCCCCACACGGGACGCATAACGCAGTCGTTTTCATACTGAATGGACGAGGTTTTGACGGATATTTTAGCCGCGTATTTTTTGAAGGTCTCGGGCAGTCTTGACGAGTAGAGCACCGTAAGGTTCGGCTCGGGAGACGGTCCCATGTTTTCAAGGGTGTGCAAAAAGCGGAAGTCGTTTTTGGTGACCATGTGCCTGCCGTCCATGCCTATGCCCGCCATTTCGAGCGTCGCCCAAATGGGATCGCCCGAGAAAAGCTCGTTGTAGCTGGGAATACGAGCAAACTTGACCATGCGGAACTTCATCACAAGATGGTCGATAAGCTCCTGCGCCTCGCTCTCGGTCAGGGTGCCCTCATTAAGATCGCGGTTTATGTAAATGTCGAGGAAGGTAGAGATCCTGCCCACGCTCATTGCCGCGCCGTTCTGCGTCTTTATGGCGGCAAGGTAGCCGAAGTACAGCCATTGAACGGCCTCACGCGCGTTTTGGGCGGGCTTTGAAATGTCGTAGCCGTATATCTCCGCCATTTTTTTCATGCCCTTAAGGGCGCGTATCTGCTCGGCTATCTCTTCTCTCAGCCTGATGTGCTCTATGCTCATGTTTCTGCCGCCGCAGTAAAACAGGTCTTTCTCTTTCATCTGCGTGAGAAAATCAAGACCGTACAGCGCAACTCGGCGGTAGTCGCCCACAATTCTGCCCCTGCCGTAGGTGTCGGGCAGGCCTGTTATGATATGGTTGTGGCGTGCGCGCTTCATCTCGGGGGTATAGGCGTCAAAAACCACATCGGTTATTCTGTGATCTTTTAAGGTAACCTTTACGGTTGCATAATCGCCGTGATGCGAATTGGCATCTCCGGATTTGCCGGTATAGGTGCCGTCCTTCAAATCACCAAGCGAATATTTTCTTTCCGCCTGATCCAGTGCGGCACGGACAGTTTCATTGAACTGATCATACATGATTGATGCGCCGGTAATTCCGTCAACAAAATTTATATTCTGAACCTCAAGAAGCTGATCTGCATACTTCTGCTGAGCCGCAACCGCATGCTGCGCTTTTTTATAATCCTCCTGACTGACAATCTCGCCGTTTACCTTACCGTAATCAGCATCCTTCAGTTTTCCGTCAGCAGTATAGGTATGATAATCCACAGCGGCAATACGACGGTTCTTAACAGTAATTTTTGCTATACTGTATCCGCCATCTTTATCCGGAGTACTTCTTGCCTCATACACGCCCGGTACCAGGCTTTTCTGATCGTATTCCCTGTTGCAACCCTGAACAGCAGTTACAGCCGTCAGCAATATTAAAGTTCCGATGATTCTGTTGTTCATGCTCCTTCCTTAACTCCTGCATTTATCAATTTTCATCCTTGT